>DGBF01000011.1:10841-16102 GCA_002384725.1 Flavobacteriales bacterium UBA4011
AATTATCTTTGTTTAACATATGCTTAACATAGAATCGCAACTTGAAACCTTCGATTCCATTTCTCTAACAGAAATGGATGCTGTTCGCTTGATGGACAGAGTGGATACAAAGTTTGCGCTTTCTATCGACGAATTGCCTGATTTATTAGAAAAACTGAAAGATTTATATTCAATTGTCGATATTAATGGGCTTCGAATGCCGACTTATGAGAGTATGTATTTCGACGATGAAAAATTCAGTTTTTTTAATGCTCATCACAATGGACGAGAAGAAAGATTCAAAGTTCGAATTCGGAATTATGTTGAAAGCGGATTGTTTTTTTTAGAGGTAAAGCACCGACAGAAAGGACGAGTGATTAAGAAGAGAATGCGATTGAGCGGGTTTCAAAAAGAATTGTCTCCAGAATCAGAAGAGTTTGTGGATGCAATTGTAAAAGAAAATGGTCAGTTGCACGCCAGCATGATGAATTGTTATCGCCGCATCACTTTGGTAGATTTGAATAGAAAAGAGCGACTAACGATAGATATTGAGCTTAGTTTTTCTTGGGAGGATAAAAGGCAGGAGTATCATAGATTGGTAATTTTGGAGCTGAAACAAAAGCGTTTTGACCGTCATGGCCAGTTCAATCAAATAATGCGAAGTATGGGCAAACGTCCCNNCCCCTTTCGATTGAGCAAATATTGTATTGGATCTTTGAGTATTTATAAAGGAAAATTGAAACATAACATGTTCAAAGAGAAGATGTTGAAAATAGAAAAAATTACGTAGCAAAATGGGCGGAAAAGCAATAGAAAATAGTTTAGGATGGGTATTTTTTGATACCGATGTGTATACACTGTTGATGAGACTAGCAATAAATTTGTTCGTTTTGACCGTGGTCATTCGGTATTTGTACTACCCGAAAACCAAGCGCAAAGATTATTTGTTTACCTACTATGTCATTGGTGTAATTACTTTTTTCATCTGTTTTTCTTTGAAGAAACTGGACATTGATACTGGTATGGGACTCGGGTTGTTCGCTATTTTTGGCATCATCCGTTACCGAACCAATACGGTCGAAATCAAGGAGATGACCTATTTGTTTTTGGTGATTGGACTTTCAGTTATTAATTCCTTGGCGAGTAATAATATCTCCTTATTGGAGGTTATTATTGTAAATGGTGTAATGATTCTTTTAACCGCGGGACTTGAGTATTTATGGTTGTTGAAACATGAGACTAGAAAAACTATAGTTTATGAACGCATAGATCTCATCAAACCAGAAAGTTATGATGAAATGATGGCAGATTTAGTAGCACGAACAGGTTTAAATATCAATCGTTTTGAAGTAGGGAAAATCAATTTCCTCCGCGATGTGGCGCAAGTGATGATTTACTATTATGAAAGTGACCAATCCTTTTCTGATTACAGTGCACAGGAAGATTCAAGTAGTTCTTACGACTAATTACAGCCGCAATCAGAAAGATCTAATTCAGACGACCAGAGGGTAATTATTTTACCATCTTTCTTTTTCATCACAAGTGAACGTGATGGCGCAGCAAGTTTTGTATTTACCGGAAACGAATCGGCATACGTGAAGTAAACATTGGACGTCCCTTTTAATTTGGCGAATGTCTTTTGATTCGGATAGTTACTTGGACAATCCATGCAGTCCCCTTTGTATTGGGATTTCAGCCCTTTGTCAATTTCTAGAAAAGAACCAAATTCGAGATCCAGCGATAGTCTTGAACCAAAAAGTATACTGTCCTCATTTTGTGCATCAATCAAATTTAGATCATATTGATAGTATGTCAGGCATTGATCGTCCAGATAACTCAAACCTTGTAACTTACATCGAGATTTTCGAGAAATTGAATAATAGTTGATCGTCGGAGGATTGTCGTTGAATAGTTCCGAAAACTCTTCCGGAAAATTGACCAGAACACTCATACTATCTATACTCTGATATGCGAAGTTTTCTTGCAGGATTTCGTGTTCCTTTGCATTGTCGATAAATTGACCATCTACTTCAATAGGACCAGCTTTGCGTATAATTCCAATTTGATTTTTCTTCAATCGATAAATAGGAAACAAAGGTTCATCAATAGCTAAGTTTAAATCATCATCAATAGTAGCTTCTAATAGATCAAGTAAGTTTTGAATTAATTTTTTGTTGTCTCCTGCAAGTTCTTTGTTTTCAATTAAAATCTCCTTTAAGAGCTCTATTTTTACCACTTTTTCAGGCGCCATATTTGCCCACAAGGTTTCACAATTAACTTCAGTTTTTGAAGGAATAGATTCATTTTTTTTGGATGTATCGGTATCCGAGGTGCAAGAAATGATCGTTGTGAAAAGCAGAGGAAATACTACTAGTAATCTTATTCTCATAAGTGTAAAATTTTACCTTTCTGATTATCAGGATTATAAAATTAAGAAAAGAATTTGACGCAAAAAAACTAAATGATCAAATTGAAAAAAAATCAAGGCATAAAAAAACGGAGGATCTAAATAAGAACCCCCGTTCAATTAAATAGGCTGAAATTAAGCTGTAACGCCTAAAACTTCTTTCATTTTTTGACCAATTTGAGCTGGAGAATCCACAACGTGAATTCCACACTCGCGCATGATGCGTTTTTTCGCTTCAGCGGTATCATCATCACCACCAACGATTGCGCCTGCGTGACCCATTGTACGGCCTTTTGGAGCTGTTTCACCTGCGATAAATCCAACTACTGGTTTTCTAGAATTCTCTTTGATCCATCGAGCAGCGATTGCTTCAAGATTTCCACCAATTTCACCAATCATAACGATTCCGTCTGTGTCTGGGTCATTCATTAATAATTCAACTGCTTCTTTTGTCGTTGTTCCAATAATTGGATCACCACCAATTCCGATAGCAGTTGTAATTCCTAATCCAGCTTTCACAACTTGATCCGCTGCTTCATATGTCAAAGTTCCTGATTTAGAAACAATTCCAATTTTACCTTTTTCGAAAACGAATCCTGGCATTATGCCCACCTTCGCTTCACCAGCTGTAATCAATCCTGGACAATTTGGTCCAATCAATCTTGTATCCAATCCATTCAAGTACTCTTTTGCTTTCACCATATCTGCAACAGGAATTCCTTCCGTGATACAAACGATTACTTTGATACCAGCAGCGGCTGATTCCATAATAGCGTCGGCTGCAAATGCAGGTGGAACGAAAATAATTGAAACATCAGCTCCTGTTTTTTCTACAGCTTCAGAAACTGTGTTGAACACTGGACGGTCCAGATGTGAAGTACCACCTTTTCCTGGAGTAACACCTCCAACAACGTTGGTTCCGAATTCAATCATTTGACCAGCATGAAAAGTTCCTTCACTTCCAGTGAATCCTTGAACAATTACTTTGGAATCTTTATTAACGAGTACGCTCATTTGGGTTGTATTGTCTGTTTAAAATCGAGCTCAAAAGTAGAGTTTAGGATTGGTTAAGGCAAGTAAAATAGTCAAAAAGTCAAGGCGAAGATTTAAAGGGTCGACATAACCTTGATTTCAAAGAAAAGACAGCTGTTCGGCGGTAAATTTCCGGCTTGTTGTGATCCATAACCCATTTGTGGTGGAGTCGCGATATAAAAAATACTTCCAGCAGGTTGTCCAATCAAGATTTCTTTCCATGCTGGTAGCAAGTTTTTAAGGTTGAATTCGATTGGTGTTGTTTTTTCGTCGAAGACTGTAACATCCATGTTTTTACCCGTGTACATCACCCTAATTTTATCGTTGTATTTGATGATGGATCCTTTTCCTTTGGTTACAATTTTGTAATAAACGCCTGAACTTGTTTTGGTCAATTGTAAGTTTTCTTTTTTCATGAAAACTTGTAATTTTTCATCAAAGGCTTTTTTCTGAGAGTCTGAATATCCAGTGCAAGCGGAAAGGACAAATACCAAAGAAAATAATGCGACAAGAAATTTTAATGATCGGTTCATAATGTTTAGTTTAACTGGATGGAAATAGGAGTAAGAACATATCCTTTTGACAATAACAGATTAATTAGTCCTCTATCTCCTTGCAAATGAGCAGCTCCAACCGCAATGAATAAATTATTTTTGTCGAATTCTTTATCCAATTTAGATACCCATTTTACGTTTCTATTCTCGCTAATTGTGGTATTCATGAAATCAGACATTTCACCTTTAAATTCACCTACTTTCAACAATTCAGGGAGGTTTTGGTCCAAATAAAGATTCTGCATTTTTTCCCATTCTTCTTCATTTGAATCATTTTTACGGACCGTCTGCATAATCAATTCTATCTTGAGTTCATCGGACATCGAATCGAAAAAGCCCATTTGTTCTTCCAAGGTTTCAAATCCTTCTACTGGTATCTTGTTTTCTTTCGCAAGGGCACTTATCGTGAGGTCGTAGCTTTTGGCGGAGGTCAATAGTTTAGCGAAAGCAAGTTGAGAAAAAACGAGCGGTTTGAATTTCCCCATCAATTTCTCAAACTTCGCCGAATCCATTCCAAATTCTGTATTGGTATAGACGTAAACAGAATCTCGCTGCTCTTTCGACAATATATCTGTCATACGACCTTCTTTCATCATCGATAATTCCATTGCTTTCGCTTGATCTTGCATTTCCGCAATTTCAACATACAAAACGTCAGCTTTACTGATTCTTTTCGTCACTTCTTTTGGAAGGACGAATTTATCTTTGTCAATCAAGTGAATCGTTCCAATCAAATACCCGACTTTTTTGCTGTATGGATGTTCGATTTTCCAAAATAGATTGTGTAAATCATTTGGGTCAATATCTTGATTCTGAGCAAATAAACTCGAAAAAAGAAAAGTAAAAAGTAAGGAAAGAATCGACTTCATTTAGTCAGCTATTTTGATTTCTGCCAGAAAATGATCGTCTTCGTCGTACAGTTTGCTGGCGTGAAGTCCCACTTTTTTCGCAGTTTGAAAAAGAGTGTCAAAATCTACATACAGCCAATCGAACCAAGGTCCAACTTCGGATTTGTACTTCATTTTAAAACGAAAATTTCCGTAGTATTCCGTATTTAGATTGACCAACATTGAGCCGTCTTCATCTTCATACAGGTATTTTATATCGGATGAATCACAAATGATTTTTCCGTTGTGATTCAAAAGTGATTTTGCATGAAGCAAGGTTTTCTCAAGGTTTGAAAGGGTTCCAGCAATACCGATTCCATTCATAAGCATCAAAACGGTATCGTATTTTTCATCTTTTACATCGAAGAAATTGATTTGACGAACGGGAATTTCTAAGTCTTG
>DGBF01000011.1:16203-20488 GCA_002384725.1 Flavobacteriales bacterium UBA4011
ATTGACGAACGGGAATTTCTACGTCTTGCAAATGTTCTACCGCTCCAGGAGAAATTTCGATGCAATGAGCATCCATTTCTAGCTCCTTAATTAAATGAGTCGCATGAGCTCCAGCTCCAGCTCCAACATCGAGTACTTTTCCGTCACATTCTTCCAAGGCCCGTTTTTCTAATTCGGGCATTTCGTCAAATTTGCGGAACAAAACTTCTAAAGGAATAATGTCATCGTCACATATGTCAGACATTACGATTATATCCCCGGGACGGCGATTTTCTGCGTAGTCTAGTATTCCTTTTCCGATAGGGTCGCCCCATTTTTTACCTTCCATTAAATTTCAAAATCATCTAAACTGCTAAAATCTTCTTCATCGAAGCCATCTTCCATATCATCAAAACCAAAATCATCGTCGTCATCGGAATCATCGTCACCACCAAAAATCACATGCGAAATCGGTTTAGAATTTTCAAGTGGAGCCTCGCCAATTGCCATTAAAACCTCTGGTGAATTAGGCGCATCATCCTGGTATCCAATCAATTCGATTAGAAAAATCCACATGCGCAGAAAATCATAGACTAAAATAAACTTTTGATCCCCGGCAGTAATGAAATCTTTCATTTTGGCAGTTGCCATAACCGTTGGGAGCTCGTCCGCTTTGTCAGACTCGTCATATCTCATGTCCATCCAGCTGATTTCGTGACCTTTATCCCAATATTCATTGGAAACATAAAAAGATGCCATTTCTTGTCCTGTGAAGTTGAATGATTTTTTTATCGTTTCATAAAACGACTCAAACGTATCTTCGGTGCTCACTAGAATATCACGAAAAACTTCTTGGCTTTGTTCACTATCGAGAAGAACTCTAAATTTTAATCCCTTCATTTCAATTGGCCCTTGCTCGGGTATTACAAATTTACAATATTATTCGGCTATTTGCTTGCTGATTCAGACGCTTTTAACCCAATTTTAGTACCTAATTCCAGCATCAAATTGTATGCCGCTTCGTATTCATTTGGAATCTTCCCATCTAAAATAGCCTCTTTTATGTCGGCTTTAATGTTTCCGATGTGCGCACAGGGGCTCAAATCAAAAATCTTCATAATTAATTCGCCACTAATCGGAGGTTGAAAATTGCGAACATGATCCTTCTGTTCGATATCTTTCATTTTCTGAACAACATTGTCAAAATTCTTTTTGAATTTCTTGACTTTCATTTCGTTCTTCGAAGTAATGTCGGCATTACACAAAGTCATCAAAGATTCAATATCATCACCAGCTTCAAAAAGCAGACGTCGCACCGCAGAATCGCTTACATGATCTTGAACCAAAGAGATAGGGCGCAAATGCAAGCGAACCATTTTTTGGACGAATTTCATTTTGTGATCGAGAGGTAGTTTCAATCGTGTAAAAATCTTAGGTGTCATGCGCGCGCCTAGATCTTCATGTCCGTGAAAAGTCCATCCTACTTTTTGATCGAAACGTTTGGTTGGTGCTTTGGCAATGTCGTGCATTATCGCGGCCCATCTCAACCATAAATCGTCCGTATTTTCAGAAATGTTATCGAGAACTTCCAAAGTATGGAAAAAGTTGTCTTTATGGGATTTTCCGTTGATCGTCTCAATGCCTTGAAGGGCAATTAATTCAGGGAAGAACTGATGCAATAAATTGGTAGAGTATGCGAGTTTAAATCCTCTGGAAGGGGCTGGACTTAGAATGATTTTATTCAACTCATCCATGATTCTTTCCATCGAAATAATCTGCAACCTTTCCGAATTTTCTTTAATCGCTTTTAAACTACTCGATTCGATTTTGAAGTCTAATTGCGAAGCAAAACGAATGGCACGCATCATTCTGAGAGGGTCGTCGCTATATGTTTTCTCTGGTTCAAGCGGCGTACGCAGAATTCCTTTCTCTAAATCTTTGATACCATTGAAAGGGTCAATTAGTTCACCAAAATTGTCTTTATGAAGTGAAAGCGCCATTGCATTGATAGTGAAGTCACGACGGTTTTGATCATCTTCCAAGGTGCCATCTTCAACAATAGGTTTTCTAGAATCTCTTTGATAGGATTCTTTGCGCGCCCCAACGAATTCAACTTCTAAATCTTTGTATTTGAATTGCGCAGTTCCGAATTTCTTGAACAGGGAAACTTTCTTCACCCGAAGTTTTTCGCCACACATTTCAGCAAGTTTCAAACCATTTCCTACAACAACGATATCGATGTCTTTGGACGGTCGATCTAAAAGTAGGTCACGCACAAAACCACCAATCACATATGCTTCCAGATTATTTTCTGTCACAATTTGAGAGGCTACCTTAAAAACAGGGTGTTGAAGGTGTTTTTCGTAATTCATTTTCGGATGCAAAGATAGTCAGTTCTTTGGAGGTGACAAAGGGGTTTATTAATTGTTATTTTAGATATTAAATTATTGAAATACAAACTCTTTGTGAGAAATCCGGACTTAAATTTTCGAGTTTTAGTCCGGATTTAGTGATAGATAATTGACCTACTTCGATAAATTTCTGCTCCATTCGCTCCATGAACCAACATATAGGTTTGGAAGGTCAAAACCAGCGTGACAAATGGCTAATATTGAATTGTAGGTGGTTACCAATGACCCGCAATGAATGAAGGACCACATCAGTCAATTTCTTATCCGCGAAAGCCGTTTTGTATTTAATTCAGAGTTGATCTACTCGCAAAAAACATCCGTTTTCATCTAAATTTTCTTTGAACGGTATGTTAATAGCACCTGGGATATGTCCCGCAATTTGGTCAATCGGTCCATAATCAACTTTGTATCTTTCTGGTTCGCGAACATCAATTATTAAAAATCGTGAGTTGCCATCATTGTCTTAATCAGATTCATTTCGATAGTAGGTAGAGTCCACGAATCGACTGGATAACTTTCTGTTCTTATTGCTCCTCAATTCCACTTTGGGTTTGGTACCCCTTGCTCAAAGCGACATGCAGCCCGCCTTTTAAAACTACAACTTTTTCATAATTGAGAGACTTCAGCATCCACTAAAATCGAGCAGCGGCATTTACACCGTGATTCTAATCGTAAAAGACCACATGGCTTTGATGGGTGATATCCAATATACTTAATGACTAAGAAAAGTCTTCGAGTGAAGGTAAAGGATGACGTCCACCGAATTTAGGATCTTGAGCTGTATTACTCAATTCGGTATTTGTGTCAACGAATAGTGCTCCTTTTAAATGAGAGGTGTTATAATCGCTTTTTGCTGTTTTGGAATTACTTGCATCGATTAGAATAACATTTTGTGATGTCTGGAGTGCAATTAGCTCTTGTAAAGATATCAAAGGCGAGTAGGTCCTCATTTTCGAATTATTTCAACGGTTCCATCTAAATCAACTTTGATAATTTGCGATGGAATATTCAATTGTTCGTTCACTCTTTCCTTCAAACAGAAATCTACTTTGCTTTTTATATCCTCTGAAATCTCCCCATAATTTTTCCCGAAATTTTCGCCAGAAAGGTTAGCAGAAGTGCTCACCAATGGTTTTCTCATACCGCGTATCAATTTCAGACAGGTGGGGTCGGTGGTAATTCGTATGCCAATGGAACCATCTTCGGCCAGAACGCTCGGAGCTAATTTTCTCGCATTAGGATAAATGATCGTCAACGGTCTCGTGGATAAATCAACTAAATCATAAACTACATCAGCAAAATCGGGAATGTATAACTCAACCATATTGAAGCTATCGGCTAAAAGGACGAAACTTTTGTTTTCAGGTCTTTTTTTGATATCCATTATTTTCTGGCAAGCCTCCTCGTTGGTGGCATCACAGCCAATTCCCCAAATGGTATCAGTTGGGTAGAGGATGGTTCCTCCTGATTTTAGAGTTTCTATGGCATTTTGAATATTGTCGATCATATGAGTTATAGTGATATGTGTAGTTAAGAAATTAAGGTTTTGGTTTAAACAATTCTGACAAAGGTTTTCAATTTGCCAATTCGCAAACTGACTAATCAGATAATATTAAAAATCAGAGATTTAAACTTAAATCATACTTCGTTACTAAAATTTAAATACTTGAATTACTCCAACAAATCTGGCCTCCGCTTCGTCGTTCTATCCAACGCCTGTTCCTCGCGCCAAGCGTCAATCTTCTTGAAATCGCCAGAAAGCAAAACTTCAGGAACCTTCCATCCATTAAATTCAGGAGGACGAGTATAAACCGGTGGTGACAATAAATTATCTTGAAAAGAATCTGTTAATGCAGATTGTTCGTCGCCAATAACACCCGGAATTAAACGCACAA
>DGBF01000011.1:20612-21025 GCA_002384725.1 Flavobacteriales bacterium UBA4011
CACAACTGCTGCAGCCAATTCACCACCCGATAGAACATACGAACCAATCGATATTTCTTTGGTGATATAATGTTCACGAATCCGTTCATCCACTCCTTTGTAATGTCCGCAAAGAATCATCAGATTTCCTCTCAGCGACAAATCATTACATTCGCCTTGATCTAAAACTTCACCATCAGGAGTCATGTAGATAATTTCATCGTAATCTCGTTCTGCCTTCAATTTGTCAATCAAGGCAGCAATGGGTTCAATGCTCATCACCATTCCAGCGCCACCGCCATATTGATAGTCGTCGACATTTTTATGCTTGTTCGTTGAATAATCGCGGATGTTGTGCATATGAATTTCAACAAGACCTTTTTCTTGTGCTCGTTTCATGATAGAGGCAGAAAAAGGACCTTCGAGTAATTCTG
>DGBF01000011.1:21124-23293 GCA_002384725.1 Flavobacteriales bacterium UBA4011
GACCTTCGAGTAATTCTGGTAATAAAGTAAGAATGTCTATTCGCATGGGCAAATTTACATGCAAATTATGGATTACTTGTAACCCTTTAGGACAGAAACTCCAGCACCAAATACATTGCTCTCGCCAAAAGGGGAGCCAATACCATCCCATTTTTCCCACTTCTTTAATTCAATATAAGATGGATTTTGTGAGATTTGTTTGGCTTCCAATGAGATTGCTTCGGCTTTAAATCGAGCTGAGATAACCAAAGAAGAATCTCCTCGAGCTTTTTCAATGCGAGCATTAGCAAGGTATTCTTGTTCTTTTTGTTTTTCTTTTGCGGTCTGATTACGTTGTTTTTGTGTTTCCTTGTTGGTAATCTCTCCAGCAATATTCGGAGGAAGATTCACATCGGCAATTTCAACATAATGCAAGGTTATGTAATTTCCTTTAAAATCGTTTTGAAGAATAGATTCTATTTCTCCTTCCAAGGCTTCACGTTTGGAGCTATATACTTGTTCATAGGTGTAGCGACCAATTACATCTTTAATGGCACCTTGCGCTTTGTCGTCTATAAATGTAATGAATTCGGGTCCGTGCTTCAAGTGAAGATTGGCTATTTTTCCGCCAGCCGCAGAATAGTTAACGGCAATTTTTACGTTAATATCCGTACCGTTAATATCCATTACCTCTGACGTATACGATTTCGACTGTTGCCGCGTGTTGTAGGTGATCATTTCATTCCATGGAGCAATTAATATTGTTCCTTCACCATATGTTTTTTCTTTTTCTACTCCACCTCCATAAGGTCGATAAACGAATCCTTCTTCACCTGGATTGATGTCTGTCCATGATCTAAAAAAGAGTACTATAAAGATTAACCCTACCACACCAAGTGCAACATATCTTCTTGTTTTTTTCGGATCTAAGTCTTGAAATTGTTTCTGAAATTTACTCATTATTTATTTTCTTTGTTTTTTTTGCTGATATAATCGATTACCAAATAACTCACGCCTACAACCAGACCTATTGCCATGACTTTAATAAACGGAGGACCTTTTAAGAGATATTTGAACGACACGAATATGACGCCTGTTATTATGATTACACCAAACAATATTCTGTATATATTTTGGGTTTTCTTGTCCATAATTTTAAAGGTAGGGTTTATATCGTGGAGACCCCAACTAATTAAGAAATATTCTGAATTTTCTCCATGGTTTATTTGGATTAGACTTATTCCGTACTTTTATCTTCCTTATAAATAAAATGGAAAATATGCGTATTCTTATTTCAAGTATAATTGTTTTTGGACTTCAAAGTATGGCTCATGGACAATGGGATGGAAATTCAACTCCCACCTATCCAGAGGTCATAAATCAATGCCAAACTTGGGCAAATAGCCACGATGAAATAGAACTATTCCAAATGGGTATGTCGGATTATGGATTACCCATTTATTTATTTGTGATCAATGGTGCCAATGATTCCATTCAAACGATCACAAAAGCAAGGAAATCAACAACTATTCTGGTCAACAATGCCATTCACCCAGGAGAACCAGATGGTGTAAATGCTATGTTGATTTGGACTAAAAACTGGATAGAAAAGGGTAAAAAAACGAAGAATATGCCGGTGATTGCTTTCATTCCTGCCTATAATATCGGAGGAATGATGACACGCTCAGGGACTAGTCGAGCGAATCAAAATGGACCCGAGGAATATGGATTCAGAGGGAACGCTCAAAATTTAGACTTGAACCGAGATTTTATAAAAATGGATTCAAAGAATGCATTTACGTTCACGAAGATTTTCCATGCGCTTAATCCGGATGTGTTTATCGATAATCACGTAACCAATGGTGCGGATTATCAGCATGTTTGCACGCTGATTTCTCCATTAAAAGAGCGTTTGACGCCAAGTATGGAGGATCAAACCAATTGTAAAATGATTCCTAAATTAAAGAAGGGTTTGACTGAACGGAAAATAGATTTGGTACCCTACATCGATTTAAAAAACCAGATTCCGGACAATGGAATTGTCGCATTCAATGATTTGCCGCGTTACGCTATGGGTTATGCTTCTCTATTCAATACCTTTTCATTTACCGTCGAAACCCACATGCTTAAACCTTTTCCAGAGCGAGTTCAAGCTACTTTGGCTTTTTTCGAGGAGATGGTAATGTATTG
>DGBF01000011.1:23492-23695 GCA_002384725.1 Flavobacteriales bacterium UBA4011
AGTAAGGCGATTGAAAAAGCGAGAGAAGACGCACTCGATTTCCAAAAGTCTCAGAAGTATCATTATTTCAATTTTAAATTGGACGAATCGAAAGCAGATAGTATCACTTTCAAAGGTTTTGCGGCAAAGTATGAGAAAAGCGAAGTGACAGGTTTGGACCGATTGTATTACGATAGAAATGAACCATGGACGAAGAAAATTCC
>DGBF01000011.1:23805-24508 GCA_002384725.1 Flavobacteriales bacterium UBA4011
CATGGACGAAGAAAATTCCTTTTTATCAAACGCACATTGCGACGGATTCAGTGGCTTTGCCTAATCAATATCTTGTTTCCGGTCAGGCGCACGATGTAATTGATAGACTTAAGGCAAACAAAATTGGCATGGTAGAAATAACCATAGATGGAACAATAGATGCTTATAAACAAAAGGTGAAAAGTTTCAAAAGTCCCAATTCGCCTTATGAAAATCACTTTTTACACTCAGAGGTAGAAATAGAGTTGGTGAAAGAAAAAGTAAAAGTGAAGGCTGGAGATTATTTAATTCCCGCAGTTCAAACGAATATGTTCTTTTTGCAATCGGTATTGTTTGCTCAAACTGAGGACAGTTATTTTGCTTGGAATTTTTTCGATAGTTACATGGATGAAAAAGAATACTTCTCCCCCTATGTTTTCGAAGATATTGCGGCTGACTTACTAAGAGAGAATCCAGATTTAAAGAAGGAATTGGATGAAAAGCGGAAAAATGATGTCGATTTCGCAAAAAGTCAGTGGGCGCAATTGTATTTTATTTATCAACGCAGCCCGTATTTCGAACCAAACTTTCGCGTTTTACCCGTTTACTTCGTCTATTAGTTTTCGTATTTTTGTGACCAAATTTAGCAAGTAGATGACGTACGATATAGCGATAGTTGGAGGAGGAATTGTAGGAGCAGCGACCTTTTATAAGTTACAGAAGC
>DGBF01000188.1:0-9262 GCA_002384725.1 Flavobacteriales bacterium UBA4011
TGCAGATTTTCGATGCGAAAGTGACAGGAACAGGCAAACCGAAAAACCCTTTGAACATGGTAGATCCGAATCTGGAAATGCAAGGCAGGGATGCTTCGGGCGAATTGAAGTTTTACAGTGCTGTCGCCTTTTTTAAGGGAGTTTATCAGCGCGATGATGATATTCCATCTCAGTTGAAAGCATTAAAAGGCGTACTAAAAAACCCATTTAAATTGCCTTATTATTTAGTCGAAGCGGACGGTTCCAACTCCATTTCTGCCAAAAATATCCAACGCCGCCACATCCATTTTGATGGTCGCGCCTATGTTTCTCTGGATATCAAGCAAAAAGGTGAATTCTATGAAATCATCCCTTTTCTGAATCACAACGACAGAAAAATAGAGTTCAAATCCTTGAAATTAAAACTCCAGTTTTTCTTTGACATTGAAGGCGAATTGTATGCTCTGGAAGGCGAAAAAAAATACAAACTCTATTCCTTTTTTAAAGAATACAATCATCGTTTATTGATTCCAATTGTACAATACGAAGAATTTCACCGAGAATATTTAGCGCCTTTGGAAGAGGATGTTCAAATCGATTATGCCTTCAAGAAAAAAGCGAGCAAGAAACAAATTGCGAATTTTATTAAGTCAACAGGACCCAAAAAGATGATTTATTTGTCCGAATCAGACAATTATATTCTCATCACTCCTGCTATTCGATATGGAAAAATGGAGGTGCCTGTTCTAAGTCAAAAACAACTTTCGGGGGTTGACGAAGTGGGTGAGTGGTATTCGATTCCAAGGGATAAAAAAATGGAAGACAAATTTCTCGGTATGTTGATTCGGCAGCGCGAAGAATTTGAAGATCAACTGGGCGGTTTCGATCATTTTTATCTCCACAAAAAGAAATTTTACAACGAAGGTTGGTTCGCTGATGCTTTCTCCGTTTGGGCCGATGAGGAAGTGGTAGTAATGGGTTTCCGTGAGTTGAAAAAGAACAATTGGAATCCAGCAAAAATGTCGGTAACGATAAATGTGAGCAGTGGCTTGGATTGGTTTGATACCTCGATAAAATTGAATTTCGCAGATCAACCGGTGACTTTGCAAGAAGTCCAAAAAGCCATTCGGAACCAAAGTAATTATGTCGTTTTGGGTGATGGTTCGCACGGGTTACTACCAGAAGAATGGATCGCCAAATTCAGTGCGTATTTCCGTTCAGGAGATGTTGTAGAAGATAAAATTCGAATCGCGAAAGTAAATTATTCGGTGATCAATGAGCTCTTCGAAGATGAAATGATTGATAATCAGGTGTTCACCGAAATCGAAAATTTGAAAGAACAAATCAAGAATTTCAAAAACATCAAAAAGATAAAAGTGCCGAAAGGCTTAAATGCTAAGCTGCGTGATTATCAAAAAGATGGTTTGAATTGGCTGCACTTCTTGGATGAATTCAATTTTGGTGGATGCCTCGCCGACGACATGGGACTCGGGAAAACCATTCAGATTATTGCCTTTATTCTCTCTTTGAAAGAAAAAGGAAAGGACAGAACGCATTTGGTAATTGTTCCTACTTCTTTGATGTTCAACTGGACCAGAGAGATAGAGAAATTTGCTCCAACTCTACGAGTTTTCACGAATTATGGCCCAACAAGAGCCAAAAACACGAATGATTTTCCGCAATATGATATTGTTTTAACGACCTACGGAACTTTGCTGTCTGATGTACATAAATTGAAGAAATTTCCTTTCGATTATATATTCTTGGACGAGTCGCAGGCAATAAAAAATCCACAATCCATTAGGTACAAAGCGTCGCGATTGTTGCAAGCCCGAAACAGAGTGGTGTTAACAGGAACACCAATAGAGAACAATACCTTCGATTTATTTGCTCAGTTCTCGTTTGCCATTCCTGGAATTTTTGGTTCAGTAAAACGTTTCCGTGATGAATATTCGACGCCAATTGATAAGTTCAAGGATTTTGGTCGAGCGAAAGAATTACAAGAAAAAATCAATCCATTTTTACTCCGCAGAACGAAAAAACAAGTCGCAAAAGAGTTGCCCGAAAAAACAGAAATGGTCTTGTATTGTGAAATGGGCGAGGAGCAGCGCGCCGTTTACGATTCGAAACGAACAGAGATTCGGGATTCGCTTTTAAGCAGAGACAGAACGGAGTTTGATATCAATAAAAGTATGTTGCTCTTGGCTGGTTTGACCAAACTTCGTCAGATTTGTGATTCACCGAAAATCTTGCCAGATGATGTGGACTACGGAGCAGAATCGGCAAAAATAACTGTGCTTTTAGAGGAAATCCGCAACAAGCACAAGCATCATAAAATCCTAGTTTTTTCGCAATTTGTTACGATGTTGGATTTGATTCGAATTGAACTCGACAAAGAAGAAATTTCGCATGAATATTTGACTGGAAAATCGAAAAAGAGAGAAGAAATTGTCCACCGTTTTCAGAATGATGAAGAGGTTCGCGTTTTCTTAATCAGTCTCAAAGCAGGAGGGACAGGCTTGAATCTTACAGAAGCAGATTATGTGTACATCGTCGATCCATGGTGGAATCCAGCTGTTGAAAATCAAGCGATTGATAGAAGTTATAGAATCGGACAGAAGAAAAATGTAGTTGCTGTTCGTTTGATTTGTCCCGATACGATAGAAGATAAGATCATGACTTTGCAAGAATCGAAAAGAGAACTCGCCGAGGATTTGGTGCGGACGGATGATTCGGTTTTGAAGTCGCTTTCTAAGAGTGATTTGGTGGGATTGTTTGAGTAGGTTTCGTGTATGAAGGAATTCGAAACTTTCACCTCCCTCTGTCCCTCCTCAAGGAGGGAAGAACGAAACTAGAATCAGAAATTGGAATGGAGTATCCCTCCTTGAGGAGGGAGAGAGGTGAACTACGCTGAGTTTTTAAATTATTTCCTCACCCTCACCAAATCTCCAAAATACATATCCTTTCCCGTCTCCGTTTTCATCCACAATTCTGCAGCAGTTTCCGGGTCATTTCGAAAAATATTCTTCACTATTGATCGCGTTTGGGCCAATTTCAAGCTCGGACTGTAAGTGTTCAAAATCAACCACCCTTTCGGTTCTAGAATCTCGTAACACGTTTTGACCAACTCCTGAATTTTATCTTCTAATTTCCATTTCTCACCTTTCGTTCCTAATCCCCAAGCGGGCGGATCCATCTGAATCATGTGATATTTATTCCCACGTTTTGCTTCGCGCTGAGCAAATTTCAAAGCATCTTCAAGCACCCATTTGATGTCTGAAAGTTCGGACGTTTCCATGTTGGTTTTGGCCCAGCCGACCAATTGCTTCACTGAATCGACGTGCAGCACCTCGGCACCTTTCGCTTTTGCTACCAATGAAGAAGATCCAGTGTAGGCAAATAGATTTAAAAAACGTTGTTTGGGATGTAGGTTTTTCTGGATGAATTTCCAGTTGATGTTCTGTTCCGGAAACAACCCGACATGTTTGAAATGGGTCAATTCTAGATTCAGTTTCAAACCCTCTATTTCCAACTGCCAGTTTTTAGCCGATGGATTTAAATTCTTCCAAACACCTTTCTGACCAGACTTTTCTATGAATTTCCAATGCGCTTGTTTTTCCCAATCTGTAAAAAGAATACCTGATTTGAAATAAGCTTGACGTTCTGGGCGAATGGTTATAACCTCTCCCCATTTCTCGAGTTTCTGTCCACCACCTGCATCCAAAAGAGAATAGTTCTTCGGAAAATCGGCATAAACTTTTGGTGTGTCCTTACCCAAAACTATCTACGTGGAGATTTCTTTCGACCACCTTGCATTGTAGCCATGCGCATTTGGTTTTTGGACGGTGCTATTTTCAATTGCTTTTGCATTTGATTGATTTGGTCTTTCATCATTCCTTTTTCGTCCATTTTTTTCGCTTCAGCCAACAAGGTCAATGCTTCAGACTTACGTCCTGTTTGAGCACAAATACCTGCCAAGTGCATGCGAGCAACAGAGTTATCTTGTTTCGTTCGCAAACCAAGTGTCAAAGCTTTTCTCAACATAGCTTCCGTTTTTCCAAAACCAAATTCTTGCGTATTCAAAACCGCTTGAAGGAAAATCACGTAAGCATGTTGCTTTCTCGGCATCAACTGTGGATGTGTGATTTTGTTCATCAAACTTTTTGCCTTGTCGGTATTTCCCAAACGCATTTGGTTCATTGCCAAAATCATGTTTTCATTTCTGAAAAAAGTCAACCCGACAATTACGATAACCGGAATCATGACAATTCCCCAACCCCAATTACCGTTCTTGAAAAGTATAACGGTAAAAATTATAGCTGCTAGTGCTAGTGCACTGCGAATAATAAAACGAATCATTTATTTTTTGATTTTAAAGTGATGCAATGCATTTTAACTCAATAGCAATGGGCGTAGGGAGTGAGCTGATTTCACAAGTCGTACGACACGGTAAATTGTCCTTGAAATACTCAGCGTAAATTCTGTTGTAAGTAGCAAAATCTCGTTTCATATTCGTTAAAAATACAGTAACGTCAACTAATTTTTCCCAGCTTGAATCAGATTCTTCCAATATGATTTTCACATTGTCAAATACACTTCGACATTGCGCTTCAAAATCAAATTCTAAAAAATTCCCGTTGTGGTCCAATTTCAATCCTGGCACATGCGAATCATTCGAATCTGAACCTGCGGTTCTTGGCCCAACCCCAGACAAAAACAACAATCCACCTGCTTTTCGCGCATGAGGGTACATTCCGACTGGTTTTGGTGCTTTGTTTGTGGAGAATTTTTCCATCTACTTGTAAGTTTTGTGCAAAAGTAAGAAATTAGAAGGAAGAAGTAAGAGGGAAGAAATAAAAAGTAAGAAACGCCCCACTTCTTAATTCTTGCTTCTACTTTCTTATTTAAATAAATCGTGGTATCATTTTTGAATTGTTATTTCACTAATTTTGACCCATGAAAAAAGCATATCTTTTCTTGACTTTAATCACCTTGTTTATAATGTCGTCTTGTATTGAAATATTGGATGACATTACGATCAATGAGGATGGGTCTGGAACATTCAAATACAACATTAACCTGTCTTCCTCTAAAGTGAAGATTTCATCTTTGTTGGCCTTGGATAGTTTAGATGGTAAAAAGATTCCAAATAGAGCAGAGATTCAAAGTAGAATAGATCATTTTATTACGGTATTTGAAGGAAAAGAAGGGATAAAAAATGTTCACATGGGTGCGGACTTTGGCAATTACATTTTTAGATTGCAATGCGATTTTAAATCCGTTAAGCTTCTCCAAGAAGCGATTAAAAGTGCAGTTAAAAGTGAGGTGAAAGGGAATGATGACTTTTTAGGGGACAACGTGGATTGGTTGACGCGGAAAGAAGGAAGTTTTGAAAGGTCTGTACCTGAATTCAGTATTAAGAAAGTAGATCGATTGAATGAGGAAGAAATAAATCTACTAAAACAAGGCAATTATATTTCTATCACCCGTTTTGATAGATTGGTGAAAGACTTTAGCAACAAATCAGCGATAATGGCAAAGAACAAAATGGCGGTTATGCTTAAATCGAATGCATATTCTTTGAGCCAAAACCCGAGTTTATTGGAAAATACCATTTATCTTAGTCCTCTGAAACCATAAGAGGTAGATAAAACGCCTTCACTCAAGAATAAAAAGCATGAAAACGCTATGTTTAACACTTCTGTTGTTATGTACAACAGTTGAACTCAATGCCCAAAAATCCCAGGATTTCATCCCAGTGGATGCCGTTACCGTATTTAGTATCAACAATATTTCCCTGTTACAAAAAATTCCTCTTGATGAATTAATCAAATATGAATTCATGGAAGATTTGCAACAAGAATTGTTCGATGGCTCTACCTCTGGGAAAACGATAAAAGACGCAGGTATAGATTTTGATCAAAAATTCAATGTGTTTTATGGAATGAATCGGGATTATAGTGTCACTGGATTTTCATTTGGCATTGCCGACCTCAACAAACTTTTTGGTGCCTTTGATGATTTTGATAAGGTAGACTCACCGTATGAAGGTGTTCAATTCTATTCGAGTTATTTCAATCATTTAATGGTGCGTGGTAATATTGGTGTTTTGTTAAGAGTCGATCCTATTTCGACTAGAGTCGATGACATTGCAGATTCAACTTGGTATGCAAGAGGATATAGCTATAACAGAAGATACAATTACTACGACGATTATTACAAAGCCGATTACGAAGAAATTCCTGAAACATACGACGAAGATACTCCCGCTATCGAAATGGAAGAGAATATTGAAGATGTGTACAATGTCGAGGAAGCCTTGGAAGAAATTGAAGAGTCTGGCGATTATATCATCGAAGAGGATTATGCTCCACACAAAAACTTTTACGATTTAAAAGATTCGATTAGAACGTCTTTGAGGAGAGAATATTTGCTTAAAGTGTCGAAAGAATTGTTTATCGATGGACAAAATTTAAGAAAAGTAGATAAAGTCTTAGCGGAACAATTGACACATGATGTGGAAGGCGTTTTTTACTTGGACAACGAGCGAAACATCCTGAAAGCACAACCTTTTTGGCACTATCGTGAAGTGATGCCTTCCCTAATCGAAGACATTACAGGTCTCTATAAAAACAATAAAATTGTCGGCGATATACGATTAAAGGAGCATTCCATTGAGGCAAATATGACCTCCAATTACGGCGATGCCTTGGGAACGATCTACAAAGAATTGAACAGCAGTAAGTTCGACAAGAACATGACCAAATACATTCACAAGGACAATTCAGCCTACTTTACCTATAACGTGGATTTGGGGAAAGCGTATGAAAAAACATATGAAATCATCATGCCGATTCTTAAGAAAGAGAAAAGCAGAATGGTTTCCAGTTCGGTTTTGGCTATCGAAATGATGAACGCCTTTTTAGACAAAGATGCGATTTTCGATATGTATCGTGGTGGTATGTTTGGTTCTTTCAACGGAGTTAAAAAAGTACCTGTTCGTCAGTTGGTATATGAGTACGACGAGGATTTCAATTACACCGAAACGGAAACCTTCGAAGAGCAAGATATCCCGATTTTCACCTTGGGTTTCTCAACCAAGAGAAATGATATTCCGGACATCTTTATGGAGCAAATGTCTAACATGAATTCTGAATGGCAGAATATGGGCAAATACTGGAAAATCGAGAATGCGTTTTTAAATTCAGTTCCTTTATTCATTATCAATCATGGCGGTATGTTCATCATGACCAACGATGAAAATCTTGCAGTGAATAACCCGGATGGTTTTGGGGTAAACAAATTAACGAGAAGTCAAATCAAATCAACAAAGAAATCAGGATTCCTTTATGGACAAATGAATACATCGAAAATCATCGATAATATTCCAAGAACTTGGATGACGAATACACAAATCGATATGTTGAACGCGATGCGAACGAAGTCCGGCGATATGCAATTGACTTCGTCTAAAACATCGGTGAGCAAAACAGATTTCAAATTGGTGTATGACTTTAAAGGTGAATATGAAGATTCTGGAAAACACGTTCTAGACTTGGTGAATAGCTTGTATGTTATCATGAAATAATGACACTCTGTAAATCTTCATTTGTTGTATAGAAAAATCTCCATAATCATTCTACTTGCCATCCTTTTGGCTAGTTTTCTTGTCGGTCGTCATTTTTACTTGGCGCGTTCATTCGAACCCGAAATAGTGGATCGCATACCGGATGGTGATGTGTTAATCCGCACAAATCTTCTGGAATTAGCGCATGAAACGACAGGCATGTTCCACTTCAACAAAGTGGAATACAGAGACTTTCTTTCTAAAGAGTTTTTGTTAGGTCAAGCGAAAAGTTACGGTCTCGATCTTCAAGCCTCTGTTTATGGATTTGCCAATGAAGATGGCAGCTGGGGTTTTTTAATTCATGTTACCGATAGCAGTGAAATAGGAGCGGGTATTGGTCGAGTGAAGCAACTCATTGATGTAACGGAAGGTGATCTAGGTGGTCAACGGATTTATTCTTGGACGAAAGAAAAAAGCTATTTAACCTACGGAAAAAATTGGTTGTTCGTGTATAGAGGCGATAAATTTCCAAAAATCTTAAGACGCGTTTTAGATGCAAAAAAGGGTGATCAATCCGAAAGCTGGATTGCATTTTTAGAAGAAAAACATTTCGCTGAGAAAAATTTAGTGTTGTATTCCACGGCTCAAAGTTTAAAGGAATATGGGATTGAAAAGGCAATGTTTGCCCACAATGTTGATTCCGTAAGTGTTACATTACTTTCCTATATAAAGTCGAACGAGCCGTTCAATATTTCACCCAAGGAAGAAGGTTTAGCTTTGCCTGTAAGCCCTAGTTCTAATCAATACTTGAATTTGCATGTTGACGCTAAATCGTTTGGTTCGAATAAGGAAGATCCAATTCATCGTTACATGCAAAAAATGAGTCGTAAAATAAGTTTTCCTATGGACGACTTTCTTGTGGCATGGAAAGGAGATTTGTCTTTTCGAGAGGGAGGAGAGCAAATCGTGAAAGAAACATTTATCGAATCGGTGATGGACGACAATTTTGAAGTTACAGAGGTCGTTTCGACGAGAGAAACAAAAGTGAAAGGTTTTTCTTTGGCACTTTCTATGAATGATAAAGCAAATTATTTGATTAATAAATTATTGTCAAATGGAATTCTAACTAAGGAAAAAGAAAAGTACAGATTCTTAATATCTCCACCTTTGTCGATGAAAAAAGTGAATGATTATTACATTTTTTATTCTGGTGACAGGCAACCTCAGCTTATTCCAAACCAGGAAAATAGTGGGTACTTAAGTTATAAACGAACGCCTTTTACCTTCAAAGTGGATACTATAAAGAAAAATGAAATTTATGGTAAAATAGATTTCCCCGTCCAACGTTTACTCAGACCTAGTAAATTTTTCTAATTTCGCACAAACAAAATCAGTTATATGGAGCCAAGTATTTTAATGAAACAATTGATAGAAGATTTTCCTGCAAACCTTCTAGAGGCTCTCAGCATTGCCGAGAAACAGTCATTTAATAGACCAGAAGTTGAAATTAAAAATATCGTCATCTGCGGAATGGGGGGCTCTGGTATTGGTGGGAAAATTGTGTCGCAATGGCTTGAAAAAGATTTAACCGTACCTGTCAATTTTTGTCAAGATTATCATTTGCCGAGTTACGTAAACGAAAATTCTTTGGTTATTGCCTCCTCTTATTCCGGAAATACCGAGGAAACCTTGATGAGTTTGGATACGGCTATTCAG
>DGBF01000188.1:9365-9757 GCA_002384725.1 Flavobacteriales bacterium UBA4011
CGGAAATCAAAAAAGGCCATGACCTGATTGTTGCTGAAGCTGAAAACATTAAAAAAACGGCAATGGAAGTTGCTGAGAAATTGAAAGATAAAATCCCTGTTATTTATGCTTCTGGTTCTTACGAAGCTTTAGCGATTCGGGTGCGTCAACAATTCAATGAGAATGACAAGAAATTAAGCTGGGCAGGTGCACTTCCTGAAATGAACCACAACGAACTAGTTGGTTGGGGTGGAGGTGATAACCGTTTTGGGGTCGTATTTTTGAATACAAAAGACCTTATCGAAAGAAATCAAAAACGATTGGAGATAACCCTAAATAGCATAGGAATGAAAACGGACACCGTGATCAACCTAGAAGCCAAGGGGAATTCCAAAATTGAAAAAACACTTTAT
>DGBF01000188.1:9928-10305 GCA_002384725.1 Flavobacteriales bacterium UBA4011
AGTGTTTTAGACTGGGCATCGCTTTATATAGCAAACCTGAATAATGTGGATTGTATTGAAGTCGAAATCATCGATTATTTGAAAGATTCACTCGCAAAAATTTAATTGTGAAAACCACCGTTCAATTTCAAGATTTAGGTTCAATAGATTACCAAAAAGCTTGGGATTATCAGGAGGAATTGTTTGCCAAAACCATCGCTCAGAAAATCGAAAATCGTAAGAACGAAAATCAAGTTCCAACTGAGAATATTCTTTTGTTGTGCGAGCATCCACATGTATTTACTTTAGGGAAAAGCGGCAAAGAGGAACATCTTCTGTTGAACGAAGCTGAACTGAAGGAACGCCAAGCGACGTATTATAAAATCAATCGTGGTGGA
>DGBF01000125.1:0-5948 GCA_002384725.1 Flavobacteriales bacterium UBA4011
TGATCCTGATTCAAGTTATATTCTGGCCTTGGCTCCAAATGACGATGGTTCTAGTCCATTAATTAGTCTTCCGTTTGATTTTTGTTTTTATGGTGATACAGTAAATAGCTGTTACATCAATAACAATGGAAATTTGACCTTTGGCTCGCCTATGGCCACGTTCAGTGCAACTGCATTTCCATCTAGTGGGAACCAAATCATTGCCCCATTTTGGGGAGATGTAGATACACGGGTTGACCCTTTAACTGGACTTCCGTTGGGTCAGGTTGTCTATAAAATAACGCCAACAGCTCTTTACGTCAATTGGGAAGACGTAGGTTATTATAGTATTCAAGGGGATAAACGAAATTCATTTCAATTAATAATTACCGATGGAAATGACCCTGTGATTGATGGAGGAAACGTCGCGTTTTGTTACAAAGATATGCAATGGACTACCGGGGCGGCATCTCAAGGAGTTAATGGTTTTGGAGGAGTCCCTGCAACTTGTGGGGCCAATAAAGGAAATAACACTAATTACTTTTTAGTCGCACGTTTCGATCATCCCGGTACCGATTTTGACGGAGCGCTTGGTAATCCAGACGGTATCAGCTGGTTAGATTATAAAAGTTTCTTTTTTGATGTTTGTAACACCAACAATATTCCTCCAGTTCCAAACGGAGCATCTTCGTGTGATACTTTCAAAGTATGTTCAATCGGAGATACAGCCGATGTACCTTTCATTTTCCTCTCGCCTGAGGCAAACCAATCTACTTCTATTGTTATAAATCCAGGTACATTAACGAATTTACAAGTCATTTCAAACACGCCCGGAAATACTGCTTCAGCCGTTTTACGAGTTGCCGGTAGCGCGGCTTTTGTTGGTACTCATACGGTAACGGTTACAGCAACCGACAATGCCGTGCCTCCAGGTGTGACAACTCTAAATCTTACCGTAATTATAGATTCTACAGGCACGTCTAATTTCAATCCCGTCATTGACCCAACCGCAGGCTGTGATTCAGTTGTAACGGGTGTACTTAATGGGCCATACGACTCTTATCTTTGGGACAATCTTTTGTTAGATAGCTCAATAGTTATGGATTCGTCAATGTCTAACTTTGGCGTTACAGTAGAAAAAAATGGATGTTTTAAAAGAGTAAGTGCGAATTTTACAGTTGGTCAGCCCTTCAACTTTAATATTACTGGTAATACGGTAATCTGTCCAGGGAATAATGCCAATCTTTTCCAAATTGCAGATTCAATAAATTACAGTTCGATCAGTTGGGGATTGTCAAATACAGCACTAGACACATTATGGAGTAATTATCTGGGAACAGGAACGTACTCTGTAACTGTAACTGACCAATATGGTTTATGCACGAAAACGAAACTTTTATTGGTCACCAATGTCACACCAATTGTCCTTCAAAATGACACGGCTATGTGTAACAATAACATGTTGTTCTCCTATAATACAGGAGGTTCAGGATCAGGAGTTTGGTCGTATCTGCAGCCTTCACCGGGGGCTCCTTTCTTCGCCTCTAATGCGTATATAAACACAATGGTTTCTTTTCCAACGACAGGAATTTATAACTTAATTTATACGGATGGGTTTTGTCCATATTCAGACACCATAACAGTAAATTATTCTGCAGCACCGGAAATTAATTTTAATAATCCAGATTATTTTATTTGTCCAGGCTTTGGGATCACGGAAAATATTCAGTTGATAGATTCAGTTTTGCTTTCGAGTGCTTCGTGGGGGTTAACTAATCCAGGATTGGATTCGCTTTTCTCTGCAAGTTTACCCGTTGGCACCTATACTTTAAACATTGCGAACTTGGTTGGTTGTACGAATGACACAACCTTCACTATAGAAACGCAAACGAAAATTCAAATCAATCAACTGAACACTTTGTGCGGTGATTCGGCTGATTTGGACATGAATTTTGGTGTTGAAACTGGAATTTGGACTCAATTATCCGGACCTGGAGTAGTCACTTTTTACCCGCCAGATTCTTTGCAAACTAATGCTGAATTCACCTTACCAGGAGTTTACTATATAGCTTATACGGAGCCAGTTTGTAACGATGCCGACACCTTAATGATCAATGTAACCTTCTATCCTTATGTAGAAGTTGCGGATAAAATTGGGTGTATTGGCACTCCAGAAACATTTCAGGCTTTTGATGCTTGGCAAAATGTGGTGAGCTACACTTGGAGTAACGGACAGACAGGCCCTACAGCAATCTTCGATGAAGGAGGTTATCACTTAGTTACGGCGTATAACGCATGCGGAAATCATTCATGGCCATTCCTATTTGATACTCGTCCATGCAGTATTGAAATGCCTAATGTCTTTACACCAAACGGCGATAATGTTAATGCTATTTTCGGCCCGCTTCTGAATCAAAACGAATCCTTTTTGGTCTTTACTTGTCAGATTTTAAACCGATGGGGAAATATAATGTACGAATTCAATGACATGTCAAAAGGTTGGAATGGTAAATCTCAAGGAGGAGAGGATGCCCAAGATGGTGTTTATTTCTATAAGATTTTTGCAAAAGATGTTTCGGGTAAAGAAATATACAAACAAGGATTCTTTCAATTGGTGAGAGACTAAAACGAAAGCATTATCAAAGAAAAATCGCGATATTCGCGATAAAAAAAGTTGACCAAGCTTAGAAATATAAAACAAAAATTCGAAGAGAGGTTTCACGAAAAGTGGACCTCTCTTTCTGTTCAATATCATTTTAAAGCAGTGGCAAGTCATCTTCTTCATTTCTCTTTTTCGGCAACCAATTTGCATTTGGACGAAGCGATTTCTGAAGAAAATGAAATTCTATTCAACCAAATTATCGAAGAACTAGATACAAATAAGCCTCTGCAGTATGTTCTAGGCGAAACCGTTTTTCGCGATTGTCGCATTTTATGCGAACCAGACGCCTTAATTCCGCGACCAGAAACCGAAGAACTCGTTGACCTTGTTCTACAAACGGCCGATAGTTTCGATACACCAAAGATTTTGGATGTGTGCACTGGAACTGGATGCATTGCCATAGCGATTCAACAAGAACGACCAACTTCTATCGTTTTAGGGATAGATAAATTTGAGGAAGTTATCGCTTTAGCAAAACGGAACAATGTTTTGAACCATACGTCTGTCGATTTTTCAACCGCGGATGTCTTGAAGGCCATGGAAATGAAAAAATATGAAGATGCTTCCTTTGATGTTTGGATTTCCAATCCACCCTACATCCCAATGCGTGACAAAGAATTGATGGAGGCAAATGTACTTATGTATGAACCCGAAGCAGCACTTTTCGTGACTAATGGAGATCCTTTGTTGTTTTATCGAGAAATTGCAAAATCTGCTCAGAAAGGGTTGAAAAGCGGTGGATTTCTTTTTTATGAAATACACGAAGATTTTGGACAAGAAACAATAGATTTGTTAACCCAAGAAAAATTCGAAAACATTCAACTTCATGCTGACTTACAATGTAAAAATAGGATGATTAGCGCGATGAAAAAATAATATGAATCCAGAAATTGCCCAAGAAAAAATTCAAAAATTAGCTAACGAAATTAGAAAGCTAAATCATGCGTATTATGTTGACAATAAATCTATTGTTGCCGACTTTGAGTTTGATTCTATGCTCAAAGAATTACAAGATTTAGAACAGGAATTTCCAGAATTAAGTGATCCCAACAGCCCAACGAAAAGAGTGGGAGGCGACATTACCAAGAAATTCAAATCCGTCGTTCATCGTTTTCCCATGCTCTCTTTGTCTAACACCTATTCCGAAGAAGAAATCGTAGAATGGGAAACGAGAATTAAAAAATTGGCGGAAGGTACTAATGATTATGTATGTGAGTTAAAATACGATGGTGTTGCTATCGGTATTCGTTACGAAAATGGTCAATTGACCCAAGCAGTTACACGAGGAGACGGCACCAAAGGCGAAGATGTGAGCACCAATGTTAAAACCATTCGAACCGTTCCTCTTCAATTGAACGGCGATTTCCCGCAAGACTTTGAAATTCGTGGTGAGATATTTTTTCCTTTGGAAAACTTCATAAAAATGAATGAAGCCCGTTTGGAATTGGGTGAGCCTGTTTTTGCTAATCCACGAAATTCTGCTTCCGGCACTTTGAAGTCGCAAGATTCTAAAGTAGTGGCAGATAGAGGTCTAGATTGCTTGCTTTACGGAGTTTATGGAGCAGATTTACCCTTGGAAGGACATTATGAATCGGTATTGAAAGCCAAGGAATGGGGATTTAAAATTCCATCGGCGGAGCATAATTATATCACAAAAGTAAATTCTATAGATGAAATAATGGATTTCATTCATTATTGGGATAAAAAACGCTCGGAATTGCCTTTTGAAATAGACGGTGTTGTTATAAAAGTGAACGATTACAACATGCAAAACGAGTTGGGCTTCACTGCCAAATCACCTCGTTGGGCAATAGCCTATAAATTCAAAACTGAACGCGTTTCAACCGAATTGGAAACAGTGACTTACCAAGTTGGACGCACAGGAGCAATTACACCAGTAGCAAATTTGACAGCTGTGAATTTAGGAGGAACAGTTGTGAAACGCGCTTCTTTGCACAATGCCGATCAAATAGCGAAATTAGATTTACACCAAAACGACACCGTTTTTGTCGAAAAAGGAGGAGAAATCATTCCGAAAATCGTTGGAGTGGACCTAAAACTTCGAAAAAGTGATGAAAAAGTAAGGTTTCTTCAAAATTGTCCGGAATGTGACACACCTTTAATCCGAAAAGAAGGAGAAGCACAACACTTTTGTCCAAACGAATTGGGTTGTCCGCCACAAATCAAAGGTAGAATCGAACATTTCATTGGTCGCAGAGCCATGGATATAGAGGGAATTGGAGCCGAAACGGTGGATGCACTCGTTAATTTAGGTTTGATCCAAACGGCTGCAGATTTATATAGTTTAACCTTCGATGAAGTAGTTAAATTAGAGCGTATGGCCGATAAATCAGCGGATAATCTGATAAAAGGAATTGAAAAATCGAAAGAAAATCCGTTTGAAAAAGTATTGTTTGGAATCGGAATTCGGTATGCAGGTGAAACGGTCGCTAAGAAGCTGGCTAAACGTTTCAAATCCATGGAGAACTTGAGCAAAGCGACCTATGATGAATTGGTCAATACCGACGAAATTGGAGAAGTAATCGCCATTTCTGTTCAGAATTTCTTCTTGGAAGAAAAGAATGTAGCATTCGTCAACCAATTGAAAGAAGCGGGTTTGAAACTTGAAATTGAGGAAAAAGAATTAGCCTCGGCAGCTTTGGAAGGAAAAATATTTGTCGTTTCGGGCGTTTTTCAAAAGTTTTCTCGTAACGAGTTAAAAGCAACAATAGAATCTAATGGTGGGAAAATAGGGTCTTCCATCTCTAAAAAGACGACATTTGTAGTCGCTGGCGAAAACATGGGGCCGGCTAAATTGCAGAAAGCGTCAGATTTGGGAATTGAAATTATTGACGAAGATTCACTCATAAAAATGGTAGAAAATGGCTAATGCAGTTATCGGATCGAATGGAGAGAAGGTTATTGTGTTTTATACCTTCAGGGACAGTGAGGAATTTGCTAATTTCACTGAAGGCACAAAAAAACTGATCAGTGGGTCTATCCTACAGAGTTCTGTTTTCATTGTTTTTGTCGAAGAAGAAGCGCAAAAATCAAAACTTCCATATAGTGCTCGTTTCAATTATATAGCAAAAAAGGATTTCAATTTGTTGGGTCAAGTTAAAGACAAAGCGCTCAAAGAAAAACTAAAAACAGATTATGATGTCCTGCTGGTTTTCGATCACATAGACGACAAATATGTAAAATTGATTAATAAGACAAAGGCAAGCAAACGAATCGTGAGCAGTTTAACAGAAGGAATAAATTTTGACATTCGATTGAATTCTAGTTCAATTAGAATCGAACAAAT
>DGBF01000125.1:6002-8042 GCA_002384725.1 Flavobacteriales bacterium UBA4011
CGAACAAATAGCTAGCTTTGCAAAAGAAACATTAGAAAAAATTCAATCATGACAAATCCTTTCAAAGGAACGGGTACCGCATTGGTTACTCCATTCAAAAGCGACGGAGCAATAGATGTAGATGCACTTAAAAAGTTTATCGAATTTCAAATCCAGGAGAACGTAGATTTTCTTGTTGTTCAAGGTACAACGGGTGAATCGCCAACACTTTCGTGGGAAGAGAAGATGGAAATATTAGACATCGTGGCAGAAGTGAATGCCAAAAGAAAACCCATCGTTTTTGGTTTAGGAGGAAACAATACCGCCGAAATCGCAAAGAAAATGGGCCAATTACCTAGTTCAGTTGATGGAATTTTATCCGTTTCACCTTATTACAACAAGCCCATTCAAAAAGGAATTGTCGAACATTTCAAATACGTTGCGTCGCATACAGATTTGCCTATAATTTTATACAATGTTCCTGGAAGAACAGCATCCAACATGTCCATCGAGACAACTTTGGAATTGGCTGAAGTACCTAATATTGTTGCCGTAAAAGAAGCATCTGGTAACATGGAACAAATCATGGATATCATTCGTCAACGTCCAGAAGGATTTGGTGTATTGTCAGGAGATGATCCATTGGTGCTGCCATTGGCAGCTGCTGGGGCAGATGGTGTAATATCTGTTGTTTCCAATTCTTTCCCAAAAGATTTCTCTAATATGGTGCGCTGGACCGCAACGGATAAACATGCCGAAGCCAAAGCGATACATTATAATTTGTTCGAAATCACGAAGCTATTCTTCGCCCAAGGAAATCCAGGTGGTGTGAAAGAAGCATTAAAACAAATGAATCTAATGGAAAATCACATGCGCATGCCTTTGGTAAATGTGAGCGATGACCTGGCGAAAGCTATCTATACTGAAACCGCTCGTATTAACAAGCATTAAGAAACCCAAAAGAAATTTGTAACTATCTTTGGCCCCGTAAATTAAGCGGGGCTTTTTTATTAAAAGAACAACATGAACCAATTCCAAAATATTATTCAAGCCGTTAATGCAGCGAAAAAAATCGTAATTACGGCACATAAATCTCCCGATGGTGATTCTATTGGTAGTTCCATGGCCGTTTATCACTGGTTGAAGGCGAAGAACAAACAGGTAAGTATTTGTCATCCGGATGCGTTTCCGAAGTTTTTGGAATGGTTACCATCGGTTGAGGAAGTTCAGAGTTTCGAAGATTCAGGCGAACTCATTACAACCGAAATCGAAGAAGCAGATTTAGTCTTTGCTTTGGATTACAATCACCCAAGTCGGGTGGGGACAGACATGGAACCGCTGTTCACGAACATCAAGGATAAAACAATCATGATTGATCACCATTTGGATCCATCGGATTTCGCTTTTATCTCTCTCAGTCAACCGGAAGTTTGTTCCACAGCTCAGCTGGTGTTCGAATTACTCGAAACAGATTCCTTCATGAGCGTGGAAGCAGGAATGGCTATTTATCTTGGAATCATGACTGATACAGGCTCATTTAGATTCAATTCAGTTACACCACGAACCCATGAAATATTAGGAAAACTATTGTCAAATGGGGTCGACCATACTGTCATCCATGAAGCTGTTTTTGGTCAAAACTCGTTGGATCAATTGCGTTTAAAATCTCATGCAATTTGCAATAATTTGGATATTGTTGAAAATGGAAGAGTCGCTGTTATGTGGCTGTCTGAAAGTGAATTGGAGCAATTTAATTACCAAAAAGGTGATACAGAAGGCTTGGTAAATACTGCTTTGAGTGTAACCGGAGTGAAATTAGCCGTTTTCATGTCAGAGAAAGATGGAAAAGTAAAGATGTCTTTCCGTTCCAAAGGCGATCAAGCTGTGAATGTTTTTGCCAAAGAGAATTTTGAAGGTGGCGGGCATGCCTATGCTTCCGGAGGAATCAGTTTCATTTCTTTGGAAGAAACGATTAAAAAAGTAAAAGATAACGTAGGGAAGTATTTGGTATGAAGTTGAGTTTTTATTTCTTGTTTCTGTGTGTAATGAGATCGGAAGAGC
>DGBF01000125.1:8130-13934 GCA_002384725.1 Flavobacteriales bacterium UBA4011
AGGTGAATTGGACAAAAACTCAATCCACAGACTTGAACAAAGAAATCACCATTCGCGAAAAAATCGACATTGAACTGTTCATCGACCGTCATCCCTCTTGGAAAATGGAAGAAACAGGTTCCGGTTTGTTTTTTTACAAATACGAAGAAGGCACGGGTCTTGAAGCCGTTTCTAGATCTCGGGCACAAGTGCAATTTAGCATATCTCTCCTCGATGGAACAATGTGTTATGAAACGGGTTCAGACGAAGTCGTTGAGGAATTTCAAATCGACCACAGCCATGTCGAAACGGGCGTACAAGAAGGAATCAAACGAATGCGTGAAGGCGATAAGGTCAAAATGATAATCCCAAGTCACTTGGCGCATGGTTTGTCAGGCGATTTGAACAAAATTCCCCCTTTGACTCCAATAGTAGTAGATTTAAACCTTTATAAAATAGTTCGATGAAGTATTTGACGATAATTTTTGCCGTAGTATTTGCCTTGTTTGCCTGTAAAGACGAGCCACTTGAAAAGGAAGCACTGAAAAAAGAGGTTTCAAAAAAAGACAAAGAAGCAAGTATGAAACCCTTGGATAACAAGGCGCAGCTGGACTCTTTAGTTATGAACAACGGCATAAAAATGCACTGGATTACCCGTGGAAAAGGCGAAAAAATTAAAAAAGGCGATTGTGTAGATATTGATTATAAAGTTTACCTAGAAAACGGGAAATTGATAGAGGGGAATCATAAATTAAATTTACAGTCATTTCCTTTTGTTGTTGGCTTTCAGATGCAGACCAAAGGTTGGGATATCGCCATGAAAGAAATGCGAATTGGCGATGAAGTGGAAGTTTTTATCCCGAGCAAATTGGCCCGAGGTGAGAAAGGAATCGAAGGTGTGATTCCACCGAATTCGAACAACATTGTTTACATCAAAGCGATCGAAAAGAGAAAACCGACCCGCGAGATAGATGGCAATAAAGTGTACGTTTTTGAAGAAAATACTAAAAACACGACCTTTTTTAATCGAGAAAATACCATCGAGTTTTATTCCATGACAAGTTCAGAAAGTTCACCTCGATATTTCAACTCCTATCGTGAAAATCAGCCATTTAAGATGAAAATGAAGGATGCTGGACCATTACCAGGAGTTAAAAAAGCGTTAAATAACGCAAAGAAAGCAGACCGCATGTACATCGTAATTCCACCTTCAGAAGCATACGGTTCAAAGGGTTACGTTGATTACGTTAAGCCAAATGAACATTTGTTATTTAACATCTTCGTAAACGACGTTTATTAAAAAAGCAACAATTTACCTAACTTTACAGTGCTTTTTAAAACCTTATAGAATTATTGATGAAAAAACTCCTAGCCCTCTCTCTAAGTTTCTTGTTTATTTCTACTTGCATTTTCGGTCAAGAACCGGTCGATACAATCTATACAACAAAAGGTTCTGTAATTATGTTTTCAGACAGAACATGGCAGTATCAGGAAGATCTTGAATTCGATGGTGTTCTGAATGAGCATTTGCATAATTTAGTAACATCAATGCCCGATTTGGATTTAATTCAGACTTGGGATTCAGATATTTGTTATACTTCAGACCTAAAAAATGACTTATCAAAATTCAATGATACGATTTGGTTGTGTGTGATGAATGATCAAAGTGAAAACTTCGTGATGCCATTTGATGGACAAATCACTTCTCGTTATGGTTACAGAGGAGGTCGCTACCACAATGGTATTGACATCGATTTAGTAACTGGTGATACTGTCAAATCGGCTTGGGATGGAAAAGTGCGTTACGCGAAATGGAACAGTGGAGGTTTTGGTAACCTGGTTATCGTCCGTCACAACAATGGATTAGAGACTTTTTATGCTCACTTAAGCAAGATTAATGTAGCACCAAATCAAGAAGTAAAAGCAGGTGATTTATTAGGTTTAGGCGGCAACACAGGAGCATCAAGAGGTTCACATTTGCATTTTGAGGTTCGTTTTTATGATGCACCTTTAAATCCAGAGGAAATTATTGATTTTGAGAATAAAGTTTGTAAGGATGATAATCTGATGGTCCACAAAGCTATCTTTCGTCCAGGTGCTAAACCGACTGATATAGAAGAGCATGGAGAAAACTTGGCCTCTACTTCAAATAAAGCAGTTGCCTCAACAAAGAAGTATTATAAGGTTCGTTCGGGTGATAATCTTACCCGAATTGCAGCAAGACATGGTACTACAGTCTCTCAATTGTGTAAGTTAAACAACATTAGCTACAACTCAAAAATTGTTATTGGGCGCACAGTGCGCATCAGATAGGATTATCATTTTTTTTCAATTATTAGTTTTTCACGGTTCGTTTTTTTTTTGTAAATTGAACTATGCAATGCAAGTATCGTGTCATATTATCCCTTGATGGCGGCGGAATACGTGGATTAATACCACTAAAAATTCTATCCTATATCCAAAGTCAAATTGAAGAAATGGACAAAACTGTCGATATTTCTACTTGGGTGGATGTATTTTCGGCCACGAGCACAGGATCAATTATTGGCGGAGCATTAATGTTGCAAGATGAAGATGGGAAAGCTAAATTCTCTCCAAATGAAATGATGGATTTTTACTGCAAGCGTGGTCAGCAAATTTTCAACAAGAACATTGGAATCAATCCAGAAAACTCAATGTATCCTTTGAGTTTTGTCTTGAATCATTTTTTTAGTGGAATAACCATTGAAGATCTGCGAAAGCGTTTTCTATTCGTGTCCTATGATTTAAATTCCGATTCGCAATACCTGTTTACCGATACGGCAGACCGTTTCAGAAGTTTGCCTTTGTCCAAAATTATGATTGCATGCAGCGCTTTTCCTGGCGTCTTTCCTCCCTTGGAATTGGGTAATTTGCTTTTAGCCGATGGAATAGTCGCAGCAAAAAATCCGTCTGAGTTGGCCTATAATTATGCTCGGATGTTCTATCCAAACGATCCAATTATACTGTTAAGTCTTGGCACTGGCCAAAGCGAGTATAATGAAATGGACATTATCGATAAAGAAATGGAGCGCGTGCATAGTAACATGACCAAGTTGTCCAAAGACGATTCTAATTTGCTGTATTTCCACTTTCAACCCATTTTAAAAAATCCATTGCAATCGGATAGCGAGTCAACCAAAGAGAATATAGATTCTTTGTTGAGCGATACGGAAACATTTATAGCAGAGAAAAAAGCAGATTTCAATCGGCTTTTTACCCTCATGAAAATAAAGGTGGAACAAATGACTTAAGCTTAACATTACTTAACGCCAATTGTTTTAACTTTGACGCCCATGAAAGGAATTCTTTTGTTTTTAGTTGGACTTACCTTGCTTTCTTCTTGCAACGGTTACAACAAAGTTATTAAGTCGGACGACTACACACTGAAATTTGAAACAGCAAATGCGCTGTATGACGAGGAAAGTTATACAAGAAGCATCGTGTTGTACGAACAAATTTATCAGCGTTATCCAAAAACCAATCAAGGCGAAGTGGCGTATTACCGAATTGGTAAATCGTATTACAATGTGGAAGATTACTACATGGCTGGATATTATCTAGGCGCGTATAGCACACGTTTTCCCTTTAGTCCAAAAGCAGAAGAGGCACTTTTTTTATCAGCGATGTGTTCGGTTCAAAACTCTCCAGAACCTTCTTTAGATCCAAATGATACAGAGTTGGCCATCAGAGATTTACAATCTTTCATTGACCGTTATCCCAATTCTACATTGGTAGACAGTTGCAATCAAACCATAGATAAATTGCGCTACAAATTGGAAATAAAAGATTTTGAGGCATTAAAGCATTATTCTAAAACGGAGTATTATCGCGCAGCAGTTGTTTCGGCGAATTCATTTTTAGAATCGTATCCATTGACGGCGTTCAAAGAAGAGGTGATGTATTTGTTGGTAAAAAATTCGTATTTGCTTGCCATCAACAGTGTTCAGGTGAAAAAAAAGGAAAGAATTGAGGAATCTATTCAAAGATATCGTACCTTTGTGACCGAATTTGCTCAAACCGAGTACAAGCGCGAAGTAGATACCTACCGCGATGATCTCGAAAAAGCACTTCAAAAAATTAATCAAGGAAAATAATTGTATATGAATTTCAAGAATAGTCCAGCTGAAAAGACAACAATCACAAGAGATACAGTAGAATTCGAAAAAGGTTTCGGAAATATCTACGAAGCGATTGTAGCTATGTCAAAACGTTCGAATCAAATCAGCGTAGACATGAAAGAAGAGTTGACGCAGAAGTTGCAAGAATTTGCATCTACTACGGATAACTTAGAAGAGATTTTTGAAAATCGTGAACAAATCGAAATTTCGAAGTTCTACGAAAAAATGCCGAAACCAGTTGCTATGGCAATGGATCAGCTATTGAGAGACGAATTACACGTCAGAAAAGGCGAAATCGAAGAATAAATGCAAACGAAGCGGATTCTTCTCGGAATAACTGGAGGAATTGCAGCCTACAAGATTGCGAGCTTAGTCAGATTACTTATTAAATCTGGGGCAGAAGTCAGATGTATCATGACTCCCGCCTCTTGTGATTTTATAACTCCCTTAACGCTAGCCACTTTATCCAAAAACGAAGTTATTCAAGATTTTTGGGATGAAGGAACAGGTGAGTGGGCCAACCATGTGGAATTGGGTATGTGGCCAGATGTTTTTCTCATCGCACCTTTAACCGCTTCAAGTATGAGCAAAATGGTACACGGTCAATCAGACAATGTGCTCATGGCGACGTATTTATCGGCAAAATGTCCTGTTATTGTGGCTCCCGCGATGGATTTGGACATGTACAAGCACCCAATGACCAGTGAAAACTTGAAAGCACTTTCTGCTCATGGCGTAGATATCATTCCTCCGAACAGTGGCGAACTTGCCTCTGGGTTGGTAGGTGAAGGTCGAATGGCGGAACCAGAAGAAATTCACGACTATTTAAATGATTTCTTCTTGAAAGGAAAAGATTTCGCAGGTAAAAAAGTCTTGATTACGGCCGGTCCTACCCACGAAGCAATAGATGCTGTTCGCTTTATTGGTAATCATTCTTCCGGAAAAATGGGGGTGGCTTTGGCCAATTCTTTTTTGAAAAGAGGAGCAAAGGTTACCTTGGTGCTCGGTCCTTCAAAAGAACATTGCGTGCATCCCAATCTAACGCTGAAACGAGTGGTTTCCGCTGAGGAGATGCTAGAAAAGGTACAGGAGGTTTGGAAATCATCTGATATTGGTGTTTTTAGCGCCGCTGTTGCCGATTATCGTCCGAAAGAGAAGGCAGACCAGAAGATTAAAAAGAAATCAGAAGATTTGACGTTAGAGCTTGTTAAGAATCCAGATATATTGAATTGGGCAGGCGATAACAAATCTGTACATCAGGTTCTTGTTGGGTTTGCTTTGGAGACAGAGAATGAGAGAGCGAACGCAAAAGGTAAATTGGAGAAAAAGAACCTGGATGTAATCGTATTGAATTCCCTGAACGATTCTGGCGCAGGATTTGCGCACAACACGAATAAAATTGCTATCTTCGATAAGCACAATAATTCAATGGATTTTGAGTTAACTACCAAGAAAGTAGTCGCAGAAAATATCTTGGATTATTTGAAAAATTTTAAATAAGAATGAAAAATAGTTTACTCGTTTTCTTGTTTGTTTTGAGTGGAATTTCTACACAGGCACAGGAATTGAATTGTAAAGTAGATGTTGTAACGGACGCCGCTCTTGAGGTAACCACCGTTGAAAAAGAAATCTTTGATCAATTGAAACAAACCATTTTCGAGTTGATGAACAACACGCAATGGACCA
>DGBF01000049.1 GCA_002384725.1 Flavobacteriales bacterium UBA4011
CCAAATTCAATTCATCCAATTTCTCGATATTTCCTTTGATAAATTCTACATTCGATTTCGAATATCCGAATTTCTCACGGTGGAACTCGATATATTTATTCGCTACGGCCAATTGTTGATCTGTCATGTCTACACCTACAACATGTCCATTTTCACCAACTAGTTTCCCAGCGATGTAACAATCACGTCCACTTCCAGAACCCAAATCCAATATTTTCAGTCCTTGTACTTGTGTCGGAATCGTCAATCCACAACCGTAATATTTGGACTGAACTTCATCGGCAACCAATCGCAACGCTACCGTAATATGACGAGGCGGTTTAGTCAAAGTGCAACATGCATTCGTTTTTAAATCCTCCGATTTCTGTAATTCTTCGCCGTAATATTCTTGAACATCCTTATGTAATGTATCCATCAATTTCTTTTTTGTAAAGTTACGCTATCAACTTCAATTTGATATCAAAGTTGACACAATGTGACGCACATATGTCCGGAAGCTTACTTTGGATTTATAAATGATTGCTGATTGCTTTAAGGTAAATGAAAAATCAGCCAATCCGCAATCCGTCATCCACCAATTAGTCAATCCTTTTTTACTTCACATAATCCTGTTTCACCACCAACATAAACTGATCATTCTCAATCTTAAGATATCCCTGATCGTAACAGAAATGATACTTCGCCCCTTTTTGAGTTGTATAAATATTTGTGTAATAGTGAAAGTTAAAACCTTCCTCTGCCAATGTTATCGCATCTACAGTTACCTTTCCTTTCGGATTCAATTTCTCTAAAATGCGTCGATTTTTACGAAGGATGTTATTGATTCTGCGTACGTAATTGTTCGCATCTTCATGAAGTCGATTGTTAAACGTATTTCGGCAATAATCAGAACAGAATTTTTGATCCTTCCGACCTTTTAACCCTTGTCCACATTCATTGCACGTTCTTTCTTCCATCATTAGTGTAATTTGACCTTTTACTTTGACCATTGACTGTGAGATTTTCGTTCGAATAAGTCAAGAGTCAACGGTCAATAGTCTTAGTACTTTCAAAAATAACAATATTTAACGCCCCCAACTTCCGCCACCCGTAAATCTTCACCAAATTTGTTGGATTATCTTGCACGTAATGACAGAAAATGATAACAGCGCCGTTCAACCTGAATCGGCTTTACAAATATTAGGTGAAAAAGTAAAAGTTGAAAACGAGAAAATTCAACTCCTGAAAAGTGAAATTGGGAAGGTAATCGTGGGTCAAGAGCACATGGTTGATCGTCTTCTAATCGCTTTACTTTGTAACGGACACTTGCTGCTAGAAGGCGTACCCGGATTAGCCAAAACGCTTGCTATCAAAACTCTTTCCGATGCTTTGGAGGTGAGTTACAACCGAATTCAATTTACACCCGATTTACTTCCTGCCGATATTACCGGAACTCAATTGTACGACCAAAAATCAGGTGGATTCACCGTCCGAAAAGGTCCTGTTTTTGCGAATTTTATTCTAGCAGATGAGATTAACCGTGCACCTGCGAAGGTTCAAAGTGCACTGCTCGAAGCTATGCAAGAAAGGCAAATCACCATTGGAGATGAAAGTTTTCAGCTGGATGAACCGTTTTTGGTACTTGCAACGATGAATCCAATCGATCAAGAAGGAACGTATCCGTTGCCTGAAGCACAAGTGGATCGTTTTATGATGAAAGTTGTTTTGGGATACCCAACCAAGGAAGAAGAAAAACAAATTCTTCGCATCAATGTGCGTCCGGAAGGAATGCCTTCTATCGGAAAAGTGCTGAGTAAAACAGATATTCTTCGTTTCCGTGAATTGGTAAAAGAGGTATATCTCGACGAAAAAATTGAACAATACATTATCGATATCGTTTTTGCCACGCGAACACCCGACAAATTTGGATTAGGCTTCCTGGAACCCTTGATTTCCTTCGGATGTTCGCCTCGTGCTAGTATCAATTTAGCACTAACAGCAAAAGCTCACGCATTTTTAAACAATCGTGCATTCGTCATTCCAGAAGATGTTCGTGCTGTAGCTCCTGAAGTGATTCGTCATCGAATGGGCTTGAGCTACGAAGCGGAAGCTGAAAACATGACGGCAACTGACATTTTATCTAAAATAATCGGACGAATTCAAGTTCCATAATCGCATTTTCCATGGATGCCAAAGCGATACTTGAGAAAATAAAACTCCTCGAAATAAAAACGAAGAACTTGACCAAACAAGTTTTTTCGGGAGAGTATCATTCTGCGTTCAAAGGTCGCGGGATGACATTTTCTGAAGTCCGTGAATACCAAACTGGTGATGAAATCCGAACGATAGATTGGAATGTAACTGCACGTTTCAACGAGCCTTTTGTCAAAGTTTTCGAAGAAGAACGAGAGTTAAACGTCCTCTTATTAATCGATGTTTCGAGTTCCAACGATTACGGAATTGGCGAAAAAAGCAAACTAGATTTAGGGCTCGAATTGGCTGCAGTACTTTCTTTTTCTGCTATTGCCAACAACGACAAAATTGGTGGTGTTTTTTGTAGCGATAAAATCGAAAAGTACATTCCACCCAAAAAAGGTCGGCGTCATGCTTTGATTTTGCTACGAGAACTTTCAGAGCAAAACAAAATCAACAAACAAACCAATCTCGTTGAGGGATTGAAATTCATTCGAAATACGGAGAAAAAACGTTCGATTGTGTTTGTCATTAGTGATTTCTTGGACGACAACGAATACGTCACCGCCTTGGCACATACCCGCAAACGACATGATGTTGTCGCAATTAAAATCAGTGATTTACTCGAACAAAAACTTCCTGATTTGGGCATCGTTCCATTAAAAAATACTGAAACGGGCGAAATGAGATGGTACAATACTTCTAGCTCAGAATTTCAGGAAGAATTTGAAAATCATCACCGCAAACAACAGGAAGAATTTACCATGAATCTTCGTAAAAGAGGAATCGATTCTATTGAGATTAGCACAACGGAGGACTACTACAGAGCACTTGTCGAACTTTTTCATCGCCGTAAATCATGATGAAATATCTTCTGTTACTTACTGGTTTCATTTTCCTTGGTTTTTCTCCGGTGTCATATGACGTTGTAGCCAAAGCAAACAAAAAAAATGTGCAAGTTGGTGAGCAATTTCAGGTCAAATTTGAAATCCAAATAGCAGCAAATAAAAAAGTTGAATTTCAGCCAGAAAAAACTACTTTAAAAGTAGTTAAAACGAATAGAAGTACGAACAAACAAGACACAATTGAACTAGATGTTACCGGTTTTTTTCTGGAGGAAAGAGATAAAATTCAAGGCAAAGAATATTGGATCGGAACGTATACATTGACTTCATTTGAAGAAGGAATTATCGTCATTCCAGAATTGAAATTTAATGTGCCTGGGGAGGCCCTCTCGAGTAATCCTGTGATGATTTTTGTGGATTTAATGCCTGTCGATGAAAAAGTAGATTTGCACGATATCGAAGAGAATTTTATCGAATTAAAAATTCCCTTTTTTGAAAAATACGAGCGAGAAATTTGGTGGTTGGTTTTAATTGCTGTCCTTGGAATTCTCATTGCCATCTATTTCCTTTTCTTTAAGAAATTTAAACCAGTAAAGGTGGAAGAGGTAATTGTATTGACAACAAATGAGCGTCGCAGCGCAGCAATTTCGGAATTGACCATTTTAATGGAAAAAGAGTTGTGGGCGAAAGATGAAATGAAACAACATTTCACCGAATTGTCACTTATCGTTCGTCGATACATTTCGAAGGAAATGGGCAATTCTTATTTGGAAAAAACAAGTCTTGAAATTCAACTTTTTCTGCGTAAAAAAGGATATCGTGAAGGACTGACTAAACCTTTGGGCTTAATTTTAAATGTATCTGACATGGTGAAGTTCGCCAAATCATCCGTCGAAAAAGAAGGTATTTTCAAGGTGTATAAAGATGCAAAATCATTTATCGAAGAATTTGAGAAAAACTAGATGTTGACCAATTGGAACATATGGCCCTTTTCGTATACCTTTAGTTACCCGCATTGGTTTTGGTTTTTATTACTCCTACCTGTTTTAGCAGTTTATTTTTTCAAAAAGAATAACAAATCTAATTTTTCGGCGCGCGTTTCCCATCTGTCAACTGATCAAAAATCAATGGCATTGACTTGGGTGGATAGATACCGTCAGTTCTCTTCTATCATCAAACTTTTCATTTTCATCCTTTTGGTGACTGCGTTGACAGGACCGTTTTCATGGGACAGTCCCGAAGGAAGACAAGAGAATTTTAAAAATGGAATTGACATTGTTTTCGCATTGGATGTTTCGCTTTCCATGTACGCCCGCGATTTCGAGCCCAATCGATTGGATGCTGCAAAACGAGTAGCCATGGACTTTGTGGCCGAACGACCAGGAGACAGAATCGGGCTAGTAGTATATGCCGGCGAAGCATATACCTCATGTCCACCCACCTTGGACCACCAAGTTTTATTAGACAAAATTGCCAGTACTTCGGGCGAATACATTGACGGAGGGACAGCCATTGGTGTTGGATTAGGTACGGCAGTTAATCGCCTACGCGCAAAGAGTGAAGGCGGAAAAGTCATTATTCTACTCACTGACGGAACGAACAATTCAGGTGAAATAAGTCCCGAAAAAGCAGCAGAATTGGCAAAAGCGAAAGGAATTCGGGTGTATACCATTGGTATGGGAACCAAAGGCGAAGCTTTATCACCCATCCCGACTGCTTTTGGAATACAATGGCAAATGGCTCCTGTAGACATCGACGAGGATATCCTGAAAAAAATCGCATTCAAAACGAAAGGTTCTTACTTCCGCGCAACGGATCAAAAATCCTTAGTGGAAATTTATGAAAAAATTGAAAAATTAGAAAAAGCGAAATTCCTGGATCGAGTGTATAAAAACGAACCTCCTTCCGACCCGAGCTCATTTTTAAATTGGGCAATCGTACTCAGTTTAATCCTTGTTTTTTATTCACTCTTACAATTCAAATATGCAGGTGAATAAACTAACAAATACACGAAAGGCAACTTTTTGGGTTGTCATGATTGAGGCTCTTCTTTGGATGCTTTTAACCGGGTTTATTTTGCTCATTCACGCCTATTTTCCGGATGACTTTTACTTGCGTTACCCTAAAGTGGTTTGGTTTAATCTGGTCTTTATTCCCTTTTACCTTTTACTCTTTCGCCAGAGAGCACAGCTGCGCAAGCTCGTTTCTAAAATTCCAGCTCGACTCCTTTCTAGCTTTGTTCAGTTTGAACCTACCAATAGATTTTGGCGGAAATGGATCCTTTTTCGTGTTTCCATGTTCTTCATTTTTATTGCCTTGGCACAACCCTTATTCGGGACTAAAATGGGTTCCAGCCTAGAGAAAAACAGTGAAGTAGTCATAGCGATGGACGTTTCGAATTCCATGAATACATTAGATATCGACCCCAATCTCACTCGTCTGGAGGTTGCTAAACGAGCAGCAATCGAATTAATCAATGGTTTGGAAGGCGAAAAAGTAGGTGTTTTAATTTTTGCAGGTAATGCCTATGTGCAATTGCCGATAACCCAAGATTACAATACGGCCAAGCTGTTTATCAAAGAAATTGAGACGAATATGCTGAGCAATCAAGGGACAAATTTTGATATTGCGATCGATATGTCTCGAGATATGTTTTCAGAAGGAACAGCAGGAAAGTGTATTTTGATGGTAACGGATGGTGAAAACCACGAAAAAGTTCCTGAAAAAAAATTGAAAAAATTACCCGAGGAAAACATCTTTCTGGCCGTAGTTGGATTAGGGACAAGTAATGGAGGATTGATCTATCGGGACCCAACGAAACCATTCATGGGATATATCACCGATGAAAAAGGAAGACCTGTTCTCTCCAAAGTAGGAAAAGAACTTGTCGAATCTTTGGCCAAAAATGCCAATGGAATAGCGATGGTGACTGACGATCCCTTTCCAAATCTTTCTAATTTATTAACAGAAATTAACCAGCTTAACAAAGGAGATTTAAGAAATTTGGACTTGGAGATTAAGGAGACCTATTTTCACATCCCATTAATCATTGGTCTTGTGTTTTGGCTTCTGTTTCAATTCTCTGATTTTCTTTTTAATACCAAAGTAAAAAATGATTAAATATCTTTTCATACTTCTTTTGCTTCCTGTTTCGGTTTTCACCGTTGCTCAGGAGGAAGATGTTGTGAAAAACAGTTCCGACTGGAGAGGTATGATCAAGTTGGCGAGAGATGCATATCACCATAAAGATTTCCAAAAAGCAATGTTGTTTTACAAAACGGCACTTGAGGTAATTCCCAAAGATGTTGACCTTGCTGACGAAATCGCGCAAACACAGTTTCGATTGGACCAATTTGATGCGGCGAAGGAAATTTACGAGAAAAGAACATCAGGAAATATAGAAGAAAAAGCGCGCGCATTTCACAATCTGGGCAACATTGCCATGCAGAACAAAGACTACGATGCGGCAATCGACAACTACAAAAACGCTCTTCGCAACGATCCGAAAAACGCAAAAACACGGTATAATTTATCGCAAGCCATTCGCAAGAAAAAAGAACAAGAAAAACAAAATCCTCCACCACCAAAAGGGGATGGAGACGACGACAAGAAAGATAAAAAGGATGACCAAAAAAAGGATAAGAAGGAGCAAAAAAAGAAACCAGAAAATCCTGGAAATCAAAATAATCCGTCTTCCTTAAGTGACAACGCTGTTGAAAGAGAATTGGATAAATTGATGAAAAAAGAGTCTGAGACGAAGAGGAAATTAGCAGGTTCGAAAGAAGGAAATTCCACAAAAAAGTCGACTAAAGAATGGTAATAATTCGTTATGTATCTTTTATCTTATCGCTATTCACCGCGTATTCCGCATTGGCTCAAAAACCACATGTAGAAATCATAGTTGAACAGTCTGAAGTAGAAGTTGGCAATCAATTTACAATTATTGTAAAGTCGAATTTGATGGGTGAACTAAAAATCAATCTACCCGACGAATTTGAACAAGGAGTAAATGTTTTCAGTCGATCTGAACAAGACTTTGATGGAAATACTGGAGAAAGCACCAGGACCGTTTTCCACGGAAGATCTGGAAGTATACACACCGCAGGCACATTTACAATTGGTCCAGCTTTTATTCGCCATGGAAACAAGGTGTACAAATCAAATAAAGTTAGAATTAAAGTGGTGACAGAGGAGAGTAATGCTGCCTCTACCCTTGATGAAAATATTTTTCGAAAACCAGCAACAGGTGCGATAGAAGTTGAAAAGCAAAAAATTTATTGTGGTGAAGCTATTGTGCTTCAACCCGTGATTTACTCAAAATTTATCCCAAATGGGTTTGTGGATTATGAAAGATGTACCTTCTCCACTCCGGTTGATCAGCATTTTCTTGTTAAACCAGATGAAGTAACACCAACTCAGATCAATGCAAACGGTCACAAATGCTATAAATTAGAATTCAATAGGCAAGTGGTATTCGTGAATAGCCCAGGGGAAATTTTTATTAAGCCTTTTCAAATGACTTTGAAATCAGGTTTTGAAGGATATTCCGTTCGCGCCAAACGCGCGCATTTCAAAGTTGTTCCTTTGCCAGGTGGTGCTCCAAAGTCCTTTTTAGGAGGCGTAGGAACCTTTAAAATAAACCATGAAATTGATAAATTAGAAGCGAAGCAAGGCGATATTGTGACGCTTACGGTTGTCATCTCAGGACAAGGAAACTTGCACGATATCAGCAAACCGAAAATCGACTTTGGAAAGAATTTCAACTTGTATGGAGATCCCGAAATTGTAGAAAATTTGAAATTCACTACCAAGGGAGCCCAAGGTGAAATTCGAATCATTTATCATTTACAAGCTATCACTGACGGATTTTCTAAATTTCCCAATTTGATGATGAGTTATTTCGATCCTAAACAGGAAAAATACTGCACAATTACCTCTCAACCGGCTCAAATTGTTGTAGAAAGTAATCCGTCTTTCGTTCTTAAAAACGATACCACTGCCTCTTCCAAAGAAATGTCGGTGACTCATTTTAACGATAAAAATTCAGTTTCAAAAAGTATTTTTACGAGTTCAACAGCCAAATGGGTAGGCTTCTCTGCTCCTGTTTGTGCAGCATTTTTGTTCCTTTTGTTTAGACGAAAACAAGGAGAAGAAGAAGAAGAAGAAGAACCTCAGGCAATCCAAGTTTTTGAACAGAAAGTGACTCAATTTAACACTGGAGAATTTCTGTCCGTTCTCCAAGCACATGCAAACAATAGAAATGTTTTGCCTTTTTTCACCCAATTATCGAAAGACTTGCAAGTCGCCACATCTATTGCTGCAAAAGGTGACGGAAATTGGGTGCTCTCTACCGACGAGAAAAAGCAGTTTTTCGAAGATGAAAATTTCTCTGAAGAATTTAAATCTATGTTTTTTGATTTACAACAAAAATGTGAATTGTGTCGCTATGGTGGCCAAAAACAAGAGGATGATTTGTCGGTTTATTTGACCAATGCGGAGACCATTTTGAAAACTTTAGAAAAATAACCGAGTTTCCTTCTCGACCTTTGTCCTCCTCGTCGGATAAACGCATAACCTTTGCGTGCTTTGCGCGAAACCACCCAAATTGCTTACTTTTGTCCTCATGTCCAATACCAAGAAAAATATTCGTGAATTTTCTATTGATGAAATCAAAGAATACTTGACTTCCATCGGTGAAAAACCCTTTCGCGCAAAACAGATTTTCGAATGGTTGTGGAAGAAAAACGCACATACTTTCGATGAAATGTCGAACCTCAGTTTAAGTTTGAGAGAGAAATTAGAAGAAGCCTTTTTAATCGATCACATCGTTTTGGACGATCAACAAATTTCCGGCGATAAAACCATCAAGTGTGCGTTTAAAGTAAATGAAACCCAAGTCATCGAAGGAGTGCTAATTCCGACAAAATCGAGAATGACGGCGTGTATTTCCTCACAAGTGGGTTGCAGTTTGGCTTGTGCTTTTTGTGCAACGGGACGCTTAAAAATGATGCGTAATTTGACAGCAGGTGAAATCGTAGACCAAGTTGTGTATTTGAACAATCAAGCGGAAAAACATTACGGTCAACATTTGTCGAATATCGTTTACATGGGAATGGGCGAACCGCTTTTGAATTACAAAAACATGCTCCGTTCAACAGAGATTTTGACATCTGAAGACGGGTTGGGAATTTCACCAAAACGAATTACTGTTTCAACCGCTGGAATTGCGAAACTCATCAAGAAATTGGGCGATGATAATGTACGGTTCAACTTGGCTTTGTCTCTGCATGCTGCAAATGATGAAAAGCGCAACAAAATCATGGAGATCAATGAAACCAACGATATTGAAGCTTTGCGCGAAGCCTTAGTTTATTTCTATGAGAAAACAGGTAGCCGCATCACTTTTGAATACATCATTTTCAAAGATTTCAACGACGAAATTCAAGATGCACGCGAATTGGCCGAATTTGCCAAATGCGTTCCGTGTAAAATAAATATCATTGAATACAATCCAATCGACGATGGTGTTTTGCAACAAGCCGACCCACAAAAAGTAGATGCTTTTGCTCAGTTTTTGGAAGACAGAAATCTGATTGTAAATGTGCGCAGAAGTCGTGGCAAAGACATTGATGCAGCTTGCGGTCAATTAGCGAATAAGAACAATGCAATATTGAAGGAGGAAAGAATTTTGAAGTAATGTTCAGTATCGCACGAAAGTTCTCTTTTGGAGAATGAATTTTAAAGTTTGTAAAAAATATAAATCCTATTTTGACGCTGAAAACTCACAAAGACTTTGGAGCAATTGACTCAAACAAGGATGGCTTTATTTCGAAAAATGAATTCGACACAAAGCGCCACGTCCAGAAGGGAAGGGAGAAATAATCTGTGGCTAGGATCAGAGAAACCAGAGTAGAGAGCTGAGCCAGTCGATTCTGTTCTATGTTCTAATAAAGAAGATACTTCGCCCGAATTTTTTTAAAAGCATCCAGATCCGCTTTCCACTTTTGACGAATCTCTTTTTCGTTCATTCCGCTTTGAATCTGTTTCAACAAGGTCGTATTTCCGGCCAATTTATTGAAAAATGATTCGTTAGTGATAAATTCCGCGTTGTCCTTGAGGAGTTTTTGTGCTTCGATGAGATAAGATAGATCCAGTCTTCTGGCCTTCATTCCGCCAGCTTCATGCAGGTTATAACCATTGCACAATTTATTCTCCAACAAAGGGTGCTTCGCTCCTTCCGAAGATTTTGGTGTGAAACTAAAATCGGTTTTCGGGAAATTTGGATGTCCATAAATTTCAAACGGTGTTTCTGTACCTCGACCCACACTCACGCTTGTTCCTTCGAAAAAGCACAAACCTGGGTACAATTGAATGGACTCATCCGTTCTTAGATTTGGAGAGGGCGCAACAGGCAATGAATAATTCATATTGTGCCAATAACCACTCATTGAAATAACCGTCAAATCACATTTCAAATTGTTTGGCAACCAACCTTCTCCGTTGATCATTTGTCCGTACTCGCCAATCGTCATTCCGTATACCACTGGCACAGGATGCATTCCAACAAATGAAGTTTGACTTTTTTCCAACACGGGTCCATCGATATAATGTGCATTTGGATTTGGTCGATCTAACACAATTAGCGGGATTTTTGCTTCAGCACACGCCTCCATAACATAATGAAGCGTAGAAATATAAGTGTAAAATCGTACGCCAACATCTTGAATATCGAATACCATGGCATCCAATCCACTCATCATTTCTTTCGAAGGTTTTTTTGTGTTTCCGTATAAGGACATAATGGACAATCCTGTTTTTGCGTCTATGGTTGCTGAAACATGTTCTCCTGCATCTGCTTTACCCCGGAATCCATGCTCTGGAGCGAAAACTTTGGTCACCTTTACATCCATTCCCAACAAAGTATCGACCAAATGCACGTCGCCTATCATTCCAGTTTGGTTGGAAACCACGCCTACTCGTTTGTTCAGCAATGCTTCGCGATACAATTCGGTGCGTTGGATCCCAAGTGACAAAGGCATCATTTTGTCTTTCGCTTCTGGGATATCCTTTTGAACTAATTCTATATTCTCAATCTCCGAATTTTCATGAATCTGCGCACATTGAATCAAGGTAATCGCCAAAATTCCTTCCAGACAAAAAAACAAGGCAGATCTATGTAAACGAAGGAAGTAAAGTGTGATATTTTTCATCATTTGATGGGTGTCGTATATTTTCCGAAGGTAGAAATTAATTTGCCCTTCGTTTTGGGTTGTGCAAATTCTATTCCACGTTTTATTGTGGATGAAGGGAGGTGATTTTTCAACATTAAGAAATTAAGTAATGAAGAAAAGTGGGGTGCCCTAAGAATTAGAATCAACTTTTTTACCAATAACATCACAAAGAGTAAAATCCCTTTGGTCAATAAACACTTCGCGAGACTACCATAAAAGACCTTCTTTGTTTTTTCATCTCTTAATTTCTTAATGTTAAAGGCTCACGTAGTTCGTTAAATAATTCCTAAAACCCCTCGTTTCACTCTTTTTGGAACAGTTATTGAATTTCACTCCATTATTAACCAATAAAATTAAGAGCCATGAGAAAAATGATACCCACTTTAGTTGCAATGTTCGTCTTTATGACGAGTCAAGCAGGAGAACTTTATGTAAAGATCAATTCTACGCCAGGTTCTTATTACGCCACTTTCGAAAATCAAGCGGTTTACAACAACTCTGGAATATTTCGATTTTTCGAATTGATAGGAGACCACAGCAATCTACTTGTTAGACATCAAGTTTCGCAACAGGTAATGGCAAATGTTCACATCAGTGTGCCATATAACCAAAGAGTGATAGGAGAAATTAACACGTTTGGTCAATTTATATTGATCGAATCACAACCCTTGAATTACATCAGCTGGTACGCTCAACAAAACCCATTTGTCGTTCAAAATCACCCAGGGATTTGTCCACCAATGACGCATCCAATTGGGATGATGAGTTACCAACAATTGAGTGAAGCTGATTACCAAGCATTTTTAGAGCATGTTGAAGATGAAGTTTTTGATAGTGGTAAACTTGCCACAGCGCAAAATTTCGTGAAAAAGACACGAATGTCTGCTGAACAAATCAAGGGAATAGCCGATGTATTTACCTTCGATGAAAGCCGTTTGAGATGGGCGAAATTTGCCTACGATTACTGTTACAATCCGGCAAACTACTACAAATTGGATGACGCATTTACCTTCTCGTCAAACAGAGATGCCTTGAAAGCATACATTGCCAAAAAATAAAACTGAATTTTTACAAAACCGTCCATTCTGAAACTCGAGTGCCTTCGACAGATGAAATGGACGGTTTTTTATGCCTTTTTTCGACAAAACTTCGCCCAATACAAATAGTAAGTCCAAGTAGAAATGGTATCTTCGTCCATTAAACGAAACAGTAGTTTGGCGCACGAATATTTCATTGCGAAAAAAATATTTCTGAAGGAAACGGAAGGCAAAAAAGTCTCTCGTCCCATCGTGCGCATAAGCATGATTAGTATTGCCTTGGCTATTATCGTGAATCTTTTAACCATTGCCGTTGTAATCGGTTTTCAAAAAGAAGTACGTGAGAAAATAACGGGGTTCTCCTCTCATTCCTACATCATGATCAATGGCGAAGGAAGTATTTATGAAAGCGAACCCATACGAAAGGATCAGGCTTTATACGAAAGTTTGAAATCCAACCAGAACATTGATTTCATTCACCCTGTTGCGTTCAAACCTGTTCTTCTTCAATCGGAAAAAAGAAAAGGAACCATAAAAACGGCTGCTGGAAAAGATTCTTCCGTTGTCCGTCAAGATGTGCAAGGAGCAGTGCTAAAAGGTGTCGATTCGACTTTTAATTGGCACTTTTTCAAAGAATATCTCATCAAAGGAAGATTACCTAAAGTAAACACAGAACAGATTTCAAATGAAATACTCATCTCCCAAAAATTAGCGACCGATTTAGATTTTATAATTGGCGATTCGGTTCGGTCTTATTTCGCGAAGAATACACCCGTCATGCGTTATTTTACCGTTGCCGGTATTTACCATACTGGACTTGCCGAATTCGACAAAAAAATGGTCATGGGTGACCTTCGCCAAGTGCAATTGCTCAACGATTGGGGAATTCAAGCCAGTATTGATGTTCTCGACACCTTAAGCGATGGTTACGTGGTTATTAAAGCCAATGTGCAAGGCGGAAATGGTGTGTACGACTATGACTGGGGGAAAGGGTATGGCTCCGTTCAAGGGATAAAAATTTGTCCGAGTTTTGATACTACTTTTCGGTTGATTGTGCGAGATTACGTGCCAATCGGGAGTCACCAGACTACACAAAAAAATGAACCCGACACAGCTTACATCTCCATAAAAGTTAAAGGCGACGGCCGAACAGCTTGCACTTTTCCATTGGATGATTTTGGGAATTTGAAGCGAAACTTTTCTGACAAATCTGGACTCCACTTCAGTTTAAAAACCGCCGAAAAAGAAGTGTTTTTCAAATCGAAACCAGGGAAAGGTTCAGCGGATAAATACATCGGAGGCTTCGAAATCAACTTTAAGGATTGGGAGAAAATCGATGCAAATGTTGTGGAATTACAGGAGGAATTGATTTTCAAAAATACTGAACACGGTGAATTGGTTCAAGTAACGAGTATCAAAGAAAATCAAGAAGAAATATTCCTTTGGCTCGACTTTTTAGATATCAATGTGATTATTATTCTTGTGCTGATGGNNGCTCTTCCGATCTTGGAATTATCAATGTAGGTGCCGCACTTTTAGTCATGATTTTAGTGAAAACACAATTCATAGGCATGATGAAAGCCATGGGAAGTGTGAATTGGCAGATAAGAAAGATCTTTTTGTATCAAGCTTTTTTCATCATCGGAAAGGGAATGATTTGGGGCAATGCTATTGGGATTGGAATCTGTTTTCTGCAGGCTAAATTCGGTATTCTTAGCCTCAATCCAGAGGTTTATTATTTGGATAAGGTGCCCATCGATATTACTTGGTGGCACGTTTTATTACTCAATATTGTGACATTAATTATTTGTCTTGTTGCAATGATTGGTCCGAGTGCTTTGATTAGTCGAGTGAATCCTACGAAGGCGATTAAGTTTCAATAAGGGGTTGGATTGGATAAATGGCCATAAATAAAAAAGCCGCTCCAGATTATCTCCGAAGCGACTGTTTTGTAAACCTAAAAACCCATTAAATCAAACAGAATTTGAATGATAGGAAGTTTGATACTATATAACCGTTTGAGAACATGTTTCAGTTGGCCTTATTCAATACAGTTGCACGGCGCATCGAATTTAATTTTTGTATTTGAAAGCCGTTCTTCCCATGTTTGCTGGAATTCACGCCCAAAGAGTATTCCTCGCGCATCGAATGTTTTAAGGTTCTTTAATAAGGCTAACTCCGAGGGAAAGGAGTCAATTTGGGTATTGAAGATGTCCAAATGCTCCAATTGCGTCAAATATTGAATACAAGTTGGCATATTGGTGATGATATTGTTGCTCAACGAGATAGATTTCAAATTGGGCATGGAACAGATCACAATGGGGAAGATTTGCAAGCGGTTTTTGCTCAAGGTTAAAATTTCTAATTTTTGTAATTGATTCAGGTTTTGCGGAATTTTCGTTAGTTTGTTTTTGGTCAAATCCAATGCACGAAGATTGGGATAATTTAATATTTCTTCTGGAAAATCGGTGAGTTTCATCTTGATCATGCGAATGGCGAAAACCGAATCGGGATGATTTACACGCGCCTCTTCAATCGACATATAGTCGCGCTCCTTGATTTCTTGCGAAAAGCTAGAACTACTTATAAACAGAATTAAAATAAGAACGAACGGTCGTGTCATCTTTTTTGATTTGTTGAATCAATTCTTCTTTGGAGTTAAAAGCAATTTCTTCTCTTACGAAGGTATAAAATCGAACGGTAAGTTCTGTTCCGTACAAGTCGCCCTGAAAGTCCATAAGATAAACTTCTAGCTGCAATTTTCGTTCCAAATCTATAGTAGGACGAGAACCGATGTTCATCATACCCTTATGCCTTTCACCCGATGCTAAAGTTACATCTACGGCATACACACCATTTTTCGGAATGAGTTTATTGGGATTCTTTAAATCTAAATTGGCCGTAGGAAAACCTAGTTCGCGACCAATTTGTTCACCCTTGATAACTGTGCCGTTGATTTCGAAATAATCAGACAAATAGTTTTTCGCTAGATCTACTTCTCCAGCATCGATTGCGCGTCGGATTTTTGTTGAACTTACATTCACATCGTTTATCTCTTGCGCCGAAATTTCGATGACGTCAAATCCATACGTATCAGATACCGAACGTAAAAAATCGAGACCTCCTTCCCTATTCTTACCAAAGTGATGATCGTAACCAATCACGAGGGTTTTCACTCCAATTTTTTCGACTAAAATATCGCGAACAAATTCTTGTGCATTCAGTTGAGAAAACTCTTTACTAAACGGATAAATAATCAGGTTTTGCAAGCCAAATTCTTGAAGTTTCTTCGTTTTTTCTGTTTGAGTCTGAAGTAATTTAAGCGAAGTATCGCTAGGATTCAAGACCAAACGAGGGTGTGGATGAAAAGTAAACAGCACTGATTCACCTCCGTACTTTTTGGCTTCTTGATTGAGGCGTTGAATGATTTTTTGGTGACCGACATGCACGCCATCGAAGGTTCCAATCGTAACAACTGGATAAGGAATGGAAAGTGATGCCTGTAAACCTTCAAAAATCTTCACGCGATAATTTTCGGCAAAGGTAATGAATCAATCGAGTAGTTTATTCACCCGCCAAACAATCTGCCATTTTCAAAGCAAGGATTTCTTGTTGTTCAGGCAAATACTCGTATTTATTCTTCAAAGTTTGCAACAACTTGGCACATTCTCCTGGTTTGCCTTCTCCAGCATATTCTCGTTCCTTGCAATCACAATAAGACTTCGCATCAGTATTTACCTCTTTGTATTCGCAAGAGAATAGGAATAAGGCGGTGGTTAAAACTGAGTATTTCAAAAAGTCATTCATAACAAGCTTATTTGTAAAAGTTAGATTTCAATTGCTTCATAACCTAAAAACAGTTAAAAGTATGAAAAATGAGGTGAGAAATCTGACTTTTCTTTACATTTAGTAGAATCTTAATTCGATTTGTAAAACTATAGTCGTTTCGAACGAAATAAAACGGACCGTCTCGTTAAGGATAACCCCAGATGAAACGGGTTTTTTTGGTCCAATTTGCCAACAATTCTAAAAATGAAATGTTATTCTATCGATATCTCCTTGTTATATACCCTAAAAGTGGTATTTTTGCAAAGAAATAAGTCTTTATTTAGATTTAATATAAATAAGGAATAAGCATTTCGAAATATGATAAACGTAACAGAAAGCGCTAAAATTCAAGCTCTTCGCCTGATGGAAGACGAAGGGAAAGACGGTCACTTCATCCGAGTTGGTGTAGAAGGTGGCGGTTGCTCTGGCTTGATGTACCAATTGGAATTGGACAACACAGACAAGGAAGGCGACAAATCATTTGAAGATAACGGCATTAAAATCGTTGTGGACAAAAAGAGTTTCCTCTACCTCATCGGAACGACTTTGGATTACTCTGGTGGACTAAACGGGAAAGGTTTTGTCTTTAAAAACCCGAACGCTGATAGAACGTGTGGGTGTGGGGAGTCTTTCTCTGTTTAAACACAAAGTCGGCATAAAGGACACTAAGAACCGTGTGCCTAGAAAATAAAAACAAGAGTAAAAACACAATGCCTAATTATTCATTTTTAATTATTCATTGTTAATTATACAGATGGCAAATTACACAGAACACGAATTAGCAAAGGACATTGAAGAACAAGAATACAAGTTTGGTTTCGTTAGCGATTTAGATTCGGATACAATTCCTATCGGATTGAGCGAAGATGTTATTCGTTTGATTTCATCGAAAAAAGAAGAGCCAGAATGGTTACTTAAGTTTCGTTTGGATTCATACGCAATTTGGAAAGAAATGACAGAGCCGAATTGGGCGCATGTTCATTATCCAAAACCAGATTTCCAAGCTATTGCTTATTATTCAGCGCCTAAGCAAACGAAGAAATACGAATCTTGGGACGACGTCGATCCAGAAATGAAGGAGACGATGAAGAAACTTGGGATCTCCATGGAAGAACAAAAACGTTTGACCGGAGTTGCCGTTGATTTCGTTGTAGATTCTGTTTCCGTAGCGACTTCGTTTAAAGCAAAATTGAAGGAATTGGGCATTATTTTTTGCTCTTTCTCAGAAGCTGTTCAGGAACACCCTGAATTGGTTCAAAAATATATGGGGACTGTTGTTCCGAATACCGATAATTTCTACGCAGCATTGAATTCGGCCGTATTTACGGACGGTTCTTTCTGTTACATTCCACAAGGAGTGCGTTGCCCGATGGAATTATCGACATATTTCCGAATCAACGAAGGAGGAACAGGACAATTCGAAAGAACATTAGTTGTTGCGGACGAAAGTTCATACGTAAGTTACTTGGAAGGTTGCACAGCTCCAATGCGGGATGAGAATCAATTGCATGCGGCAGTCGTTGAATTGGTTTCTTTGGACAATGCGGAGATTAAATATTCAACCGTTCAAAACTGGTATCCTGGAAATAAAGAAGGAATTGGTGGAATTTTTAACTTCGTCACGAAAAGAGGTATTTGTCATACGAACTCTAAAATTTCGTGGACGCAAGTGGAAACAGGTTCAGCTGTAACTTGGAAATATCCTTCTTGTATTTTAAAAGGTGACCATTCGATAGGTGAATTTTATTCCGTTGCGGTAACCAACAACTATCAACAAGCCGATACAGGAACGAAAATGATTCACATCGGTAAAAACACGAAAAGCACGATTATTTCCAAAGGAATTTCTGCCGGAAAATCGAGCAACAGTTACCGAGGTTTGGTTCAAATTCACAAAGGCGCTCAAAACGCAAGAAATTTCTCTCAATGTGATTCTTTGTTGATGACCGATGAATGTGGAGCACATACTTTCCCTTACATCGAATGTAAAAACAGTTCTGCCAAAATAGAACACGAAGCAACGACGTCAAAAATCGGCGAAGATCAAATCTTCTATTGCAAACAAAGAGGACTCGGCGAAGAAAAAGCGATCAGCTTGATTGTAAACGGATATTGCAAGGAAGTATTGAACCAATTGCCAATGGAATTTGCTGTGGAAGCGCAAAAATTGCTGACGATAAGCCTTGAGGGGTCGGTTGGGTAATATGGAGTTAGAGTAGTCTGGTCGAAAAATTTTTACCTGCACATAGGTTTATCCCTCAGTCAGAGATCGAAAAAAAAGGTTGAATGAAAGGTCGAAAAAATATTCGACCTAACAAATAAAAAAAATGATTAAAATAACAAACTTACACGCCAGCATTGAAGGCAAAGAAATACTAAAAGGATTAAGCCTTGAAGTAAACGCAGGTGAAATTCACGCGATAATGGGACCCAATGGAGCTGGTAAATCTACCTTGGCTTCCATCCTTGCGGGACGCGAAGAATACGAAATTACGGAAGGTTCTGTCGATTTTGATGGAACGGATTTATTGGAAATGGGCACCGAAGAAAGAGCACGCGAAGGTTTGTTCTTGGCGTTCCAGTACCCAATTGAAATTCCAGGTGTGTCGAATATCAATTTCTTGCGTGCTGCTTTGAATGAAATTCGTGAGCACAAGGGTGAAGACCCAATTTCTGCGAAAGAATTTATGGCTTTGGTGAAAGAGAAATCAGCTTTGGTTGAATTGGACGCCAAATTGGCTTCTCGTTCGGTAAATGAAGGATTCTCCGGAGGTGAGAAAAAACGAAACGAAATTTTCCAAATGGCAATGTTGAACCCGAAGTTGTCTATTTTGGATGAAACGGATTCTGGTTTGGATATCGATGCCTTGCGTATTGTAGCGAATGGTGTTAACACACTGAAAACTGACAAAAACGCAACTATCGTCATTACACACTACCAGCGTTTGTTGGATTATATCATTCCTGATTTCGTTCACGTATTGTACGATGGAAGAATTGTGAAAACAGGTGGTAAAGAATTGGCTTTGGAATTGGAAGAAAAAGGATACGATTGGATTAAGGCGGAATTAAGCGAAGCATAATTAATTGCGAATTGGGAATTATTTAATTACGAATTACCCATATTCGATAGGATTATTTACCTCCTCCCTTGAGAGAGGGTTGAGATGGGTGTATCACCGCGATATTTGAGAACAACAAGAAGACATTAAAATGAACGCAACACTAACAAAAGAAAACGTGGCAACCTTCGCACAAAATTGGACCGAAACTAACCTGCCGTTTTCAAATACATTACTATCTGAAGCCAAAGCCGTTTTGGAGAACAATCCGTTCCCGAATACGCGCGCTGAAGCATGGAAATACACTCGTTTGACCAAAATATCTAAGCAAAACTTTATCAGTGCGCAAGGAACGGTGAATGACCTTTCGAAATTTAAGGTTTTGAAAAACGCTTCTACATTGGTTTTTATCAATGGACAGTATTCAGAAGAGCTTTCGAATAACCCACCCATTGACGGCGTTGAAGTTTCATCGATGCGTTCAGCAAATGTGGAAGGTTTAGGTGAAAAAGTGAAATTGGAAGATGAAATTTTCAATGCTTTAAACACCGTATACGCAACCGATGGAGCGTACGTTAAAATCGCTGCGGGAAAACAAATAGATCAAACGATTCAAGTTTTATTTATCCAATCGGGTGAACAAACACACAGTCAAATTCGCAACCGCGTTGTGGCTGAAAAAGGGTCCAATGCAAAAGTATTGATGGCGTATTTTTCTGATGATGCAAACGGTTGTTTTTCGAATGTGGTGACGGAAGTCGAAGTGGGCGAAAATGCATATTTGGACATCGATAAATTGCAGTTGGAAAACGAAACGGCTTTGCAAATTGCGTCGGAATACGTTACCCAAGGAAGAGATTCACATTTTGATATCAATACAATTACCCTGAACGGTTTGTTGGTTCGCAACGGGCTGAACATCGATGTGGACGGACAGAATTGTGAAACGCATCTCAACGGAATGTACTTGACCAAGGACAGGCAACATGTCGATAATCATACAATCGTTGACCATTTGAAACCCAATTGTGAGTCATTCGAATTGTACAAAGGAGTAATGAACGACAACTCAACGGGCGTCTTCAATGGTAAAGTTTTTGTGCGAAAAGATTCACAGAAAATCAATGCATATCAATCGAACGGAAATGTTCTTTTGAACGACAACGCCACAATAGATCGGAAGAGC
>DGBF01000024.1:0-3323 GCA_002384725.1 Flavobacteriales bacterium UBA4011
CCTTAATCGATGTTCAAGAATTTCCAGACTCTGAATTTCTAGAAATACACAACGGTGAAATCTTCCTTATTAAAGATTTTGGAATTTTTCGCTACCGGAAAGAAGATGAATCTTTGGAAAGTCTAAATATCAATTTTAGTGGAATTATCGGATTTCAATGGACCAATAACACCTTTTTTGTCCAATCTAAGTGGGAATTGTTAAAATATCGAATTAACTTATAAACAATTACCTTGCCGATTTTGGCATTTGTTGTAATTTAGTAAGTCAAAATTGAAAACGAAATGCACGTAGCGATAGCTGGCAATATAGGAAGTGGAAAAACGACACTTACCAACCTTTTAGCAAAACATTATAATTGGGAAACTCATTACGAAGATGTGGAGCAAAATCCATATTTAAATGACTTTTATGACGACATGCAACGTTGGTCGTTTAATCTGCAAATCTATTATCTGAATAGTCGCTTTACACAAGTGCAAGAAATCAAAGAGCAAGGAACGAATGTGATTCAAGATCGCACGATTTATGAAGATGCATTTATTTTCGCCCCGAATCTTCATTCTATGGGATTGATGACAACTCGGGATTTCGAAAATTATTTTTCTCTATTCAACTTGATGGACACTTTCGTTTCGCCACCCGATTTATTGATTTATCTCCGTGCGAGTGTACCGACCTTGGTCAACCACATTCAATTGCGTGGACGTGATTACGAAGAAAGCATCCGATTAGATTATTTGAAACGATTGAACGAACGTTACGAAGCTTGGATTTCGACATACGATAAAGGTAAATTATTGATTATTGACATCGACAATAACCGTTTCCCCGATGACCAAGAAGATTTAGGTAAAATCATCAATTCAATCGACGCCGAAATCAACGGATTATTCTAAACCAGAACACAAAATGATAGTAGTAACAGGGGCAGCCGGATTTATTGGAAGCTGTTTAGTTACCCGCTTAAATAATGCGGGCTACACCAATATTATTATTGTGGATGATTTCTCAAAAACAGAGAAAGATGCCAACCTCGAAGGAAAAAAATTCGAATCAAAAGTGGAGCGTTCCGTTTTCTTTGATTGGATTGATGAGTTTTGGGGGGAAGTAGATTTTATTTATCACATCGGAGCAAGAACGGATACCACAGAGTTTGATAAATCCATTTTCGATGATTTGAACGAAGAGTATTCGCAAAAAATATGGAATGCGTGTGTCAAGTTTAAAATTGGATTGGTCTACGCCTCTTCAGGTGCAACTTATGGTTTAGGTGAACACGGATACAAAGACAGCCACAAATTAGTTAAGAAGCTGAAGCCTTTGAATCCGTATGGTGATTCGAAAAACAACTTTGATAAATGGGTACTAGGACAAAAGAAAACACCTCCCTTTTGGGCAGGATTGAAATTCTTTAATGTTTACGGTCCAAATGAATACCACAAAGGCAGAATGGCCAGCGTTATTTTCCATACCTATCATCAAATTCAAAAAAAAGGTTCTATGAATTTGTTCCGTTCTCACAATCCGAAATTCAAGGATGGTGAACAATTGCGCGATTTCGTTTATGTGAAAGACGTTGTAGAAGTGTGCTTATTCCTTATGCAAGAGCAACCGAAGAACGGAATATATAACCTAGGAACAGGAAAGGCCCGAACGTTTTTGGCTTTAGCGAACAACACCTTCAAAGCTTTGGATCTAGTACCGAATATTTCCTTTGTCGATACTCCTGAAGATATCCGCGATAAATACCAATATTTCACCGAAGCGAAAATGAAGAAATTGCTTCGTCGTGGCTATGATAAAGGGTTTTACACGCTAGAACAAGGCGTTGAAGACTATGTGAAAAATTATTTGGTGCCTGAGAAGTATTATTAGAAAAGAATCTCTTTTTTAGTCCGAATGCATAGGTTGCATCATTGAGCTATTTGAAAGAATGGCAACTAAATGGGTTTGCTGTTTACCCGATCAAATGATGCACCAAACCGAATAAAGCACTCACGCCAATCCAAACCATCATATTTATTTTAAAGCGATACATCGCGATAAATGACACGGCAATCCAGCCTAATGTTACAAAATCGATCTGCGCCCAAGCCAATTCTTTTGGAAATATGACCGCTCTACCTAAGTAGATCGTCAAGTTTAAAATGACGCCAACAACCGCGGCTGTGACAATACTCAGGGCTTGTTTGATCGTTTCGTTGTCTCGGGTTCTTTCGATTATTGGTGCTCCAACAAAAATAAGTAGAAAGCACGGTACAAAGGTGTACAGAGTCGTAACCATCAATCCCATAGACCCCATCAATAATGAACCGTCAGAATGATTGAATCCGGCCATGAAACCAACGAAAACGAGCACCATAACCAATGGTCCTGGAGTTGTTTCGCCTAAGGCTAGTCCGTCTATCATTTGAAATTCAGTAAGCCAACCCAATTGTTCCACACTCACTTGAGCTACGTATGGCAAAACGGCATACGCTCCACCAAAAGTGACAAAAGCCGCTTTGGTAAAGAAAAGAGTTAAGTCTTTCCAGAAAGGAAAATCACTCGTGAACAAATAAAAGGCAACGAATGGCAGGATCCAAATGCAAAAAGCTATTGCAACTTGCTTCAATAAACGGCCCCATTTGAAACCTGAACCTGCCACTACTGAATTTTCGTTGATATAATACTGATTTTCATCTTGCGCCATTTGAGCCTGAGCTGAGGCATTTTGTTTTAACAATTGAGGAACGAACTTTCGCGCCAGAAAAGCAAGTACCAATGATCCAATTATTATAACAGGAAATGGAATTGCGAAAAAGAAAATTCCGATAAAAGCGACAATTGCAATCCCAATATGTAAACTGGTATAAAGCGATTTCTTACCTATTTTGATCAAAGCCAAAATAACAATCGCAATAACGGCTGGTTTCAGGCCATTGAACAAGGCATACACCCAAGGAATATTTCCGAAAGTAACATACAAAGCGGATAATCCCATGAGAATGAACATGGAAGGAAGTATGAAAAAGATTCCTGCAACCAAACCACCTTTCGTACCGTGGATTAGCCACCCAGTGTACGTTGCCAATTGTTGCGCTTCTGGGCCAGGAAGAATCATGGTGTAATTCAAGGCATGAAGAAATCGACTATCTGAAATCCATTTTTTCTTGTCTACCAAAAACTCATGCATGATAGCGATTTGTCCTGCAGGACCCCCGAAACTGACAAACCCAAGTTTCAACCAAAACCAAAACGCTTCTTTAAACGAAGGTTTTTCAACTAAACCTTGATTTGCATCTGTAATTTGGATACTCAAAATGAAGTTATTTTTAATG
>DGBF01000024.1:3350-10064 GCA_002384725.1 Flavobacteriales bacterium UBA4011
TTATTTTTAATGAAGTTCAAAAATAGACATGTAAATTGAGAAGTAAAAGACTGAAACCGCCATTTTGCGTTACCAAATTGTTATCATTTACAGCGCTTCTGGGAACTAAAAACGAAACCTAATGTCGAATCAATATCTCGCCAACAACTTTAAAGAAACCTTGTATGTTGCAGTGTACATCAATCCTTCTTGAGTATGGTTAAAAGTCGAGAAAGCTTTTTCGTACCAAGCAGAATCCGTTGCTTTTTTACGTAAATCTTCGTGATGCGAAGCCCCATATGTTTCACCATCAAGGAATGCTTCAATGGTATAAATTCCAATACCATAATATTCACAACGCTCCAAAAGAACTTTAAAATCTTCTTGATTGAACTGATGAACTTGAGGTTCAGTATTTGATGCTATTGCACTTTTTAGACCTTTAAAAACGTGTTCCTCGAGAAATTGCTGTTGTTCCATATGGTGCAAAGGTAATTGATAAAGTAGTAAATGATTCAAAATGACGTATCAAACATGCTCTGCAAAGGGAATAAAAATATTTACCTCAAAAGCACATTGTATAAAGTTGAAGAATTTAGTGAGAAACTACTTATTCTGCTGGAATTTCATTGTGCCCTACCCATACTAATTCGTCAGTTTTAAAACCAATCTCTTTGGCTTTCGCAATAAAACCCTCTTTAACATCCTGTGGAATTGTAGTTTCTCTTTAGAGAATCCACATATAATCTAGATTATTGCCTAAGACCAAAGCGTATTGGTAAATCTGGATCAATTGCAATCACATTGTAACCGGCATAAAATGGGCCGAAAAAAGAAACTTTCAAATTTGCGATGTTTGGATCGTTGAGAAATTTCGCTTTACCAATATACTTTGCTGCCATTCTTTCGTGACGTAATTATACCTCTGATTAAGGTGCACAAACCAAGGTGTCCCAACTAACAGAGTAACCCAACCAAGCACCCAGAGCTCCTCCCTTGATATTCGTTTTTACATTTGTAGGAACCGCAAATGGATTACCGCCATTGGTCAATTGTATGTATTTATCATATAAAAACCGATGCGCATCGCGATCCAAACTTGAAAATCGAACGGCAACGGTATCACCGATTTTATAGTACCCTTTCACATTTTCCGGGACGGTTGCATCGCTAAAACTTTGTGGATTGGTGTATCCAAAGTCGAAATTAGTACCATCAAAAAACTCATCATTGTTGGCTGGATTGAAAATCGGCTCGTATAAATTGTCTTTTTCTTCACTGTTGACCATATTGATGCGTTTCACCTCCATGAAATAACCGTTGAATTGATTGGGCGGATCAGTAAGGTTTGCCCAACCGAAACCGTATTCCGAAAGTCCACTATCCTTTTTCCAGAAGAGTGAATTCAGGTCGACTTTCGGCACAATTTCGGTAACTGCATTGTAAGTTTGGCCATCCACTTCTACTTTTAGTGTATACGTTTTTCCTATTTCGCCCCAAATATCTGTATCGAAGGTGGTGTAGGCGCAAAAGTTTACATTCACCAACTCTGATGCAGGAATTCCGAATAAATTCTCTAATAAAACTTCACTGCCAGAAGGAAGATTGTCACTGCATATTTCGTCTAATACAACCGTTTTAACTCCATTTGAAACTGTCACTTTTGCTCCTTTAACAAACGTCGCTAAATAGGCTTGCAAATCAGTAGGCGCATAAATATCTTGAGATTTCGAAAGCAAAACAAAAGGTGGTGAATTTTGCTCAATTCTACCGTCTATAACCAATTGCTCCTCATACCCGGGTATGTCGATAATGACTTCTTTGGTACATGAATTCAATACCATAGCCAACAAAACGAATAAAAATAATATCTTTTTCACCTTCCTAAAATTCAAAATTCCACGTTACACTTGGGATGATCGGAAACAAAGTAACCTGTTTCACTTTCACCTGAAAATCCCCTTCGAAAACACTGCCGTCATTGTCAACGTATAAGAAAAATGGGTTCGCTCTGTTATAGACATTGTATATGGAGAACGACCAATTGCTGCGGAATCGTTTTTTTACTTCTACCTCATCTCCGTTTTCATTGGCGATTGTTTTCATTGGTTTATCAAATAAAGTTGCCGAAAGATCCAATCGATGGTACGGTGCCATACGGGTTGAATTTCGATCTCCATACTTGAACAACAAATCTTGATTTTGGATATAATAACTTTCGGGCAATGTCAAAGTACTACCTGTGGCATAAATAAAAGCTGCTCCAAATGTCCACCGGTCGCTCAATTTATAACTTCCCACAACAGAAACATCATGTCGCCTATCATATTTAGAAGGGAAATAATTACCCTCATTAATTTCAGTAAACTTGCGTTCCGTTTTGGCCAAAGTATACCCAATCCAACCCGTCAATTTTCCAATATTTCGTTTGATAAAAAACTCAATTCCATAGCTTCTACCCTTACCGAAAGTTAGTAAATTGTCAGTATTATCGCTCACATTTTCACTAGGTTGAGAGCCATCTTTGTACTCAATCAAATTTTTCAAACCTTTGTAATAAGCTTCCACCGAGGTTTCCCATTTGTCATTTTTGAAGTTTTTAAAATAACCGACGGTGGCTTGATACCCTTGCTGCGGTTTGGCAATATCGGTCGTGGGGAACCAAATATCGGTTGGCAAAGAAACAGCACTTAAAGAAGTAAGGTGAACGTATTGATAATGGTACGTATACGCCGCCTTAATACTAGACGTTTTGGTTAACATCAACCGACCTCCAAAACGTGGCTCTAAACCATCATATGATTGAATAATATCGCCCTTTTTGTATACAATCGTCGAATCAGGATTCGATAAATCTGTTTTGATATAACGTGTAAACGGTCCTGTAAATTGATACATACTATATCTCAGACCAACATTCAATTTTATTTTTTCATTGAGGTCAAATTCGTCTAAAGCGTATACTGCCGATTCATGACTGCGTAATTTTTGTGCCAATCCTGTATCGAATACCACATCGTTTTGTTGAGCTGTAACACTAGATGGAACGAAGGTGTGATTTATATACTCTGCACCCCATTTTATTTTATGTCGCGTGTTTGGGAAATAAGAAAAATCTACTTTGCCACTGTAATCCCGGATTCCAGATTTCAATTCGAACGAAAACTCATCTTGGTCTGACCCAAAGGCAAAGAGATAATCGGTAAATGTAGCGGTGACATTCATAAACAATTTACTAGATATGATTCTGTTCCAGCGTATGGACCCAATGCCATTTCCCCATGGCATGCGCACCGTAAAGTCATCTTCCTTATTTCCAAAAATAAATTTGTCTTTTCCGTAATATCCGGCCACAAATAACTTATCCTTTGGACTCAGTCTATAATTTGCCTTGAAATTGAAATCGTAGAAAAAATAACTTGATCCAGCAAAAGGAGAATCATCTGAAATAGCGGCTTTCATGATTACGTCAATATATGTTCTTCGCGCCGAAGCGATGAAAGAGCCCTTCCTTTTTTTTATCGGACCTTCCGCTGTTATCCGAGAAGAAATCAATCCCAATCCACCTTTTACACCGAATCGCTTGTTGTTTCCTTCGTTCATCGTTACCTCCAAAACAGACGACATTCTTCCTCCGAAATTGGCAGGTATTCCACCTTTCGTGAGATTTACACTTTTTATCGCATCGACATTAAATACTGAGAAAAACCCGAATAAGTGAGCTGCATTGTATACAACGGCTTCATCCAATAAGACCAAGTTTTGATCAGGGCCACCACCACGAACATAAAAACCCTGTCCGCCTTCTGTAGCGCTATTTACACCCGGTAAAAGTTGAATTGTTTTTATCACGTCCACCTCCCCAAAAAAAGCAGGAAGGGTCTTTATTTTTTCGACTTCCAGTTGAATTTGGCCCATTTTAGTCGACTCAATATTTTCTCCTTTTTTGGCATTCACGATAACCTCTTCAATGTTCAAAGTTTTGTCACCTATCTCTACGTCTAATTGTTTGTTTTCGAGAAGTTCAACCTCCATTACCGTTTTGTCAAGCCCTGTTGCACGAAATTCAATGAGATATTTTCCTTTTGGAACATTCAATGAATAGAAACCATAATTGTTGGTTAATGCTCCAATGCCTATACTTGGGATATATGCCTTAGCACCAATCAAAGCTTCTCCATCAATGACGGAAGTCAAGTAGCCTGACAAAGACACTTTTTGCTGCGTAGTATCCGTTTGTGAATTGACTGAAAAAGCAAGAAGTACCGCTAGTAGGCAAATAGCTATGAATCGCATTAGTTGCGTATTTTTTTTTGTATTTTATTCAAAGTTAAACAACCCACTTCTTAGGTTACAACTTTTATATGTTTATTAAACTATTGACACTTTAAATTGTTTAAATTGATAATAAAGAACGTATGAAAATATTATTAACGGGTGCAAATGGTTATATCGGCAAAAGAATCCTACTAGATTTACTTTCCTCAGGTCACCATGTCGTCTGCTGCGTCCGTGATAAAAATAGATTTACGATACCTTCCTCTTTCGAAGAAAATATTTCTGTTATCGAAGTTGATTTCCTTAAAGCGGAAACTCTAGAAAAGATACCTAGCGACATACAAGGCGCCTATTATCTAATGCATTCCATGTCATCTGAAACAGATTACGCGGAAAAGGAAAAAATCACTGCCCTTAACTTTCAAAAATCTCTTAGCAAAACCTTGTGTGAGCATGCTGTCTACCTAAGTGGTATTATCAATGAAGAGTCGTTATCAAAGCACCTTAGCTCAAGAAAAATGGTGGAAGAAGTCTTAAGCGAGGGAACATATCATTTGACGACGCTTAGAGCAGGAATAATAATCGGTTCAGGGAGTGCTTCTTTCGAAATAATTCGAGACCTAGTGGAAAAACTACCCATTATGATTACTCCAAAATGGCTGCAAACTAGATGTCAACCCATTGGAATTACGGATGTAATTACCGCTTTACACCGGACTCTTTTCAACAAGGAAACGTATAATCAAAATTTTGACTTAGGGGGGCCAGACATTCTAACTTACAAGCAAATGCTACTCTATTTTGCAAAAGCTAGAGGCCTAAAGCGAAGAATAATTACGGTACCAATTATGACGCCGAGACTTTCTTCTTATTGGCTTTATTTTGTTACTTCCATCTCTTTCAAATTGTCCAGTGCGCTTGTAGAGAGCATGAAAGTAGAAGTGGTATGCAGAAACAATGACATCCTTAAACTTATTGATTTACAACCCATTTCTTATGAAGAATCTTTAAAGAGAACCTTAGTGCGTCTGGAGAGTCCTGCGATAATTTCTTCTTGGAAAGATTCACTCATCAGTGGCACATTTGATAAAAACTTAAGTGAATTTATAAATGTACCTGCTTTTGGATGCTTTAAAGATCATAGAAAAAGACAATTCAATAACCGAGAAGCCACGGTAAATAAAATTTGGAAAATCGGTGGGAAATCGGGCTGGTACTATGGCAATTGGTTGTGGAAAACAAGAGGATTCATTGATAAGCTCTCCGGCGGTGTTGGCTTACGAAGGGGAAGAACAAACGACGAATCTTTGCATGTGGGTGATGCCGTAGATTTTTGGCGGGTGCTATACGCGAATCAGGAGGAGGGACGCTTACTTCTTTTCGCAGAAATGAAATTGCCAGGTGAAGCATGGCTTGAATTTAGAATTGAAAAAGGATATTTGGTTCAAACCGCCACTTTTCGGCCACGAGGACTAATCGGACGTCTGTACTGGTATCTAGTGCTTCCGTTTCATGGGTTTATATTCAAAGGAATGCTCAAAGAACTAAGCATCAAATAGAAAAAACTCTAGATTTTTCTATTTACCAAAACTTTAATCCAGTTTTTCAGGCATAACATACTGATGAACATACACAAAAGTCTATTACGATGTTACACCTCGTTTTGGTACTGTTTTTGAACTGAAGTATCTGTTCTCAAGAAATTGAAAGGTATAAAACGAGTCATATCTTTTACAACTGCATTGATATTTCTAGTATTATCAACTATTTCATTGGCTAAAATCTTACCTGGTTCGGCTGAATACATGGATGAATTATCTCCCGTATTTAATGCGATAGTTGACGCAGGGTAAACTCGGAGTTATTACGAAAACAAAAAAAACTACGCAGAAGGAAAAGCCGAATTTGAAAAAATACCACAAGAAGCCTTTATACATACTTCGAAAAACTTTATCTTTAGGTCATGAGAGAAAATGGTAAATTATCCAAATGGCAAAATCGCCTTCATGAGATTATTTATGGAGCCGATACACCCGCAGGTAAACTTTTCGATGTAATCCTATTAATTGTCATTCTCGCTAGTATCATCATCGTAATGCTAGAAAGCGTGAAGCCAATTGACGCGAAATACCATCAAACACTCAATATCCTTGAATGGATTATTACGATACTTTTTACTCTTGAATATGTAGCAAGGATTATTTCAGTTAAACAGCCCTTCAAATACATTTTTAGTTTTTATGGTGTCGTTGATTTGTTGTCGACCGTGCCAAAATACATCTCCCTCTTATTCGCAGGAACCCATGCCTTTACGGCCCTTCGTGCCTTGCGCCTGTTGCGCGTCTTTAGAATATTGAAATTAGCCCGCTATATCGGCGAGTCTCGAAACCTTACCAATGCCCTAAAAGCGAGTCGTGCGAAAATTTTCGTTTTCCTTTTTGCTGTTTTGATTATTGC
>DGBF01000024.1:10181-10523 GCA_002384725.1 Flavobacteriales bacterium UBA4011
TTTGATTATTGCGATTATTTTGGGAACCGTCATGTATATGATTGAAGGCGAAGAAGCTGGGTTTTCAAGTATACCTCGGTCTGTCTATTGGTGTATCGTTACTTTAACAACTGTAGGTTTTGGAGACATCGCACCACAAACTCCCTTAGGTCAATTAATCGCCTCCTTTGTTATGATTTTAGGGTATGGTATAATCGCTGTTCCAACAGGAATCGTATCGTCAGAATACACAAGAAACGCGAATAAAAAAGACGCAGAAACTTTAGACGCAAATGTGCACTCTTGCACCAATTGCTCGGCAGAAATAAATCGTTCTAACGCTTCTTTTTGTTGGCGTTGTGG
>DGBF01000211.1 GCA_002384725.1 Flavobacteriales bacterium UBA4011
CGCCGAATTGGATGCGAAGGGCATTCCGCATACAGGACGTTTCTCTTATTTCGGCTACAATCCACCTTTTGATATTCTCTTTAGAAAAAATGAGGTTGTTGTAGAGTTGGATTAATCACAATGTCTTATGCGATCCATCGCAAAAAGGCGCATTTCTCGATTGTTTGCATGTACACATGGCGGCTTTTCGGTTTTCTTCTGGTTTGAGCATGCTAGGAGCGAAACTTGACCCTTTGTGAGAGCCGTCGTACCACGGCTGATTGGCAGACATTCCACATGTGCACCAGGCATAGGTTTTACCTTTTTCTAGATTTTGCATAATGGGCGCTTTACCGGCAACTTTTCCTTGTTCTGACATATTTTTTTAATTACTTAATTCTTAACGATTTTATGTGTTTGCAACCCATTTTCCGTTTGGATTTTCGCAATGTAGGTTCCATTTTCCAAATGCGAAATTCCCTAGACCATCGTTGGTGTATATCGTAGTTTTAATGCCTTGACTTGGGCCGCTGCCGGTTGCGATAAAATCTAAATCACCATCTCCATCGATATCGCCAAAGGCAAGACCGCCAGCATCCGCTTGCTGGAATTGAGAAACGGCAGGAGCAGGGCCAAAAGAAATTTGTTGCGCATTGCTCATGCCGATGCACAGAAGTGCGGAAAATAGAAGATATATTTTTTTATGGGTTGATACCTTGGAAGTCATACGTTTGGAGAATAATGGTTATCTGAGAACATCCATAATTGCATTTTAATTCATTCACAGACTGCGAGTATACCAAATTATTTTGACATAAAAAATCCTCTACATGCTTCAAACCTATCCGCGTTCCAAGCATCATTTTAAAGCTGTAAAATAACTATGCAATACCTCAGGATTCAGCTCTGTGTCGGTAAAAATCTCCATCAATTTCGGTCGGCCATCCGCTTCATGCTGATAGAATGCTTCCATGTGTCCATGGAGTTCTTCTGTGTTTCGAGCTGAGAAATACTCCATTTCAAAAGCTTTGCAAATGTGCTCGGCAGAATGCTGGTGTTCGGCTACGAAGTATTTTTTGTATTGCTGGGTAGAATTGGGACCCGGGATAATTTTAAAAATCCCGCCGCCTTCGTTGTTAATCAAGAAAATGCGAAGATTGGGCGTTAAGAATTTGTTCCAGAGGGCATTGCTGTCGTAGAAAAAGCTGATATCGCCTGTGACATGCACGTGCCATGAGTCTTTGTCTGCGAAAGCGGCGCCAGTTGCTGTGCTCATGCTTCCATCGATTCCGCTCGTTCCTCTGTTGGATTGATAGGTAATTGAAGCTATGGGGTCGAACAACTGAGCGTAGCGCACAACGCTCGAATTTCCGAGGTGAACGACACTCATTTCAGGCAAGTAATCGTTTAGAATAGAAAAGACTTTTAAATCGGAGAAAGGTGCACTTTTACAAAATTCAGTCGTTTTTTCTTGGCGAATAAAGTCGATGCTTTTCCATTTGGAAGCATATAATTCCACTGTGTTCCGGGGCGCTTCGTTCAATTTTCGGATAAAGTTGGTTGGCGCACATTCCACCGATTCTGAAAGGTGACGGAAAGTGTCCATTTCTGGAAACGCATAGCCAACTCGCCAGTGGTGTTGAATGTTCCAATCGCGGAACAGGTTCTTGATTTTTTTTGAAACAATTGCACCGCCCAAAGTGACGAGTATTTCAGGAATAAAATCAGAATTATTTCGGTCCAAATGTTCGATGGTTCTGTCTATGCAATGCACGAACTTTAAATCATACAAATTGGAGGTGTTTTCCACCATAATGAGCACCGTCGGATCTTCGGACATGGTTTTCAATTGGTCTAATAAAGCTCTTTTTTTAGGCATTTGACCGCATAGCACAATCTTCTTTTTGGCCGCTGACCATTGATTTTGAAAAAGTGCCCAATCTATAGTAGTCGAATTCTCTATATTGGATTTGGTCTGGTCAGCATAACTGAGGCATTTAGCTTGTGCTGCATGAAAATCAGACACTTCGACTGTGTTGTATAAAGGCTCCTCCAAAGCAAAATTGATATGAACGGGCCCAGACCATTCACCTTTTGCTTTATTGATAATATCGAGCGTTTCCATGCAGAGAAACTGATAGTAATGTTCAGTCTCGTATTTGTCCTCAAGTTGAATGAAACTGTGCATATGTGTTCCGAACACATTGTCTTGCATAATCGTTTGCCCATCACCATGATTGATCCATTCTTGTGGACGATCGGCACTGATGACGATTAGAGGAATATTTTGGTAATAAGCTTCAGCAACCGCTGGAAAATAATTTAGGACAGCTGAACCGGAAGTACATAAAACAGCAACGGGTTCTTGCAATTGAAGTGCGATTCCAAGGGCGAAAAATCCAGCACTGCGCTCGTCGTGCACCAAAGTCGTTTTTACTTCAGGATGTTCGTCAAAAGAAATGGTCAAAGAGGCGTTTCGTGAACCTGGGGAAATGACTATATGTTTCAAGCCAGCTGCAACACAGGTTTCAACAAATAAATGGACGTTCTTTTTTGCACTCGTCAAATAACTCATCGAGGATCAATTTTTTCTAAGATGTCCAATAAAGTCCGGGCTTTGTTTTCCGTTTCTTCCCATTCATCTTCAGGAATAGAGGAAGATGTATATCCACCCCCAATGTACAAATAGGCCTTTCCCGGTAAAATTTGACAGCAACGCAAATTGACGTACAAATAACTGTTTTTCTCGTCTGTAGCACCGATGAAGCCGGTGTATAAATCACGGTAAAACGGTTCGATGGTCGCTACTAAATCTTGTGCTATTTTCGTTGGAACACCAGCTACTGCAGGTGTCGGGTGGAGTTCTAATGCAATGTCTATCGCCGATTTATCTGGACTGTAGAACGAAAAATCGGTGCGCAAATGTTTGACAGGTCCAGCATCAATATCGAAGGGCCCATGTTGTTCAATTTCTTGTAAATCTTGGGTCAACAATCTGTTTTGGATAAACTCCGTCACGATGTATTGTTCTTCCATTTCTTTGTCGTCCCATGCTTCGCCGGCGTGAACTTTTTTGGTTCCAGCAAGCGACATAGTATATCCCTGGTGTCCATGCATCGATAGTAAAACTTCAGGTGTTGCACCTATCCATGTTCCGAATAATTCGCTAGAAACGAGATAGACGAAAGCTTTTGGGTAACGTTCGCACAATTCATCAAACATCTCACGACATTTTGTTTCGTCGAAGTAAACGCTTTTCACTCGTCCGTACACCGCTTTTTGCAATCCGTGCAAATCGAAATTGTGGATGAGAGATTCGCCCCCCATCAAATATTCTTTTTTACTTACCGCATACGGAGCTCGATCCGAATAAAAATATGCAGCTTTTTCGCCCGTTTCATGAAAATAATAGAGCGCACTTTTGTTGCTGTTGGCAATGCAGAAATTACTCGTCGAATCAGGAACGCTTGTGCGTCGAAATTCGCCCGTTTGATCAACGACTTCTTTCTCAGGTATTCGATATATTAGGATATCTGCCATTTCTATTTTGGAACGATCATTACGGTTAAGCGTCCGGTGCAGACCAGTTTTTCGGTCTCATTGTCGAACAAATCCACTTGCCACACATGCGTTCGCCTGCCGCCGTGTACTAATTTTCCAATCGCTTTGACCAATCCATTTTTCATTCCACTAATGTGATTTGCATTTATTTCCAAGCCAACTGGCACTTCTTTTTCGAGATCAATCAATAAAGTCGAACCCATCGATGCGATACTTTCAATGAGAGCTGCGCTTGCTCCACCATGTAACAATCCTAAAGGTTGATGTGTTCGTTTGTCTACCGGCATTGTCGCTACCACATAGTCGTCGCCTAGCTCCACGCAACGGATTCCTAAGGTTTCCATCATGGTGTTTTTGAATAGTGCTTCGATATATTCGAGGGGAACTTGGCGTAATTTCATTTTGTAAAATTAAGGAATAATTGTCGGGCTTCGACAGGCTCAGCCCATGGATTTATCGGTTTGAAACTTAAATCATAGGATTTCACCTCCCTCAGTCCCTCCTCAAGGAGGGAAGCTTAAAGTACAGTGAAAATTAAAATTGAAGTACAAGTTGGTTTCCCGCCCTGAGGCGGGACGGAAGGTGAGTTGCTATAAGCTCAATTGTATAAATTCACTAAAATCCCATTTTATCAACTAACCACTTTTAAAATCCTTTCCTAAAGAAATAAATTTGAGATAGAATCCTACCTATCTTTACCCACATGTTTCAAACCCATTTTAATCTACAACCATACAACACTTTCGGCATCAGCATGAAATGCGATTATTTCGGGAGATTCTCGTCCGTTGATGAATTAAAATCTCAGCTGGCAGAAGTGAAGAGATTAAATTTGCCTTTGCTCGTTTTGGGTGGTGGAAGTAATTTGTTGTTGACCCAAGATTTTAAAGGAATTGTTTTAAGAAATGAGATAAAAGGAATTGAAGTCATTTCAGAAACCAATATAGACGCAATTGTTCGCTCGGGTGCGGGAGAGGTGTGGCACGAATTCGTTTTGAATTGTTTGAATAAAAATCTGGCGGGAATTGAAAATCTAAGCTTGATTCCAGGTAGTGTAGGGGCTAGTCCTATGCAGAATATTGGTGCTTATGGCATTGAAATTAAAGACACTTTTCATCAATTAGAAGCTTTGCATATTGCTTCAGGAGAAGTGCATACTTTTAATACCGAACAATGCGCTTTTGGCTATAGAGAAAGTGTTTTCAAAAGAGCATTAAAAGATCAATATATCATCACTAACGTTGAATTTCGACTGAACAAAGAAGCAAATGTCAATACTTCATATGGTGCCATTAACGATGAATTGAACAGTAAAGGTATTAATAATCCGACTATCAGAGACGTCAGTAATGCTGTTATCGCCATTCGAGAAAGTAAGTTGCCGAATCCTAAAGAAATTGGCAATGCAGGGTCGTTTTTTAAGAATCCGGTTATTGAGAAAGCACAGGCTGAAAAACTGTTAGCTGCTTATCCAGATATGCCACAATACCCAGATCGACTTAATCCAAGTTTAACCAAATTGGCCGCCGGTTGGCTCATCGAAAAAGCCGGTTTCAAAGGCATGCGAATTAAAAATTATGGAGTTCATTCAAAACAAGCTTTGGTTTTAGTCAATTACGGTGGTTCGAAAGGTCAGGACATTTACGATTTATCCACCAAAATTTTGGATACGGTAAAGGAGATGTTTGGGGTTCAGTTGGAAAGGGAAGTTAATATTCTTTAACCTCCTCCTTCAGGAGGGATTAAGGGAAGCGAAATCCCTTTCCATTCTCAAACAAATTAC
>DGBF01000207.1:0-2668 GCA_002384725.1 Flavobacteriales bacterium UBA4011
CTTCAGGAACTTTGAATTTTCCGTTTTTACTGAGCGCATTGAGTAAACTGAAATTCGATGCTTTGTTACCAATGTAATCGCTCAAATCTCGTTTGTAATCTGAAACACTTACCAAGTTTTTAACTTCTAGATCACAGGTCAACTTTATCTTCGGATTATTTTTGTTTTCGTTATTTGAAGATTCGGTTGTGACTGCCAGTTTGTAAAACGTTGGAAAGACATTTAAAAGCACATTTTTGCCTTCTAAAGCCTTTAATTCTTCATTCTCAAATGCATTCTTCAAAGCTAAAACGGGAACTTTTCGGTTACGGCCTAAAATGGTTAAATGGCTCAATGGCGTCTGGAATTCTGCTACAATAATTCCGGCAACATGAGGTAAAATAAGCGGTGTTTCTTTAATAACGATGATATCCGTTCGTTTTAATGTATTCACTTCGCTTTTCAAATCTTCAACGAAACGTAGGTTGCCAATTGCTTTCCCTTCCGAAACCGATTGAACTTTCATGTTTTTGTAAATCTCTTCAGGTGTGAGCAATTTGAAGCTTTTGGGAAATTTCGGTGCTAAGCTTTGCAGGCGTTCGGTGCTCAACATTAAACTCAACTTATCACCGAAAAAGACAGCCTTTTTCATTACGTCCATCATCAATTCAATTTGGTTCTGCGGCATATAATCGGATGGCGATAGCTCAACACTATATTCTTCCAAGTACTTGAAATAATTAATGTTGCACAACAAATAGCGTCTATCCGCAGAATCATATGCGTAATTGTCTACATTAAAACGGCCAAGATAAAGGTCGGGTTCAATAATAGCTTCGCAAAATTCGTAATGAAATTTATAGTACCTGGAATTGGCGAAATAGAGTTCCTTCGTTTCAAGATCATAAATGACTTTAACAGAAGTGACATCGCTGTATTTGTTAGTCAAAGGTTCGGAACAAAGCATTTTAAATTCTTGTTCCGACTTTATTTCTTTCAAATAATGCGGCACTGCTTTCTTGAAGGAAAACAAAATAAATATAAGAAAGACTATTTTTAACCTCATTGGACTGCCTGAGTAACAAATTTCGAACCGTTTAAAAAGGAAATGTAATCAAGTTTTCATTAATCAGTGTAAATCCAAATTAAAAATGAGTGAACTAAGTGAGTTATCAAAAGCATCTCATCTAAAAATTTAAATTTTGATTTTTCTAAATTCTTAGAGCATCATACCTTATTTTCGCCAATAAATTTTTGGTTAACAATTTTTATTAGAACCATAGAAATCGAATTTTAAAAAATTCTCCTTCCTTTTTTTCTTTCTCTATTAGAATCGCCTCTTTTGTTCATTTTGCGCATGTCTGTCGAATTGTGAAAAACTATTGATTGTAACTTTGTTTCTGCTTAAAGAAAGCGTTTCCTTTGAGAAGATGTCGGTAAATGACAATAAGATTTCACTAACTTTTGTCGGTATTTGGCAACTAAATTATACACTTGATCTGCACCCCATTGTGGAAGAATGGAAAAAATCCGTAACCAACTCAAGGGAAACTTCAAGTGTTTCGCCACCTGAAACGCCGCTTCTGATTTTGAAAGTAACTTACCATCTTCTGCGAAATTGAAAGTATCCATTTTGGGTAAACTCCAATTGTTTGTTTCAAAATATTTTTTTGTGAATTCTGATTGTAAAGCTGAAAAGTGAATACTGTGGTCCTTTTCGTATTTAAGAATGAGCTGGACGGAACGGTTACAAAGCCCGCAATCACCGTCGTAGAAAACTATTTTATTTGGTGTTTTTTTCACGGTATAAAGATACATAATTTCTTCCCCTTAGGACAGCGATTAAGAAGCCGGATTCACAATCTTTTTTTCAAAACAAATCCTGTCTTTTTACTTTGGCCATCCTCTTTCTCTAACGAGAGTAATCACCCACTTCAAAGGCATGGATAGAAGTAAATCATTATATTTGCAAAAAAAAATAAACAATGAAAAACGTAGCTGTAATCGGAGCGGGAACCATGGGGAATGGTATCGCACATACTTTCGCGCAATTTGGATATAAAGTAAGTTTGATTGATGTTCAGTCCGCATCTTTGGAAAAAGGAATGGCAACCATCGAAAAAAACTTGGATCGGCAAGTGGCGAAAGAGAAAATTACAGAAGCCGAAAAAACAGAAACTTTAGCGAATATCACCACTTATACAGATATGGGTGCTGGTGTTGAAGGAGTTGATCTTGTTGTTGAGGCAGCAACTGAAAATGTGGATTTGAAATTGCAAATTTTCAAAAATCTTTGTGAGGTAACGCCAACCTCAGTGATTTTAGCGACAAATACTTCTTCTATTTCTATTACCAAAATTGCAGCTGTAACGGATCGTCCGGATAAAGTTATTGGGATGCACTTTATGAACCCCGTTCCTGTGATGAAATTAGTCGAAATCATTCGCGGTTATTCCACTTCAGATGAAGTAACGAATTCCATTATGGACTTGTCGAAGAAATTATCGAAAATCCCTGTAGAGGTGAACGATTACCCAGGATTTGTTGCCAACCGTATCTTGATGCCAATGATCAACGAAGCGATTTATACTTTATATGAAGGCGTTGCTGGTGTTGATGAAATAGACCAAGTAATGAAATTAGGAATGGCCCACCCAATGGGACCTTTGCAATTGGCAGATTTTATTGG
>DGBF01000207.1:2822-3482 GCA_002384725.1 Flavobacteriales bacterium UBA4011
TGCAATTGGCAGATTTTATTGGATTAGACGTCTGTTTGGCTATCCTCAATGTACTTCACGATGGATTTGGAAATCCTAAATATGCACCATGTCCATTATTGGTAAATATGGTCATGGCGGGCAAAAAAGGAATCAAATCTGGAGAAGGTTTCTATTCTTGGGGGCACGGAACAAAGGACTTGGTTATTGCCGACAACTTTAAGAAATAAGATTCAAAAGATAAACTGATATTACGAGCCTCTTTAAATAATGGAGAGTTTTTTTATGCGTAGAGCACGAATATGAAAGCCAGCATGCCGAAAGTTCGAATGGCTTTGGAACCAATATATAATTTGATGTATTCTTCCGGAAAATCATTTTGTTTTAATTTCTTACAGGGATTTCTTGCTTGAACAAACAGAAATCCAAAGAAGCAGATGGTCAATAATTTAGGATCCATAAGGTTTTCACTCGTCAAGAAGTTATAAACTACTACAGCAGAAAGCTATAAAACTCCTGAAACCATATTTGATCGTCCAAAAAGATCGACAAGTTTTGCCTTATGCTCTGCTTCCAAATGTTTATTCCCTTTGTTGGTGAGGTATCTTGAAAAGATAATTGTTCCAAACAGAATAATAAAACTAACCATGAAATTATTCATAAAAATGAGGTGATTTTTTT
>DGBF01000207.1:3607-6049 GCA_002384725.1 Flavobacteriales bacterium UBA4011
TTATTCATAAAAATGAGGTGACTTTTTCTAGAAAAATAGGTTGACTTATTCCTTGTCGAAGACTAAATCGGTCATGAAGCGACCTTTACTTAAAGACATATTTATTCCTAATATTTCAGCCGCTGTAGCTGCAATATCTATCAATTCATAGGGTTCGGATACTACTCTGCCTTTTTTGAAATCAGGACCGAGCGCCACCAAGCTAATTTTACGACAACATTTACATCCACCACCATGTGACACAAATCCGTCCTTGTGACCATCGCAATGACGTCCATGATCATTTGTAATGAAGAGCGCCGTTTTGTCTTTGTAAATGGGATCACTTTGTATCATATTCCACAATTGCAAAGCTTGCTGGTCGGTACTTTGAATACCTTTAATATAACCTTCCCAGTTTTTTCCATGACCATTTACATCCACCTCTAGAAGATTGACCAATAATAATCTAGGGTGAAAATTTTTTATAATACTATCTGTAATTTCCATTGTATACGGATCGTTACCATAACCGTAACCTTCTCCTTCTGGCCCACACCAAGTGCGTGCCATGTCTTGGTTCGTCCAACCATCGTAGGTAGAATTGGCAAGAATATCTAGTTTCCCTTTCGAAGTAATGATCCAAGCATCATTGTAATTACGTTTCCTTTGACGCATGTAATACTGGAAAATACTCGGATATTTTGGCGCTTCCAAGCCACTGTTTTCTACTTTTTGATAACGTCCTGTGGTTATTGAAGCGTGTCCCGCGTTGGTGAATGTTGAACCATTATTCGAGAAATCTTCGAAAAAGGTAGCTTGTGGTAAAAGACTATCCCGAAAATTCGGAATATACTTCATGTTTTCGGCTCCAAATGTTTCTGTATAGCGCGGACCATCAATGACCAAAATCACGACATTTTCTGCAATAAATTCCATTGGTGGTACCACAACTGTAGTTAAACTTTGTTTACCAAAAAACAACAATCCTCCTGCAGGAATCAAACCGGCCAATGTTAAAGCTACAATTACAGCTGTCTTCACTTTTCTATGTTAAGGGAATTTAGGGAACTTCGAAAAATCACGAGGTCTTTTCTCCAAGAATGCGTTTCTACCTTCAACTGCTTCTTCAGTTCCATAGGCCAAACGGGTTGCTTCACCAGCATATACTTGCTGACCCACCAAACCGTCGTCGATTAAGTTGAAACCAAATTTCAACATTTTTATAGCCGTCGGACTTTTAGACATAATTTCTTGTGCCCAATCGTAAGCGACATCTTCTAGTTCTGCGTGAGGAACAACTTTGTTAACCATGCCCATTTCAAAAGCTTCTTGCGCTGTGTAATCAGCACCTAGGAAAAAGATCTCTCTAGCTCTTTTTTGTCCTACTTGACGGGCCAAATATGCGGAACCGAAACCTCCATCAAAACTGGCAACATCGGCGTCAGTTTGTTTGAAAATAGCATGCTCTTTACTGGCCAAGGTCAAATCGCAAACGACGTGCAAACTATGTCCACCGCCAACAGCCCATCCAGGAACTACGGCAATCACTACCTTGTTCATAAAACGAATTTGACGTTGCACATCTAGAATATTGAAACGATTGATACCATCAGCGCCTTTGTAACCCGTCGTAGAACGAACACGTTGATCGCCACCTGAACAAAAGGCCCATCCACCATCTTTTGGAGAAGGTCCTTCTCCAGTGAGCAACACGACGCCAATTTCTTGACTTTCATGGCACATGATCAAAGCTTCCCATAACTCATCCACAGTTTTGGGTGTAAATGCATTCCGCACTTCCGGTCTATTGAAAGCGATTCTAGCTACACCATTACAGGTTTTGAATGTGATTTCTTCGTATTTTTTAATGGTTTGCCAGTTTCTTTCGGACATTTGTTGACTGTTTTGATACAAATTTAGTGATTTGAAAGCTATTTCGTTCTTCCTTAGCGAACGAAATATCGATACGCAGCAATTCCACCAATCATGGAAAATCCAGATAACATCCAAAACACATTTTAATGTCCTTCTATACCAAGCGATTCATCTAAAAGATAACCCATGGCTGGTCCTGCGAAAATATCGGGTGTGTAGCCTATTAAAGATATTATACCGATGGCTGCACCCGTTAAAGCCAAAGGAATTTATCCTTGTTACATGACTCCAAAATACAATGCACGAGCATCATAAACTCCTTTCTCAACTAGACCCACGGATTGGAAAAACAATAAAAACATGTGGCTTTTCAGGAATAATTGACTAACCGAGGGGTGTATACATCGTCACCCCATTCTCATATTCGGCAACCAAAGTAGTCAACATAGCTTCCGCATCAAAAACCCATGTATTTGCTGTACCTAATTTCATTTGTTTTGCAACTCCTGCTTTCACAAACATAGGCAATAAGCCATCACATTGCCGCTTCTTGCTTTGATCAGGATTGTGGACTTTGGTCTTAAC
>DGBF01000207.1:6154-14228 GCA_002384725.1 Flavobacteriales bacterium UBA4011
ACGTCAAATGTTTCATCTCTATTCTTCACTTTCACGGTGAAAACTTCATCTTCATAAACGGGATATTTGAAATTGGGAATAGCATCTTCTGAAGCATGCAAACTGGTTCCTGCATTGTCTAAGGTAACGCCAATGTATAGAATCTTCCCTTTCTTCTTTGTCAATTTAAAGAAGGGACTGTTTTTACCATATGCCGTGCCATCTGTTTCGTGATTTTCAACATACCAAGTAGCATCTTTGCCCCAAGCGCAAATGGGTTCTGTGGGATGAGCTGAACGTTGCACATCGGGGCTACTGCGAAAAACTTCACTCAAGGCGCCCATTCTTGAAGGAGTGTTCTCTACATCAAAAACATCGATGTTCTGAACGTACTCTAATTGAAAGGAAGCATTTGGGGAAGATGGCATCAACAAATTACCCATTTCTCCTATGACATTCTGCAAGGCGGTCACCAAAGTTTGTGGACCTCCTTCCACTGCACCTAGTTTCGAAAAAGCACAATGAACGAGTACGTCATCATCGGGTTCAATACCAAGATTCTTAATTTGATTAATGAGATCTACTTCCGAAATTTGATTGCCAGCCTTGAGCTCGGCTTCAATTTTCTTGCGGGTTTGTTTTTTCTTGTTCGCTCGGAATAGATCGAGGAAAAATTGAGGTGTGAGTGACCGAAGCGTATCTTTAAACGACATAGAATTATTGAGAAACGAAGGTATAATAGATTTTACCTTCCTGGGTTCTAGGAGCTGTTCCACTATAATCGAAACGGGACATGCCTGCATATTTCATTGCTTGTGTAATCATACATTCGGTCGCCCCTGTGCTCGAACTCGCATCGTACTTTTGAGATACAACGTTGCCACCTTGGTTGACGGAAATAATAATGACTACCAAGCCAGAACCTTTTCCGCATGTATAGCCTGGATTACGAACATTCCAATTGTTATTTTGATGCGCATTTCGGTTTGACAATTCCCAATCCACCATTACACTTCCGGCAAATTGTTTAGCGCCACCATTTGAATTCGCATCACCCTTATTCTTTGCGGCATCTTTTTTCTTCTGATCGGCATCGCGCTGCAATTTGTCTTTGTACTCTTGAATCATTTTCTCCCGATCGGCCTTACCGCCTGATTCTTCGAAAAGTTTCGCTTCATAATTTTTTACCTGCTGCTCAATAGATTTGCTCGATTTGTTCTGTGAGTAGTCCTCCCAGCTTTTTTCCCGCTTGTCATTCCGGTCGCGCACCATGTTTTTTACATCGCCACTATAATTGGGTGGAACCTCTATTTGTTCGGGATCAAGAATAATTTCTTCCTCGGGAATAATTTCAGGACCGTCTTGAAAAGAAGAGATGGGTGTATATTTAGTGTACGACTCCATTTGTAAATAAGAAAAAATGAACACATACCCTGCTACGACTGCGATGAGTCCAAACTTGTATTTGTCTATTAATTCAAAAAAGCGGTTCATTACTTCTGTTGTACGATACTGTTGTCAGGAAGATACAAATATTCCAATTGATTCCCTTTTACTAAAACGAAGGTTAATTCATTTAATTGTCTAATCTCCTGGTATTCAACCGGTACAATTAGCTTGCCTACTTGGTTCACTAATCCTCGTTTCGTTTCTTTTTCGATGATAAAAAAGTCACTTTCTATCCTGGTTATTTCATCGTATTCTATTGCAATTAGTTCTTTTCCTGAAGTTGAAATCATGCCTTGTTTGCCATCCAACATAACAATGGCTGCACCTTTCACAAAACTCTCTGACCAACTGTATTTTGGCTGAATCACTATCTTGCCTCTTCTATCTAAATATCCCCAAAGTTTCCCTTTGTTGAAGGCTATGAGCTCTGAATTTTTACCCATTTCGGAGTAGATGTTCTTCACTACAAATTTTCCAGATTTATCGATAACACCCATTTTACCTTTGAATCGAACAATTGCCACTCCGTTTTCGAAACGACCAAGAAAAGAACTATTGGCAAACTCTTCAAAGCGTGGTGTAATGATGACTTTGCCTAATGAATCGATGTAACCAATGGCTCCATCTTCACTAATCATGGCAACATCGTCGGCAAGTGGACCGATATAGTCGTAGTTCGCTGGTAAGATTTCGTTCCCATCCATGGTCTTTAAACCGTAGTATTCATCTTCCAAATAAACAACAGAATTTCCTGTAAAGAAATTAAGCTCTTCATATGTCGGTGGGAAAAGGAATTCGCCCAATTTATTGATAAACGATTGCTTTTCGCCTACTTGAATTCTTGCAATACCGTTTGAAAAACCATAGGCTTCTGAAAAATTCGCTTTGATCTGCTCTTGTCCAAACTTATCGTAATACCCGTATTTTCCATTTTGCTGAGCATAAATCAATCCTTCAGAAAACGAACCAATATCATCAAATTCAATTGGCAAAAGAATTTTTCCGGTTCGATCAATTAGTCCGTATTTGTCTTCTAATTCTACAATTGCTCTTCCCTGCTCAAAATCATAAGCCGAATTGTACATACAAGGAATGATCAATTCATTCTGTTTGTTGATGAACCCCAATTTACCGTCTCTTCCAACCATAGACAAACCTTCGCTAAACAGGCCCATGGATTCATAAATAGGCGGAATTTTAATATCCCCATCTACATCCATTGCGCCAAACTTGTTGAATACTCGAAAAGGAAATAAATTCAAACGAGAGAATTGCAAATCTGTTTTTAGCTCTTGACTGAACGGGTAATTCGGAAATTCTGTTTCGAATTGTTCGATGCGTTCATCTGAATATTCGTACATGTAAACTTGATACAATCTTCTCCAAGCATCCTCCTTGTTCCTGTTATCTGGATACTTTTTAATAAACGCATTCAATACCTCTACTGTATTGTCTTTCGTTGTTAAATCATAAATTTGGTCTTGCGCTTGTGGAACATATGGATTGCTCGAAAACTTTTCGATAAACTTTTCATAGGAAAACACAGTTCCATCCATGGTTTGTTCTCGATACTCCGCCATATGAAAAGCCTCTATGGCACTCCTTTTTAGTTCCGAATTGGGGTGAATTTCGAGAAACTCCTTTAAAGCGCGAGTCGTGTTAACAGATTTCGCCTTTCCAAAAGCTAAAGAATCACGAATATAAAACGCTCTATTGATGTCGAAAAACTCTGGATTTCTAGAGATGAATCGATTCCATTCATTAATGGAACTTTTAATCGTCAGTTGGTCGAAATAATAACCCGAGATTTGATTCTTTAAGTTTTTAATGGCCTCCATTGAAAAACCATATTCTTGATATTTCACTGCCTTTTTTTCCTTTAGGTTAGGAAATGTAGCCTCTGACATGCGAATCAAATTGTATGCAGAGTCTATACTGTGAAAAGGATTATCCTGACGAAAATAGATAGTCGCCAATCCAAATGCAGCTGGTGATGTGGTCGACTTCTTTAATTTCTTTTCGAATTTATTCTTTGCATCGAAATAATCATACACCTCCAAACTTTTAAACCCCTTCTCTATTTTCCCAGCGGACGTATAATTGCTGGACAATACAAAAGCGAAAATTAATAAGATAAAACGTTGATTCATGATACAAAGATAGAGGAGGAAATGATTGTTAATACGTTTAAGTCAAGAATTTTTGAAAACAAAAAATCCCGTTCCGAAAGGTATCGAAACGGGATTACATATTTTTGTAAGAAAATTATTTCTTTCTTGCTCCGAAACGGTTGTTGAATTTATCAATACGACCTGCAGTATCGACGAATTGAACGATTCCTGTAAAGAACGGGTGTGATTTGTGTGAAATATCCAATTTTACTAACGGATACTCATTTCCGTCTTCCCATTTAATTGTTTCAGAAGTAGGTGCACATGAAGGACACAAAAACGCGTAATCATTAGACATGTCTTTGAATACAACTGGTCTGTAATCTTCTGGGTGTATATCTTTTCTCATCTTATTTCTATTAAAGTCAATGTTTCCCTGAAAGGGAGTGCAAATTTAGAGAAAGATTTTTAAATATCCTCAAAACTTCTACAAATAAAATAAACTTTCTACAAATTACGTTATTTTTGACACCAATGATGAACATGCGCACCGTTTTCTCGGCAATTATTCTAGCGATTCTCTTATTTGCTGGACTTTCGACTACTTCTTGCAAAAAGTTTCAAGGATTCTCAACAGGAAATTTAGATTTTTCGAAAGACACCGTTGTTTTTGATACGGTTTTCACCACCATTGGATCAACAACTCAACGACTGAAAATCTATAACAATTCGAATAAAACACTTAATGTCGATGAAATTGAATTGGTCGGAGGCAGTAATTCGCCTTTTCGTATTAATGTAGACGGATTAAAAGGCATTAGTTTTGCCAATTTAGAAATTGAGAAAGACGATAGCCTCTTTATTTTTGTGGAAGTTACCTTGCAAGTGAACAATGCCACCAATCCGATGGTGATTGAGGATAAAATTCGTTTTCGGACGAATGGCAAAGATCAATTTATAGTGCTGGCGGTTTGGGGACAAGACATGTATTATCATCAAAATGACTTCAACTCGGGAGTTTGGTCAAATGACAAGCCCCATTTAATCTATGGGTTCGCTGGAATCGATTCTGCCCAAACCTTGACAATTGAGGCTGGAACCCAAATTTTCATGCATAAGAATGCCTTAATCTACAATTACAAAGGAACATTAAATATTGTAGGAACTAAGAACGAAAAAGTCGTTATTCAAGGTGATCGATTGGAGCAATATTACCAAGATCAACGAGGTCAATATTATGGTATTTACATGCAAGAGGCGCGTCCATCGACTTTCCGACATGTGGAAATAAAAAATGGAACGGCAGGTATTCATCTATTTAGTCGTGATCCGAATACGTCTGGGCCAACCTTGGACATTAAATATTCGGAAATTCACAACAATAGTCGGTACGGGATTTTCATTTTTGATGGCGCCGAAGTTTTGGCAGAAAGCTGTATTCTACACAAAAATGAATCGCATGGATTGTTTGTACTTGGCGGTGGAGATTTCAATTTCAATAATTGCAATATATTAAGCTACGGAGGCTCTGTTGCGGCAGTTGGAATAACAAATATGTATGAACCAAACGATCCTTCACAACCAACTATCATTGGAAATATCAACCAAGGAACGATTACGAATTGCGCGATAACTGGAAATTCTTTGACCGAAATGGTAATTAACACCTCGAATCCTGGCGGTGCGGTGACTTTAAATTTTAATATTCAAAGAAATTTAATCTACTCCGAATTTATTCCGACGGATAGTTATTTCTTGAACAACATTTGGAATGAAAATCCTCTTTTCAATAATATTAACGAAGGCATTTACACCTTCCAAAATTTATCTCCTTTGAATAATTCAGCTAATACGGCTTTTCCCTCCTTTTTCGATTTTTGTGAGAATCCTCGAAATATTTCAACGCCGGATATTGGCGCTTGGGATTTATAAACACTTCCTTTTTTGATTTCTGTTACGAAGTCATTTTTATGTATATTTGATTTACGTTTTTACTGTTTTTACCTGACACGACACTATAAACCGAGCTGTTTAATACTTTTTTATGCAAACCAAAAAAGAAAACATGAATAAAAATGAATTAATTAAATTCATAGAATCGAGATTATCACCTGAAGTTTTCAAGGAATTAAAACTTGTAAAATTTTCCAAAGGAGACGTTATTTTCTCTGAAAAATCTGCTAACAATGGTACTTACGCTATCCTATCAGGATTAGTCAAACAATTTGTTTTTGGTATAGAATGCCGAGAATCCATTTTTAAGTTTTGCGGGTTCGGTGATATATTAGGACATCGCTCATTATTTCTTGATAAAAATCACTTTGATAATGCTGTATGTCTATCAGATGTTGAAGTATTACACCTACCAAGGGCGGCTAGTTTGCTGGCCATTAAAACGGATGAAACGTTAATGCATGAATTCATTCTCCGTATTAGTGAAGATTCTATGCAACAAATTTATCACTCTCAATTATTGGGACAATATAATTTACAGCAACGTACAGCCTTTGGTCTGCTTTATTTATTATCGAAAAATGGAAATTCAGATTCCCGTGAGATTTTTATTGGACGCGATGATTTCTCTAACTACATTGGAGCAGAAAAAGAATCAGTGGTTCGTGTGATGTATTATTTTAAAGAAGAACATTTGATTGAGAGTTCTGGAAAACGAATTCGTATTCTTAAACCAGAAGTGCTGAAAAAAATTGCCGAAAAATCAATCATAAAAAAAGCGCCTCTAGCTTAGAGACGCTTTTATATCTATTTCTTATATATTACTGAAGAATGATCTTCTGCGTTCGCTGAAAGCTTTCACCACCAACAACAACAATGTAGGTGCCTTTTGGTAATGAACTAATCTCCCAAGATACGTTCAACGCTTGGTTGTCAATTTTTTGATTCGTTACTCGAATTGTTCTTCCGGACATTTCCAACAATTCAACTCGTAATTCATCTGTAAACTGAACACCTTCCATCTCAACCTTCAGTTGATTTTGATTTTGGTACGCTACCATTTCTAAAGAATTAATACTCGTTTGAGGGTTACTCACTGTTGCAAACAAATCGAAAGAGAAAATTCTCGTTTTTCTTGAACCACCAGCTCCTAAATATTCACCAGTATACCAAAATGTTTGACCATTTGGATCCAAACTCATTTGCGCATAATCACCAAATCGATTACCTCCAGATTGGAAGCCAGTTCCATCGATAGCGATAAATTCTTCTACACCCATTTCTCCCGGGTTATTCCAAGGGAAACGACCTGTGTACGCCAAACTTGCATAACGGTCCGGTCCCGCAATAGAGAATCCTAAACCGATAATTCCATTCATATCCATAGCGATACTTCCCATCCAACGGTTGTCATTGCCAGCTGGAGAATATGTTCCTTCTTGAAAAATAGAGAACTGCGCTGTTGCTTCATCTTGTCTTAATTCATACCATCGTATCCCAGCTCTGTTATTGTTGTTTACATCAACAGGCATGTTTAACATAACCGTATTATATGCTCCCCAACGAATGTATTGTGCTCTGTAATTAAAGACGGAAGCGATTGCATCTAATTTCTGAGAAGTTCCTTTTTGTTCAATATCATTCCAACTGTTTGTAAAGACAGAATTGAATGATGCAGGGTATAGCGTCTGATGAGTTGTAATTGAACTGTTGCTAGGTGTATTCCAATCGACGCTGAATTTCAAGATCTTGATCACATCTGTAGAAACCCCATTCCACAGGTTATCTTGGAAGTAAAACATGTAATTTGGGGTTCCAACTGGCGGTAGAGCTCCATCGGCATCGGCAGGTAAGACACTTTTAAAACCGTATTGTGTTGAAAAACCTGGCAGCGTCAGTGCAATCATATTTGCTGTTGGATTTCCAGCCAACATAGCATTTCTATCGAATGCTACTGCATTTTGATTACTTGAATTTGCTGTCATGTAATATGCATCTGACCAAACTGAATATTTCGGATAATCAGGAAAACTTGATAAGCTGTATGAGTAGGTATTATAAGAACCCGTTGGATCTGGCGTCGCTGAAACTGCAAAAAGAATTTCATTACTACCAATTTGGAATTGTGTGACCACAAAACGATCCGCGTGTCTATCATACATTACAATTGGATCACCGTCACTTGAACTACCTGTCCAAAGTGAAGATAAAGGCATAGCACTAGACATTGGAGTGCCCGTTTTACTATATACTCTCCAAGAAGAATTGACAGCTTGTACGTAATGATTTGGCCCTACAGCTCCTGATGGATCCGGTGGAAAAGCACCATTCATTCCGTTAAAGTTAACAAGTGGAGCTTTATTTGGAGATGTTCCGTATGTTTCTTGCAAAGCGCCATCATACTCAATTGCATTGATATCTTTTGCCTCTGGACGCTTGCGATTTTCTTTCACAGCACCTTCTTTGGCAGCAATATTTGAAAAATCAACAGGATCTCCCACCCATTCACTGATAGGAGCTGTTTTCCCTAAAAATGTTCCTTGTGTATATTCAACTTTGGTTTCCGCTTGTGTTTGTCCGTA
>DGBF01000207.1:14488-15267 GCA_002384725.1 Flavobacteriales bacterium UBA4011
ACTTTTTAAAATTCTAGGAGACTTAACTACTGAACATATCTGTGACACGCTGAAAAAAACCTTTTTCCTGAGCATCCGGGGTTGGAATAAAATTTTCACTTTCTTTTAGTTTCTCCAGGATTTCTTTTTCCTCTTTCGACACTTTTTTAGGTGTCCAAACATTAACGTGTACAAACATATCGCCAGTCAAATGTCTTTGCAAGATTGGAAGTCCCTTGCCTTTCAATCGCAACATTTTTCCGCTTTGAGTGCCAGGTTCAATTTTTATTTTGGCCTTGCCAGTAACGGTAGGTATCTCTATGCTCTGCCCTAAAACGGCATCTACAAAATTGATATAGGCATCATAATGCAAATTATCACCGTCTCTTCTTAGTTCGTCGTGAGGAACTTCTTCAATAACAACGATAAGATCACCTGCAACACCATTGAAAGGGCCAGCATTACCTTTTCCATTCACGCTCAATTGCATTCCCTCTTCTACTCCCGCTGGAATATCTATTTCTATAACTTCTTCTTTCCGAATAAGCCCATTTGCATCAGCATCCGCCGGTTTTTTATCGATTGATTTTCCAGCACCTTGACAACTTGGACAAACCGATTGAGTTTGCATGGCCCCAAGAAAGGTCTGAGCAACACGTGTTACTCTTCCAGAACCATTGCATGTTCCACAGTTTTTAAAAGTCACCCCATCGGCATTAACCAATTTATTGACTTTAATCTTCTTTTGAACACCTTTGGCAATTTCCTCTAATGAAAGTTTCATTTTCACGCGCAGGTTA
>DGBF01000019.1:0-1377 GCA_002384725.1 Flavobacteriales bacterium UBA4011
CACGAAGCTGAACGTTTTGTGTGATATCATACACCAATTCGTTCAATAGTATCGTTTCTTCCTGCAAGTTGATTTTTCCTTTTTCGAGGACATTACTTTGTAAGATGCTTTCAACAAGGAGGCTCAATCGTTTGTTTTCTTCACCAATCATTTTTACATAAGGGGAAGCTTTTTTGACTGCTTTGCCCATCATTTGCGCATCGCTCATTGCCTCACAGGCCAGAGAAATGGTGCTAATAGGTGTTTTGAATTCGTGGGTCATGTTACTAACGAAATCGTTTTTCAAATCAGATAATCTTTTTTGCGCCAAAATAGTTCGGAACATGAAGACGATTGTTATGACTATTATTAGCATCAAGGCCAGACTGAACCCTATGGTGCCCAACATTTCTTTTAATATGAAGGCATTACGTTTGGGAAAATAAACATGCAAAGTCAAATGATCCTCCAACATGTTACTCGGGAAAATTTGCGTTCGACTCGAAACGGTTAGCGAGGTATCAATTTTTATATTGTAGGTTTTCGGTGGGTCCGGAAAAATAACAGGTAAAGTATTTTCCCCTTCAATCATGAATTGATATTCTCGAGGTAATTCGTCGGTCGATAATTCATTTTTAATAACCGAATCCAAAAAGGCGATGTCGATACGTTCGAATGGCTGGAGATAGACATTACTTCGGAAGGTTTCTATCAACATTTCGTTGACGAATTTCGCTTTTTTAAACATCTGTTGCAGCACTTTTTGGTCCAACTGGATGGCCACGGCTACTGAATCATTTTGCGGAATCGTTTTTTTTTGTTGATCAAAAAGTTCGCGTAATTGTCGAACATCTCGAGCCAGAACTTTATGTTCAGCGGTTATTCCCGTTAAAGAATCAAACGATCTACCTTTTACAACCAAATAGTCGTGTAAACCATCGGGCTCCAGAATAGAGGTGTCTTTTATTGAAATCGATTCATTTAAACTCAACAAATTCTGAAATTCCTCCTTTAAAACATCTCGATATTGCCCGCTAAAATCTTTGTTGACAATCTGCATGTATCGCTGGATGTCTTCTGACTTTTCGTGTTGGAGAGCAATTTTCTCCAGCGAGGTGCTGAGTTTGCGTTTGAACTGGTAGTTTTTCCGGTCATACAATTGACCAACTTGTACCGCCTGAATGACAAGAAGAGAGAACAATGCTGTTCCAACCAATAACGATACTATGTTAATTCTTGTCTTCCTCAAACTCTTCTTTTTAACGAAATTAATCTATCATTTCTGCCTTTAACAGAGCTTAACCTTTTTTAACGCGTTTGTCAGTAGTGAGGTAGGACATGTTCTTTCATTGAAAAGTCTTAAATTGGACAAAAAAAGCATGAAAATGGGTAATGTTT
>DGBF01000019.1:1479-2008 GCA_002384725.1 Flavobacteriales bacterium UBA4011
TAGCGCAGAAGATGCAAAGGTATTGAATGATAGAATCAATTACTAGTCACCAGAAACGCAAGCGCAATTGAGAAAAATGGATGTGTCTCAAAATTTCATACCTGCAATACTTGGGCAAATGGCGCTTTGAAAGCCTCTAAACAAAGTGCTTGTTTATGGACGTGGAATTCGTCTTCGATTTTGCGCTTGCACGAGAAATAGTATACCAGGTTATTTCATGAGGCCATCCCCTTTGCTTATCTTTGCAGCGATATATCGAAGATGGAAGAAAAGAAGCAAACCCGAATCAACAAATATTTAAGCGAAATTGGTTACTGTTCCCGCAGAGGAGCGGACAAACTGATAGAGGCTGGTCGCGTGACCATAAACGGGAAAGTGCCCGAAATGGGAACGAAAATCTCAGAAGGTGATATTGTTGCGGTAGATGGTGAAGAAGTTTCCAAAACGGAGGAAGGTCACGTTTACATTGCGTTCAATAAACCAATTGGCATCGTTTGCACTACAGACACTAGAGTTGAGCCAGACAATA
>DGBF01000019.1:2069-4099 GCA_002384725.1 Flavobacteriales bacterium UBA4011
CTAGAGTTGAGCCAGACAATATAATCGACTTCATCAATTTCCCACGACGTATTTTCCCTATCGGACGATTGGATAAACCAAGTGAAGGTTTGATTTTCTTGACCAGCGATGGAGATATCGTCAACAAGATTTTAAGAGCGAGAAATCACCATGAAAAGGAATATTTGGTAAGCGTAAATTATCCAATCACCAAAGGATTTCTGGAAGATATGCGCGCAGGTGTTGCCATTTTAGACACCGTAACCCGACCATGCGAAGTAGAACAAATTGGTCGTTTTGAGTTTAAAATTATTCTGACTCAGGGATTGAATCGTCAGATTCGTCGTATGTGTGAAGCTTTGGGGTATGAAGTACAAACTTTGCAACGTGTCCGCATTATGAATATCCACTTGAACATGCCTGTTGGTGAATGGCGCGATTTAACCTCCGCGGAGCTCAAAGAAATCGATAGAATGACAGAGCATTCCATGAAAACATACACGTCCGACGAAGAAGGTATGGACGAACAGGAATAGCGAGAAAATGAAGCCACGAATTACACGAATTGACACGTATTCGTAGCAATAAAAACCAACCTTGAAGAAAAAAATCATACATATTTTATCCGGAATTTTCCCAAAGCGATTTGTGGATTATGCGTATTACAAACTCACGCATCCTCAAGTTCACAAACTCCGCCCGCATGAAAAAGAAGTCATAGGAAAAGCCAATAAACAAAGGTTTCAGTTCAATGAATTCGACATTCAATTGTATGAATGGAAAGCAGGCCCTCAAAAAGTGATGTTGATTCATGGATGGGGAGGACAAGCGGGGAATTTTGCCGATTTAATTGAGAGATTGGTTGCAAAAAACATCACCGTTCTTGCTTTTGATGGTCCATCTCACGGTAATAGTTCTACAGGTAAAGGGTCGACAAGTTTGTTTGAATTTGCCGAATTAGTTGGGGTTTTGGTCGAACATTTTCAAGTTTCAAAATTGGTTTCGCATAGTTTTGGCGGAGTGGCCACAACGTATTCTCTTTCTCAAAAACAGCATTTAGAAATTGATAAATATGCACTTTTCACCACGCCTGATCGTTTTGCAGATCGGATTAGTGTCGTTGCAGAACAAGCGGGATTGCACAACAAGGTGAAAAAGAAATTAATCACAAAACTGGAACTGGAACTCAAGCTTGATCTTTCTATTTTGAACGTCAGTAATTTTGTAAAAGGTATTTCCGTAAAAGAAGCCTTTATTGTTCATGATACTTTCGATAAAGTTTTGAGTGTAGAAGAATCCAAAAGAGTGGTAGAAAATTGGTCAGCTGCTACTTTGGAAGAGGTTCGCGAAACGGGACATTTTCGTATCCTCCGAACAGATGACGTTCTTACTAAAGTTATTTCTTTTTTAGAATTTGATTAATGCAGTGTAAGTGCGTATTTTTGCCCAAAATTATTGGCATGCGAGAAGAATTATTTGGTCCTAAAGTAGAGAATATTGGTGTTGCTGTTATTGAAGAATTGACAGAGACGAACGAGAAAATTTACAATGTATTCTTGGCAAATTTCAGAGAAGATATCATCGAAGGAATTATCATAACGAGCAAAGGTTATGGCAATAAGGCAAATACAGGCGAAAAAGTCGAAACATCAACGCTTCGGCACTGTATTGAAGTGATGCTTCCTGAGGAAATCGCGAAAATTGAACCGATAATGCCGAATGTTTTTGGATTGGCAAACGAGTATTGGGTCAGTTTTTGGATTGAAGAAACGATGTATGATAAGAAATTCGTTTTTCTACCAGAAACCATTCAAGAAAAGAACATGAAGCATATCACAAAATTGAATGCAAAAGGGGTAATGATTATTTAATGGAGTACAAAGCTTCCAAATCTTTAACGCTTTGCACTGGGGTAATGTATTTCTTTAAATTGTCTTTGTAATTAATCACTTGTTGGCCGCCAACGTAAATGGGTAATTCACCTAAATCTTGACGCATTTTCTTAAATAAATTCACGTAATAGGATTCATCTGCGGCAGTCAATATTGAGG
>DGBF01000090.1:0-12733 GCA_002384725.1 Flavobacteriales bacterium UBA4011
ATGAAATCTTTCGTCCACAAACTATTTTGGGGATAAATCTAGGAATCGTTTACGCCTTCATCGCCTTAATTTTCATGGGGGCACCCGTTTTCGATAAACTGCCCAATCGCGTTGAAAATATCGTTCGAAACATGCGATTGACCGCTTGGGATGCCATTTTCTTATCCATTTGTGCTGGCGTTGGTGAAGAACTATTGTTCAGAGCCGGAATGCAAACCATTTTAGGTCCGTGGATAACTTCGGTGATTTTCGTTGCTGTGCATGGCTATCTAAATCCAAGGAAATGGCGGATGTCGTTGTACGGCTTAATTGTTTTGCCTTTTATTTTTCTAATTTCTTTTGGCTACGATCACTTTGGTCAATGGTTCAGCATCGGCGGGCATTTTTCCTATGATTTAATCCTCTTCATGGCGCTTATTACCGACTCAAAGTCTACTCGATAATATCTAAACGAAGACGATTTGCCTGCAAAACTTGAAGACACCTTGGTATTGCGGCATAACGATCAACTTGAATATATTCCAAAAAACGTAATTCACATAAACGCTCTGATAAAACGATCATAGGTCCGGCTTCAGCTATATACAACTCTTTCAAGTTATGTAAATCAGCAAATGCGTCAGATAATTCCATAATATTATTTCGTCCCAAAAACAAGAATTTAAGATTTGTGCATCCTCCAAAACTCGCTGGTAAACTCTTCAAACTATTGAATTGCAATTGTAAACTTTCTAATTTCTTCAAATCACCTAATGACTCCGGTAGTTCCACCAATTGATTTTGTCTAGCTCTGAAATCTTCCAAATTCGATAAATCGCCGAACGACTCAGGTAAAGAATCGATCTTATTGTAAGAGATCGTTAATATTCTCAACTTCTTTAACTGAGTAATTTCTTTAGGAAGAGAAACCAATTGGTTACTGGCCAAATACAATTCTTCCAAATTTTCAAGATTTGCAATTTCTGGAGGAATTTCAGTGATTTGATTGTTAAACAAACGCAATGATTTTAACTGTGTTTGTTCAAAAGCATAAGGTGGAATTTCGCTTAGCCGTTTCCTGCTTAGGTCTAACACCTCCTCTTTTTCATATTTCATTTCTTTTGCTCGAATAACCAAACATCCTTGAAATAAAAAGGCAACCAAAAGGTATAGTATGACGTTTTTTAAAGGAAAGGTATTAACGTTCATTAGGTTAATTTTGAATAAAAGTTGAATTTATTTTTTGTGCAGTTTGAAATCCTTCATTAACTTGGCACATAAATTGAATAGACACCTTGAAATTAAACATTAAAAACGATAAATATGAAATCATTTAAATTAGGAATCATGGCTGTAGCGAGTATGTTCGCTTTGAACAGTTTTGCACAAGTTGAAAAAGCACCTTCAAAAAAAGAAGCGAAGTTGAAAATGGAGAAACGTGAAATGAAGACTCCTGAACAAAAAGCGGAACACCAAACGTTACGATTGAACGAAAAACTCGCTCTTTCTGAGGATCAGAAAGCTAAAGTTTACGAAATCAACTTGAATGTGAACAACAAAAATCAAGTGATCCATGAAAACAAGGAAATGACGCAAGAATTTAAAAAAGAGGCATTAAAAGGAAACAACGAAAGCCGTGACTATTTGATTCGAGAGTTATTGACAGATGGGCAAAAAACAAAGCTTGATGCAATGCAAGAGAAAAAAGAAACTAAAAAAGCAGAGCACGGTCACGATCATAGCGATCCGAATCACAAACATTAATTAGTTAATCAACAATGAAAATAACACATTGACATTTTCTTACTGCAGAGAAAGAGGCGACCAAAATCGTCTCTTTTTTTGTCTTTATTATTCTTCTTTTATCAACAATTATTTTCTGATAATTTCATAAATCAAATTTATTCTATACGTTAAAAACCAAACCGTAAATGCTGAATTTCATTCCTTCGTCTTGAATAAATCGGCGAAACTAGACGTCCAAGGTTAACCTTGGTTTAATACCTAAAAATGGAATTGTAGAACTACTAAGTCCGTTTCCTCGCCCTAAATTGGCAAATGGAATACCGAGGTGCGAATTATATCTTAAAGTCTCGGATTCTAATAAATTTATAGATCGAGGAACTAAAATGGGAGCCAAAATAATTAGTTCGTTTCAAAAAAGAGATTGGGGCGACGAGGTTGGATATAAGGCAAACCCTTACGGCCACGTAATTGCTCTCGAAAAATAAAGACTTACTTTCTCTTAAAATCTAAGGAGGCTGAATTCATACAATATCGAAGGCCAGTCGGTTTTGGACCATCATTAAAAACGTGTCCTAAATGCGCATCACATCGTGAACACACAACCTCTTCTCTCTCCATTCCAAATTGATTATCTATATGAATATCGATTGCCGTAGAATTTACAGGCGCATAAAAGCTAGGCCACCCTGTTCCCGATTTAAACTTCGTTTCACTATCGAAAAGAGGTAAATCGCAACAAACACAAGTATACGTTCCTTTTTCTTTATTGTCCCAATACTTCCCAGTGAAAGCTCTTTCTGTTCCTGCTTCGCGCGTTACATAATATTGCTCCTCCGTGAGTTGCTTTCTCCATTCTGCCTCCGTTTTAACGACCTTGTTCGAGTCAGTTGGATTCAATAAAGCTTCGTTTGCCCCGATTGGATTAGTTGTTTCGTTTTTGGTAATTGCCGAACTGCATGCCAGCATAGACATTGCTATTACGATTGATGTGATGATGTATTTCATAATTTTTATATTCTTTATTCTAATAATGTTTGAGATTAATTAATTGTTCATTATTAAATGTTAATTATCCATTAATAAGACGTTTTATTCCTTATTTCCTGACAAGATAAACGAAAAAGCTGAGTACTTTTGCGCCATGCAATTACATACGTACAGTAAGAACTTTTGGATTTTGTGTCTGTCGATGTTGTTGTTCATGACCAGTTTTAACCTCATTCTGCCTGAGTTAAACGGATTTATCACTGCCCTGGGAAGTCCAGAAAGCAAAGGTTTGATTTACACCTTGTTCGCCAGCTCGGCACTTCTCGCACGTCCTTTTTCAGGAAAATTATCGGACACCATTGGGCGAAAAAGAGTGATGTTTACAGGAGCATTTATTTCGGTGGGTATCTGTTTACTTTATCCGTTGAGTCAATCCGTTGTATTTTTTCTTGCTTTGCGGTTTTTACATGGAATAGGCGCAGGCTTCACTCCTACTGGTGCAACTGCTTTGATCACGGATATTCTACCAGAAAGCCGAAGAGGTCGAGGTATGGCTATTTGGGGAACATTTATTTCATTGGGAATTGGCGTAGGGCAATCATTGGGTTCACCTATTGCCAATACTTGGGGATTGACCAGCATGTTTGTCGTTGCTTCCATTTTATCGGGAGTGTCATCCATTTTGTTGATCTATGTGAGGGAAACATTGCCTGTTGATACAAAACAAAAGTTCAATTTTTCTCAACTGAAACTGAAACTGAACGAGTTTGTGGAACCAGCCGTTTGGCCTTGTGCCTTAGTGATGTTTCTTTCGGCAATTAGTTCGGGTATTATTTTCACGATTACGCCTGATATTTCTGAATATTTGAATATATCCAACAAGGGATGGTTCTTCATGTTCTACTCGCTTTCCACAATTGGTGTACGTTTATTCAGCGGCGGACTTTCAGATTCTATTGGTCGACGAAAAACACTTCTAATAGGAATGGGATTATTGTCCATTTCTATGTTCATGATTGGCTTCGCGAAAAGCTGGGAAGTTTACACTGCTGCGGCCGTCATCTTCGGTTTTGCAACGGGGATTTCTAGTCCTACGATATTCTCATGGACGGCTGATCTATCGCTTTCGCACCGACGGGGAATTGGGTCTGGAACCATGTTCATTGCTTTAGAAGCCGGATTTATGGTTGGACCACTAAGTACTTTGATTACTTATGATAGTACGTGGAATACTGTGCCAGTTGCATTCGGGTTGGGCGCTGTTTTGGCTTTAGTTGCTTTTGGGTATTTAATTTGGCATTTGAGGTATCGGGCTTCTGTTACTTGATTCTTTCGCGCAAAGAATGCATAGAATTACGCAAAGCACGCAAGATGTGGTTTGGGCCTATTTTTAACCTCAGAGAGGCGGAGTACGTGGAGGGAACAAAGCTTACTTTTCTTAATGCCTTGATATATAGACCTACTCCACCTCATCAGTAACTTGCAGGTAATTTCTTAAGAATTTTGTACCGAAGTAAAATGGGATGGTATCGAGCAGCGCGATCACTACTTTGAACAAATACGAACTTAGGATGAAAAATAATAATTGTGTTCCAACCGACTGATGTTCTTTCATGGGCAAGGCATTTGCGCTATAATAGGTGATTAAAATGACTGCGACTGAATCAACCAATTGACTCGTGAGAGTGGAAACATTGTTGCGCAACCAAAGTTTTTTTCCATCTGTTCGTTTCTTGAAATAATGAAACACATATACATCGCAAAATTGAGACGCCATATAGGCCAACATCGATACAAAAGTGGCACCGAAAGTATAGAAACGCATTTGGTAAAACGAATAACCATAAGGAACAACGGGTTCACCATCAACGACAGTAATTTCGAGTAAACCTTGCGCATTTAAGTCGGTTGGAGGATTGAGTGAATCGCCAAGCCTCAGGATGAACTATACCCAAACGTTCAAACCAAGTCCTACCCATACGAGCATGTTCGCTCTTTTCCTGCCGAAAATTTCAGAAATAAAATCAGTACAAAGAAAAGTAATTGGGTAGGCAAGAACACCAACGGCCAGAGAAAAGTGAACAGGACTGTTCTCTGGAATGCCGAGCCAATGTGATAAATCAATAAATCGTGAAATACCAAGAATACTCAGTATCGTCAAGGACTCGAGGAACAACCCAGATAGAGCTAAGAAAACAAATTCTCGTCTACGGCGAATTTTCAATGGTATATTGTTGGTTTCATACATTCAAATCATATTTCAATTTTCTTCCAACGTCCCTTTTTATAAAACCAAATGGCAATCAAGGCATGCAAAGAATAACAAATGGCAATGGCAATAAAAACAACCAGATATTCCAACTTACCAGGAATAGCCAACAAATAAGCGAGCGGGATTTCGAGACAAATGAAAACACGAAGAGAAGAAGCAACGGAAATTTCAAATAAACCTCTTTTGAGATTGCTAAAATATCTGAACTACTTGAATTCTTTCCCAATATACGTTTTCCAAAGAGGCATAAACACCTATCATCATGGTTTTTAGCTCCTCGTAATAAGCAAGGTTAAGGTATTCGATTTCAATCGAATCTCTTGTTTCAGACATATGCTTTAATTTTTGAGCAAAACTAGGTAATAATGCAGTCAGAAAAAAAGAAAGAAAATTTCAAATCATTAGAATGCAGAAATGGGAGTACTTAAACTACTTTTCACCGTAATCCAATCGCTTAACTTTTAGAAAGCGTGGAATGAGGTAGCGACTCGTTTTAAAATTCTCAATCACGACGCCTCTGCTGCTAGAAGCGTGTATGATGAAAATACCATTTTCATTGACTTCAGATACTATTCCAACATGACCAACCGTAGTGGAATTTACATTCCGTCCTTTAAAGAACATTAAGTCGCCTGGGCGGGCTTCTGAAAGTTTTACTATTCGTCCCATTTCAGACATACTGAAACTTGTGCGCACCATAGGGATTCCGAAATTTCCCATAATATAATAGATGAATCCTGAACAATCGAATCCTGATGGTGTCGTTCCTCCCCAATGGTAAGGAGTACCCAGAAATCGCTTGGCAAAATTGATCATATTCTCAATTTCGGGATTGGGTTTATCGACGGGAATAATAGAATCACCTTCTACCTTAAATTTAGGAAACTGAAATGCGTCTGTAATGGAATCGTTTACCGCTTTTAATTCTTCCTCTCTTGCTTTGGCAGCTTTCAAAGAATCTTCTTGTGAAACGACGGGTAGGTCAATCGTAATTTGCTTTTGTGTATCCTGAGGTGTTTCGACTTGCCCAAAACTAAATGAACAACTGAGTATGAATAAAATTAAAGGAAATAGAGACCTATTTTTCATCGAGAGTGCAAAATTATAACTAATTTTCAATAAATATTAGAATAGAAGCGCTTTGAGCAAGATATCTAACATTCATTTAACAAAACTCTATTATAGCATTGGCGAAGTAGCCGAAATGTTTGATGTAAACACTTCATTAATACGTTTTTGGGAGAAAGAATTTACTGCAATAAAACCAAAAAAAAACAAGAAAGGAAATCGCCTTTTTACGCCAAAAGATATCGTCAATTTTGATCGGATTTTTGACCTTGTAAAAGAAAAAGGTTATACCTTAGAAGGAGCAAAATTGGCCTTAAAAAGTGGCTATAAGCCCGAGGAGCAATTTACTACTGAAGATTTAATTGATCGATTAGAAACAGTTAAGCGCAAATTACTTGCGTTGAGATAAATTTATTGAAGCACTTTTAAGGCCTCCATAACTACCTCATCTTTCACTTTCACATCAAAAACAGCTTGTCCGATACCTTTCAATAAAGTAAATCGACTGCCGTTCACTCGTTTTTTATCTTGAAGCATTATAGAAATAAATTCCATGTTTTCTTCATTGGTAAAGGTCTGTATATTAAATCGCTTCTGTAATACACTCTTAATTCGGTCAAAGTCTTTGTCCGATAAAAATCCGTTGATCATCGAAATCTTGGCTTCGACCAACATACCATGGGCAACTGCAAGACCATGATCCATTTTGTGGTCTGAGTTTAGAAAATGTCCCTCGATGGCATGTCCAACTGTATGGCCGAAATTGAGTAGCTTTCTTTGGTTTTTCTCCTTTGGGTCGCTCTCAACAATTTTTGATTTAATATGAAGTGATTCAACAATCAGTTCGTCCGATAAGTCTTCAAAAGAAATACTAGCTAATTTTTCAAAATGTTTTGCATCGTCGATTAATCCATGTTTTAGCATTTCGGCTAGTCCATTCAATTTCTCCTTTTCAGGTAATGTTTGCAAAAATGAAGGATCAATAAAGACATGACTTGGTTCGGTAAATGTGCCCAATTGATTTTTAAAGCTACCCAAATCAACTCCTGTCTTCCCTCCTATGCTAGCATCCACCATTGCCAGCAATGAAGTAGGAATGTATATGCAATGCATGCCGCGCTTGTAAATAGAAGCCGCGAAACCACCTAAATCACAAATCATTCCACCTCCCAAACAAAGGAGTACATCATTCCGACCAAACTCCATTTCGGACAAAGCTTCCCAAATGGAAAAACAAATTTCCATGGTTTTGTTGTCTTCACCCGCTGGAATTTCAATTATCTCAGCGTTTTCGAGCCCATCGAGATGGGTAAATAATATCTGTAGACACTGCTCGTTGGTGTTTGAATCTACAAGAATCACCTTTTTGGATGAACCGTAAGTTTTGGTCAATAATTTAGGAAGTGCAGACTCCATAATAGAACCAAGCTCAATACTACTTTCCAAACAAGAAAACTGTGTCATGAAACGATCTTTATAGAACAAAGATAATAAAGCCAGAATAGCAATTCTAGTTTCAAAAAACGGATTATTTTTGTAGTATGATTTCGTTCAACAATACCGAGATTGCATTCAAAGAAAAGAGCAACAAAGATTTGAAGCAGGCAAAGCTGCTGTTTAAACTGGTTGGCTCTCCCTTTTTGGTTAAAATCGGGAAAGCCATGACCCTTTTGGCTCTAAAACTGCGACTCCCCATCCAAGGCTTGATAAAAAGAACGATTTTTAGACAGTTTTGCGGTGGTGAAAACATTAAAGAATGCGCTGGAAGGGTACAAGAATTAAAAGATTCCGGAATTGGTGCCATCCTCGATTATTCCATCGAAGGAAAAACGGCGGAAGTGGATTTCAACGCAACAGTTGATGAAATAATTGACACATTGATTGCAGATGAAGGGAATAAAGCGATTCCATTTGCAGTATTCAAGGTAACGGGTATTTCTCGTTTCGGCTTACTTGAAAAAATAAATGATGCGAACACCGAACTTTCAGAATTGGAAAAAGCTGAGCTGGCCCGACTAATGGAAAGAATAGAAAAACTAGCAAAAAAATCATTTGACACAAAAACGCCTCTCTTTTTTGACGCAGAAGAAACTTGGATTCAAGATGGTATAGATAGAATCACCTATGCTTTAATGGAAAAGTACAACAAGGAGAAAGCAATAATTTATAATACGCTTCAAATTTATCGTCACGATAGACTAGAGCATTTAAAGAAACAAACAGAGATCGCTAAAGCTGCTGGTTATAAATTGGGAATCAAGCTGGTTCGTGGCGCATACATGGAAAAAGAACGCGATCGTGCTGAGGACAATAAGTATCCTTCACCGATACAACCCAACAAAAAAGCGACAGATAAAGATTTTGACGATGCACTTCGCTTCATGATCGATCATTTAGATTCTATTTCTTTCTGCGCAGGTTCTCACAACGAGGAAAGCAATACACTCCTTACTCAGTTAATGCAAAAAAAAGGAATTGCAGAGGACGACCCAAGGGTATATTTTGCTCAATTATTGGGAATGTCAGATCACATAACGTACAATTTAGCCCACGCCAATTATAACGTTGCCAAATACGTGCCTTACGGGCCTATTTCCGAAGTAATGCCTTATTTGCTCCGTCGCGCAGATGAAAACACTTCCGTTGCAGGACAGATCAGCCGAGAGTTATCTCTAATACTCCAAGAAACGAAAAGAAGGAAGGCGAAGAAAAAATAAAAATGAATTCAACTACGACGAATACTAAAGTCCTTTGGACCTATGTCATCGGTGCATTTGTTATTCTTGCTTATATCGGGATGGGGTATCAATCTTCCACCCTTTCGATTCCAGATGATATTCTTGTAAAATATGGCGCTCCGTATGCTAAAGATATTTACGACGGGCAGTTTTGGGGCGTTATCGCGAATTCCTTTTTACACAACAATTTCACCCTTTTTATTTGCAACATTCTATTCTTTGTTTTCATTGGACGAATAGTTGAAAAAAAGAATGGAGCGTGGTTCTTACTTTTCTTTGGCTTGGGTGGTTCCATTTTAACATCATGCGCGGAATTAGCCTTTTCTGATGATGCCGGTGTTGGATTAACTGGCGTAAACTTTGGACTTTTAGGCTACATCTTACTTTCGAAAAAAATAGTCTGGAAGAATCCTTGGTTTCGGGCGTCCCTATGGTTTTTTGTAGGAGTTGTCTTGTTTTTATGTGCTGAACAAATCATTCAAAACGATTATAAAATAGCCGTGTTTTCTATTTTGTCAGGCTTAGTTCTTGGGATAGTTGTTGCCCTAACGCAAGGAATAAAATGGCTTTTTTACATAACGCAAGCCTTGTTTTTCTCGGTCAGCTTCATCTCTTTAATGTATCATCCTTATTCATCCGAATGGCACACCGTAAAAGGATATAGACTTATTCAAGAAGGAAAAATAAAGGAAGCTAAAACACATTATAAGAAAGCATTAAAAATTTCCCCTGACAATGTGGCAGCTCGGAACAATCTAAAACTGATTCGAATGGAATCATTGATCAATAAAGCCTATGAGTTGCATTTGAACAAAGACTATGCATCTGCCCGAAACATATATATTCAGATACTAAAAATCGACGAGAACAACAAGTGGGCACAGGAAAACTTGGCTGAATTGCCCTAATAGTAATCGACATTATTTAAAGTTTTACACAGAACGAATATTCGAATCACTCTTTCAGTATATTTGTAAAAAGACGTTTAGTTCATGCAACTTATCCTTAATTCCCAAGAGATTCATCAAAAATTGGTTCGTATTGCGCATCAGGTTCTCGAATCGACCTACGATTTGAAAAAAGTCTATTTGGGAGGAATTGCCGGTAATGGAATTTTAATGGCAAAGGAATTAGCTGAATTAATACAATTAAACGGAAAACAGGAAGTTATTGTCTTTGAAATAAAAGTAAACAAGGATACTCCTTGGAAAGATAAAATTGAATTATCTATTGATGATAAAGAACTCAAAGACGGCTATGTTCTTCTGTGCGATGACGTTTTGAATTCAGGTAAAACCATGCAGTACGCATTGGTTAAAATACTAGAACAACCTACGAAAGCAATAAAAACAGTGGTAATGGTCGATCGAAAACACAGGCGCTATCCGATAAAAGCAGACTTTGTTGGATTAAGTCTATCTACTACACTAAAGGAAAGGGTTGAGATTAAAGCCAAAAATGGTGTATACGAAGCATACTTAGTGTAATCATGGAAAGAATAACAGAATCTAGTTCGATCTACAACGACCTGGAAAAAATGACAGTATTGGAACTTCTCCAAAATATCAATCGAGAAGATCACAAAGTGGCACAAGCTGTGCGAGAATGTATTCCTGAAATAGAAGCTTTTGTAAAAGCATGTGCAAAAAAAATGCGCAAAGGTGGACGATTGTTCTACTTGGGTGCAGGCACGAGCGGACGTCTAGGAGTAGTTGATGCCAGTGAATGCCCTCCGACTTTTGGTGTTTCCGAAAATGTGATAGTTGGACTTATTGCCGGTGGAGACAAAGCTATCAGAAGAGCAGTTGAATTTGCCGAAGATGATAAAAAACAAGGCTGGAACGATTTAATGGACGCCGAAATTACAGATTTGGACACCGTAGTAGGAATTGCAGCTTCTGGCACAACACCATACGTTATTGGTGCACTTCGTGCATGCAAAGACAACAACATATTAACAGCAGGAATCACTTGTAACCCCGGATCCCCTCTTTCTATTGTACCTGACCATCCAATTGTACTTGTTGTGGGACCTGAATTTGTGACCGGCAGCACACGTATGAAATCTGGAACCGCGCAAAAGTTAGTTTTAAACATGATTTCAACTTCCTTAATGATTCAGCTGGGTCACGTCAAAGGAAACAAAATGATTGACATGCAATTGAGCAACGACAAGTTGGTAGACCGCGGAACTAAAATGGTTCAATCTAGATTAGAATGCACTTACGAAGAAGCAGAGGTATTATTGAAAAAACATGGCTCAGTAAGAAAAGCTATAGAAAGTAAAGTTTAATCTTTCAGCCAGCCATAGTAGCGAGCATCTTGTAAATTGTGTGAATTCGCAACTGGACTTTCTTCAATTTTAGGGGGTGAAACCATCATCACATAACACCATCCCTTCTCTCTAGCTAGCACTTGATAGCAGGAATTTTTAGGATAATGAATGATTGAATTCGTTTTTGCAAAAAAAGAGGCGTCGTTCTTAATTTTCCCCTTCGACCAGAACAAAACTTTTGCTTTTTTCAACCGGGCATAACTCTTTGGATACTTTGACTTTTTAGGAAAAAGTTGACCTTTTATTCCTGAATCTCTCGCAATGAAATAACGTTTTGTGAATCTAACTTTGTTGCGCACCCAGCGCACTCTTTGTAACAAATGGGTGAATTGCTGACAACAAGGATACCTATGGTGATAAAGAATTATCTCACCTGTATTTGGGTGAATTTTGTAAGCCATGAGGTGACCATCATCCCAGAATACTTCCTTCCAAACATTGCCATACTTCACATATAGTGAAAACTGTTCTTTTTCATCCGAAACAAGTGGCTTTCCGCTAAAAATCAATTCCTCTTGTCCGTCCTTGTCTAAGTCTGCCATGTACCAATTCTTGGAAAAATGGTCCCAATATGGAGCGAATTTTAAATCTGAATTAACCGCCTTTGAATAATCGTGCTTCAATTGATTGTTCTCGAACAACCATTCCACTTCAACTTTCTTTTTATCGGGATTTTGATTTAGGGCAAGTTCAAAATCTGTTCTACCCTTGTTTACAAACAAATCTACATTCACTCTAGGCATGACAACTGGAGCTGCATTAACCAGAAGAGTTGATAAAACGAAAATCGATAAAAGCGCTGTTTTTTTCATTGTCTAAAAAAATCCGTGCTGTTCTGATACCAATAGCTATCGGTATCAGAATCGGCACGGATTTTAAACTTAATAAGTTATTCTATTCTTTTACTTTGGGTTCTTTTTTACTTTTCCCTTTGCCTTTTTCGATATCGACAAACAACTCTTCGGCTTTGTCTTTTATGTCCATCACAATCGTATCACCTTCATGCAGATTGGATTTAATAATTTCTTCCGCCAATGGATCTTCAATATACTTCTGAATTGCTCTTTTCAATGGTCGCGCACCAAATTTCTCGTCATAACCTTTGTCCACTATAAAATCTTTGGCTTTATCCGAAAGACTAATTTTATAACCAAGTTCATTGATTCTTCCGTATAACTTCTCTAACTCCAAATCAATTATAACATGTATGTTCTCGCGAGTTAAATTTTTGAACATAATCATATCATCCATACGATTCAAGAATTCAGGCGAGAATGCTTTACGCAAGGCGTTTTGAATAACTCCTTTTACATTTTCTTCTTTCTGTTCAACTTGGCTTTTCGTTCCAAATCCAACTCCCGTTCCGAAATCCGCCAATTGACGTGCTCCGATATTGGAAGTCATAATGAGGATAGTGTTTTTAAAATCGATTTTACGCCCCAAACCGTCCGTCATATGACCTTCATCCAGAACTTGCAACAGCAAGTTGAATACATCCGGATGTGCTTTCTCAATTTCATCTAAAAGAATGATTGAATAAGGCTTTCTTCTTACTTTTTCGGTCAATTGTCCACCTTCTTCGTATCCAACGTATCCTGGAGGCGCTCC
>DGBF01000090.1:12949-13254 GCA_002384725.1 Flavobacteriales bacterium UBA4011
GGAGGCGCTCCAACCAATCTTGAAATAGAGAATTTCTCCATGTATTCTGACATATCGATTCGAATCAAAGAATCTCCGGTATCAAACAAATAGCGCGCAAGTACTTTGGCTAACTGCGTTTTCCCAACTCCTGTTGGTCCTAAGAAAAAGAACGAACCAATTGGTTTGTTCGGGTCTTTTAATCCTGCTCTGTTACGCTGAATCGCCTTAACAACCTTCGCTACAGCTTCATCTTGACCTATAACTTTGTTCTTGATGTCTTCGCCCATGTTAGCCAACTTACCACTCTCTTTTTGAGAGATTCG
>DGBF01000090.1:13389-13580 GCA_002384725.1 Flavobacteriales bacterium UBA4011
GTAACCGGAATTCCACACATCATAGAAACTACCTCAGCTACGTTATCTTCTGTAACTGTAATTCGTTTCGTTTTCGATTCTTCTTCCCACTTCTCTTTGGCAACATCTAATTGCTCTTGCAGTTGTCTCTCATTATCGCGCAATTCAGCTGCCTTCTCATACTGTTGAGATTTAATCACCTCATTTTTCTG
>DGBF01000027.1:0-2816 GCA_002384725.1 Flavobacteriales bacterium UBA4011
AGGCGGGACTTGAACCCGCACGCCCAAAAGAGCACAGGATTTTAAGTCCGGCGTGTCTACCAATTCCACCACTCGAGCGGGACTTTAAATCCAAAATAAAACCTTCTAAACATTTATTTAGAAGGTTTTGAGCGGGAGACGAGATTCGAACTCGCGACCCCAACCTTGGCAAGGTTGTGCTCTACCAACTGAGCTACTCTCGCTTGTCTGACGTTTAAGTCAGGCTTGTATTTTATTTCAATTACCCTCAATTCGTTCATTGCGGGCGACAAAGATAGAAAGATTTTTATTTATTTCTATTCCAGAAAACGAATATTTTAACCTCCCGTCAATTTTTTGATCTCGTTTAGTTTCATCAGGGCTTCAACAGGTGTTAAAACGTTGATATCAATGGAAACTAATTCTTCTCTAATTTGCTCAAGAACAGGGTCGTTCAATTGGAAAAAGGACAATTGCATGTCTTTCTGACTCATCACTTCTTTCAAGTCTTCTTTTTTCATGACTTTTTTCCCTTCGCCATTCATTTTTTGACTTTCCTCCAGTTTTTCAAGGATTTTCGCCGCACGTTGAACCACTGCATTTGGCATTCCGGCCAATTGTGCGACGTGAATACCAAAGGAATGTTCGCTACCACCTTCCACTAACTTGCGTAGAAAAAGGATTTTTTGTCCGATTTCTTTGACTTCGACATTGAAATTCTTGATTCTATCGAACTGATTGGACATTTCATTCAATTCATGGTAATGCGTTGCAAAAAGTGTTTTGGCTCTGGCTTTTGGATGTTCATGTAAAAATTCTGCAATGGCCCAAGCGATTGAAATTCCATCATAGGTGCTTGTTCCTCGACCAATTTCATCCAAAAGAATCAAACTTCTATCCGACAGATTGTTCAAAATGCTCGAAGTTTCATTCATTTCTACCATAAAAGTAGATTCGCCTGACGAAATGTTGTCGGAGGCGCCAACGCGGGTGAAGATTTTATCCAAAACGCCCAATTCAGCGGATGCTGCAGGAACGAATGACCCCATTTGTGCCATCAAACAGATTAACGCAGTTTGACGAAGAATGGCACTTTTACCCGACATATTCGGCCCTGTAATCATAATGATTTGTTGGCCTTTTTCATCCAGATACAAGTCGTTCGGAATGAATTCGTCGCCTTGTTTTAGCTGTTTTTCTATGACAGGGTGTCGACCATTTTTTATATCGATTGCCAAGCCTTCGTTCATTTTTGGCAAGGAATAATTGTTGCGACTAGCGACTGTAGAAAAGGAAAGCAAGCAATCCAATTGTCCCAGCAAGTTGGAATTCATTTGAATATCCATCGTGAAATCGGACATAAATAGAATCAAATCTTGGTAGATTTTGCTCTCAAGTACGTGAATTTTGTCTTCAGCGCCTAAGATCTTACTCTCGTATTCTTTCAGCTCTTCAGTGATGTATCGTTCGGCTGAAACGAGCGTTTGTTTCCGTATCCAATGCTCTGGAACTTTGTCTTTGTGTGTATTTCTAACTTCGATGTAATAGCCAAAAACATTATTAAAGTTTATCTTTAGACTCGTGATTCCTGTTGCTTCACTTTCAAGTATTTGCATGGCATCAAGATAATCTTTACCTGAATAGGAAATTGCTCTTAATTCGTCTAATTCGGCATGCAAACCATCCGCAATAACTTTCCCTTTTCCGATTTGAACAGCTGGATCTTCATGAAGTGTCGTTTCTATCTTATCGATTAATTCTTGACAGCCATTAAGTTTCTTTGCGAAGTGTTGCAGTAAATTGGATTTTCCGAATTTCAAATCGTTCTTTATAGGGTCGATTTGTTTCAAGGTTCGCAACAACTGCATGGCCTCTTTCGGGTTTATTTTCCCAACAGCCGTTTTAGAAATCAAGCGTTCCAAATCACCGACCTTGCCCAATTTGTCTAAAATGTTTTGACTTGCCTCGTGGTTTTCTTTGAATTCAGAAACTGCCTCTAATCTATCGTTAATGGGTTTCAAATCCTTCAAGGGGAACACCATCCATCGCTTCATCATTCGTCCGCCCATTGGGGTTTGGGTTTGATCAAGAATGTCTATTAATGTCGTTGCATTTTCATGTTGCGAACTCACCAATTCCAAATTACGAATCGTAAATCGGTCGAGCCAAACGTATTTTTCTTCTTCTACGCGCCCAACTTGAGTGATGTGGCTTAATTTATCGTGATGGGTTTCACCCAAATAATGTAAAATAGCGCCAGCGGCAATAATGCCTTGTGTCATTTCATCGACGCCAAAGCCTTTCAGGGACTTGGTTTGAAAGTGTTTGTTCAAGGTTTCGTATCCAAAATCCTGGGTAAAAACCCAATCTTCCAAACGGAAGGTGTGCAAATTGCCACGTCCCATTTCATCAAAATCTTTTTGCGATCGTTTCTGATAAATGATTTCAGTCGGTTGAAATCCTTGGATCAATTTGTCCAAATACAGCATGTTTCCTTCTGCCAAGAAAAATTCGCCGGTAGAAATATCCAAAAAGGCTATTCCACTATTATCTTTGCTGAAGTGAATGGCACAGAGAAAATTATTCTTCTTTTGTTCGAGCACATTGTCGTTGAAAGAAACGCCAGGTGTCACCAATTCTGTAACTCCTCTTTTGACAATTGTTTTCGTCATTTTGGGATCTTCCAACTGGTCGCAAATAGCTACTCTTTTTCCAGCGCGAACCAATTTCGGCAAGTAAGTTTCCAAGGAATGATGCGGGAATCCGGCCAATTCGATATTCGAAGCACCATTTCTCCGGCTCGTCAAAACAATACCGAGAACACGTGCGGTTTCGAT
>DGBF01000027.1:2910-25988 GCA_002384725.1 Flavobacteriales bacterium UBA4011
GCTTTAATTGCGTTGTATTGCTTCATCAAAGGAGTCTCCGATGTATCTTTTTTCTTGCTTTTTTTTGTTGCCAAAATCTTTAACAATTGCGGAAGGTAAAGTTAACGGCCTTGCCTCGAAACGTCCTCATTTTTTAAGATAGGTTATTAACAAAACGGCACGTTTTATTCATATTTCTCTATTTTTGTCCCAATGGAAGGAAAATCACAAAATCGCAAATTGAAACTGTGGGAACTCGACCGTGTGTCACATGAAGAATTTTCGGAGCAAAAAAAGTTTCCTATTGTTGTTATTTTGGACAATATCCGCAGTTTGAACAACATTGGTTCTTTTTTCCGAACATGCGATGCTTTCAATATCGACCACCTTTATTTATGCGGAATAACGGCTCAACCTCCCAATCGCGATATCAACAAAACCGCAATTGGCGCAACAGATTCTGTTTCTTGGTCGCACGAGGAAAGCACCTCAGAATTGACTGCGAGATTGAAAAAGGAAGGTTACACCATCTGTTCTATTGAACAGGCTGAGGAGACTAAATTATTGCAAGACATCCCCAGTTTGAACGAAGAAAAATTCGCCTTGGTTTTTGGAAACGAAGTGGACGGTGTCGATCAGGTTGTCATCGACTCAAGTAATTATGTTGTTGAGATTCCCCAATTTGGGACAAAGCATAGCTTGAATGTCTCAGTTTGCGCTGGAGTTGTACTTTGGGAATTCACCAAACGGTTTATTTAGAAATTGCTTTTTCGTCGAACAAAAATTGTTTCTCTTTCGTTTTGAACATAAGTTGCTGAAAGTTATGTGACTTTAGGTTCAAAGAATTGGTCTAAATTCCGTAAATTTGCGGCGCAATTAAGTAAGAAAAATGATTGAAACAGATATAATTATAATTGGAGCTGGCCCTGTTGGGCTTTTTACCATTTTTGAAGCAGGATTACTCAAATTAAAATGTCATTTGATTGACTCTTTGCCTCAGCCGGGTGGACAATGTTCGGAGATTTATCCAAAGAAACCAATTTATGATATCCCTGGTTTTCCAACTATAATGGCGGGCGAATTGATTGACAACTTAATGAAACAAGCCGCACCTTTTAAACCTGGATTTACGCTTGGAGAAGCGGCAATGACGATTGAAAAAACAGAGGAGGATCAGTTTATTGTAACCACAATTAGAGGGACAAAGCACAAAGCCCCAATTGTAATGGTTGCTGGCGGTTTGGGTGTGTTTGAACCGAGAAAACCACCTATTCCTAGTTTAACTGCTTTTGAAGATAAAGGTGTCGAATACATCATCAAAGATCCAGAGTTTTACCGAGGAAAACGATGTGTGATTGCTGGCGGAGGAGATTCTGCCTTGGATTGGTCCATCTTTTTAGCAGAGAAAAAAATTGCAAAAGAAGTGGTTTTGGTGCATAGAAGTAGTTCTTTCCGTGGACATTTGGATTCGGTTCAGCGTGTTATAGACATGGCCGGAAAAGGGGAGATAAAACTGATTACAGAAGCCGAAGTAACGGGGATCAATGGAAATGGAAAAGTTGATTCGGTTACCATTACACATCAAAAAGATGGCGAAATGATTCAAGAAACGGATCACTTCATTCCTTTGTTTGGCTTGAAACCAAGTTTGGGACCAATTGCCGATTGGGGATTTGAAATTGAAAAAAACGCGATCGTTGTCGATACATTGGATTATTCAACGAATATCCCAGGAATCTACGCAATAGGCGATGTAAATACATATACGAATAAGTTGAAATTGATTCTTTGTGGTTTCCATGAAGGAACGATGGCGGTTCAGTCGGCATTTGCACGAATCCACCCGGATAAAAAAAATATTTTGAAGTATACAACTGTGAATGGGATTACTGGGTTTTAGGAAACTATTTAATTTATAGGTTTGTTTCTGTAACTACTATAAAACCTCAAAAAGTTGTTCAACATTTAGCGACCGTCGGAGGTAGCAATGCAGTTAATTGCTAATTTTTTATTCGTAATTTTATCACATGTCCTCAAATTCAAAATCCGATCGGTATTCGCGACAAATTCAACTCCAAAATTTCGGAATTCAAGCTCAAAATAAACTGAACGAATCCAAGGTTTTAGTTGTTGGCGCAGGGGCGCTTGGTTGCCCTGTTTTAAGTTATTTGACGGCGGCCGGAATTGGAAAAATTGGAATAGTTGATGGAGATGTGATTGAACTTTCGAATCTACACCGGCAAGTTTTGTACACAATCGAAAGCATCGGTCGATCTAAGGCTAAGGTTGCGAAGGAGCGACTTCAAGCCATGAATCATGACATTAAAATTGAAGTTTTCGAAACGTATTTATCGACAGAAAATGCTTTTGAAATTGTCAAAGACTATGATGTTGTGATTGATGGAACGGATAATTTTCCAACACGCTATTTGGTGAATGATATGTGTGTACTGCGAGATAAAATCAATATTCACGGTTCTATTTCTCAATATTCGGGACAAGTTTCTGTTTTCAATTATTTACATTCTGATGGAAAACGTGGTCCAAATTATCGCGATTTATTTCCTGTCCCACCGAATCCTGATGAAGTGGTAAGTTGCGCCGAAGGAGGAGTCATTGGTGCGTTACCCGGAATTATCGGAAGCACAATGGCGATGGAATGCATTAAAGTGCTAACGGGAATAGGAACCATTTTATCGGGAAAACTGCAACAAACAGATAGTTTGACTGGTACATCACATTTACTTACTTTTACAGCCGATAAAGCAAATCCTTTAACTGGCGAGCTTCCAACACAATTTGATTTAATTGATTACATGCAATTTTGTAATCCAAGTAAAGTGAAAAGAATGAAAAGTATAAATGTTTCGGACTTAAAAACAATGATCGCAAATAACGAAGATTTTCAATTGATCGACGTGCGTGAAACTTTTGAGTTTGATGAAGCCAACATGAGCGGAACGCTAATTCCACTGAGCGAAATACCGACTCGATTTCCGGAGATTTCAAAGGATAAAAAAGTAGTAATTCATTGCAAAATGGGTGGGCGTAGCGCTAACGCAATCGGATTTCTAGAACAAAATCATGGGTTTGAGAATCTCCACAATCTCGAAGGTGGGATAATAGCTTGGTTGGCTGAAAATTAAGAGTTTCACGGTATTATGATGAAAAGAAGCAGCATTAGTTATTTGATCATTTTAGGAGTGGTTTCGCTTTTCGTAATTGTGACTTTGCAGTTGATCTGGTTGAATAAAACACTCGACATCCAACGTACAAGCATAGAAATTCAGAACAAAGAGGATAGTTTAAGTCTTGTCAATTTCACCGAAAAAACACATGCTGCTCTCCACGATGTGCTCGCAGATATTGCTGATAAAAGGGGGGAGAAAATTCAAAATTTTGACGCCGTAAGACAGGAAAGAACAAATTACTTTGTGGTGGACATTAACGATGAACTGCATCCGTTTTATCTCCAAAATTTATTGAAAGAAAAATTTTACAAATACAATGTCAATCAAGATTTTCAATACGGTATTTACGATTGTTTTTCCGATTCAATAGTTTACGGAAATCTCATTCGCTATAACAAAAATGTCACCAACGACGAAGGTGCCGATACTACTGTTGCTTCACCTTCAGCTGGGCTTTCGTGGAAAAAAGATGGGCATTATTTTACCTTGTATTTTCCGAATATTTCGACCAAAAAACTAGAGCGAAATGACCAATTGTTTGCTCCTTGGTTGTACATTCTGTTAATCGTCATTCTTATTTTCTCCTTCTTTATTTTCGCTATTTCAATCATTATTAAACAGAGAAAATTATCTGAAACCCGGAGTGATTTCATCAACAACATGACGCACGAATTAAAAACTCCGATTTCAACAATTGGTTTGTCGAGCGAGATGCTTCTGAAGAATGATTTGTCCGGAGATCCGGAGAAAATTAAAAGATACGCCAGTATAATTCATAAAGAAAACAAGCGATTGGAAAACCAGGTGGAACGCGTATTGAATGTCGCTAAGTTGGATAAAGACAAGGTCGTTTTGAAGAAAAGTACAATCGAAATCCATGAAATTCTTCAGGAAGTCAAAGATAATTTCGAATTCAATCAAGAAGACAAAGGCGGCACGATTACGATGCACTTGAATGCAGATGATGATGCTTTGAGAGCAGATGATGTGCACATTTCAAATGTATTGTACAATTTGATCGACAATGCAATTAAGTATTGCGAAGTGGATCCAGTGATAGAAATTACAACACGAAATGATCAGAAATTTCTAATTATCGAAGTAGCGGATAATGGGATTGGAATTCCAAGAGAAGATATTAACCAAATTTTCGATAAATTCTTTCGTGTGCATACCGGAAATAGACACGATGTGAAGGGTTTTGGGCTGGGATTATATTATGTGAAATTAATTATCGAAGCACACAAAGGAACGGTGAATGTAAAAAGCACCATAGGAAAAGGTACAACCTTCACTTTGAAAATACCGAAGGTTTCCTAGTGCTGGAAGAGTAGGGTGCTGGGCTGAGGATATAAACCATCTCTCGAAATTTTCTTGCCTTTTTTGTACACCACAATCCGTTCCCCGACGTTCTGGTTTTCCATTGTGGCATCGAGCACGTAGTAATCATCCGCTTCAAAAAGCACTTCAAAATCACCGCGTGTAGTGAGTTTGCCAATTTGAATCGTCAAATAACCTGAGTTGATCTCAATTTGAATGGGAATTGGATTTACTTCCACCAACTTATCACCCGCATCGAATTTATAGCCATTTATCTGGCCTTCGTATGTGCCGAAGTATTTTCGCTTAATACTTTTTCGCAAGGTCTGGGTCGACGCTTCATTTGTCACAAACGTGAAAAGAAAAAGGAGTAAAATCAAACGCACATTCATAATTCGGTATTCTTTCTGTTGTCGAAAATAGAGATTATTTTTCATTTTTTTGAATTCATTTCATCCACAAAACAGTAATAAAAAGCCTGATATGTGAATATCTTCCTCAGATATTGAACAAAATTCGAACCAAACACGATGAGGTAATTCGTATCTTCGATGTCGAAACAAACGAGATTTTAGAATGCAACAATATCACGATTTACTCAATCGAATTTTAGACGAAGGAACCTTCAAAGGCGACAGAACAGGAACAGGAACAACCTCTATTTTTGGACATCAAATGCGTTTTGATTTGTCCAAAGGATTTCCTCTGGTGACGACGAAAAAAGTACATCTTCGTTCTATTATTGTCGAATTGTTATGGTTTTTAAATGGAGATACAAACATCAAATATTTGAACGACAATGGTGTTTCCATTTGGAACGAATGGGCCGATGAAGATGGAAATCTAGGACCAGTTTACGGTCATCAATGGAGAAGTTGGCCCGGAAAAAACGGTGAGAAATTAGATCAGATCACAAAGCTTGTCGACCAGATAAAAAACAACCCCAATTCGCGAAGACTATTGGTTTCAGCATGGAATGTTTCGGATGTCGACAATATGGCTTTGCCGCCATGTCACACCATGTTTCAATTCTATGTAGCCGACGGAAAATTGAGTTGTCAATTATACCAGCGTTCTGCTGATACTTTCTTAGGAGTTCCTTTCAATATCGCTTCGTATGCTTTGTTGACCATGATGTTGGCACAAGTCTGCGATTTGAAAGTGGGAGATTTTATTCACACTTTTGGCGATGCCCATTTGTACTCCAACCACATCGAACAAACGAATCTGCAATTGTCACGCGAACTTCGTCCTTTGCCTACAATGAAAATAAATCCGAACGTCAAAGATATATTCTCTTTCAAATTGGAAGATTTTGAATTGTTGAATTACGATCCACATCCACATATCAAAGGCGCCGTTGCTGTATAATTCTGACCGATGAAAGTAGCTTTAATTGTAGCCATGGACCTCGAAAGAGGAATAGGTAAAAACAACGATTTGATGTGGCATTTGCCAAAAGATATGCGTTTTTTCAAAGAAACTACGCTTGGTCAGGTGGTGGTCATGGGGCGGAAAAATTGGGATTCAATTCCTGAAAAATATCGACCTTTATCCGACCGAGAAAACGTTGTTTTGACTCGGAATAAAAAATTCTCTTCCGATGATTGCGTCGTCCTTCATGACTTAGTGGAAGTATGGGAAAAGTACCAAGACGAAGAAGAAAGAACGGTTTTCATAATAGGTGGCGGAGAAATTTATCGCCAAGCAATAGAAAGTGGACTTATAGAAGAAATGTACATCACTCATGTAAGTGGAACCTATAATGCCGAGACTTTCTTCCCTCAGTTCAATTTAAAAAATTGGTCTGTGAAGGCTCTACTGGAACAAGATATGGACGAAAAGCATGAATGCGCTTTCCAAGTAAAACAATATACTAGAAATTAATTTCCTACCTTCTTGAGGAAGGATTAAGGGAGGTGTAATTCGCAACTTTTATTTAAAAAATTCGCAATTCAATATATGAAACTATGCATAGCCGAAAAACCCAGCGTGGCAAAAGACATCGCCGAAATCATTGGAGCCAAACAGCGCAACGATGGTTACTGGGAAGGAAATGGCTATTGCGTAACGTGGACCTTTGGTCACCTTTGCACGCTCAAGGAACCCCACGATTATAAAGAATCCTGGAAATATTGGAAGCTTGAAGATTTGCCCATTACGCCCGATAATTTTGGGATAAAAGTCATCGAAGATCAAGGCGTGAAACGTCAATTTGCGTGTATAGAAAAACTGGTTGCCATGGCCGATGAGGTCATCAATTGCGGGGATGCCGGGCAAGAAGGAGAGCTCATTCAGCGTTGGGTGCTGCACAAAGCAAAATGTAAAGTTCCCATCAAGCGACTTTGGATTTCTTCCCTTACTGAAGAAGCGATTCGCGAAGGTTTTGAAAAATTACAAGACGGTAAAAAGTACGATTTACTCTATCAAGCGGGAGCTGCACGTGCCATAGGTGATTGGATGTTAGGCATCAACGGAACACGTTTGTTCACCAAGAAATTTGGACAAGGTAAAGTCACACTTTCTGTTGGACGAGTCCAAACACCAACCTTGGCGATGATTGTTCAACGTCAATTGGAAATAAATGCATTCAAAATTGAAGAGTATTGGGAGTTGAAAACGCTGTATCGCGACACTGAATTTCAATGTCAAATCGATCGACTTTCGTCTGAAGATAAAGCAAACAAAGGACTAGAATATTTAAAAGACAAACCTTTCGAAATAGTTTCGTTTGAGCAAAAAGAAGGTAGAGAAGGAAATCCACGCTTGTACGATTTGACGTCACTTCAGGTCGACGGAAACAAAAAATATGGATTCTCGGCAGACGAAACTTTGAAGCAAATTCAGAGTTTGTATGAAAAGAAATTGGTTACCTATCCGCGTGTTGATACGACGTATCTGTCGGAAGATTTGCATCCTAAAATTCCGAATGTTCTCCGTGGATTGAAATATTATTCTCGTTTTACAGAACCACTTCTTCAAAAACCGATTCCTAAAACAAAGCAAGTTTTTGACGATAAAAAAGTAACGGATCATCACGCCATCATGCCAACGGGAATTGTGCCGAGTGGAATTACGCCAGCGGAACAACAGATTTACGACTTGATTTGTAAACGTTTTATCGCTGTGTTTTATCCGGAATGTAAAGTCTCGAATACCACCGTGATGGGCAAGGTTGACGAATTGGAATTTAAAGCAACGGGTAAACAGATTATTGAACTTGGTTGGCGTGAAATTTATCAGTCTGACAATCCAAAAAAAGCGTCTAAAGACGAGGAAAATCTAATGCCTGTTTTCGAAGAAGGGGAGAAAGGTCCGCATGAGCCATTTGTGCACCAAGGTAAGACTTCGCCACCCAAACATTATACGGAAGCGACACTTCTTCGTGCAATGGAAACCGCTGGCAAACAAGTCGATGACGAAGAAATGCGCGAATTGATGAAGGACAATGGAATTGGTCGTCCGTCTACACGTGCGAATATTATCGAGACACTTTTCCGAAGAAAATACATAGAGAAAAAACGAAAAAACTTGATCCCTACTTCTACTGGGATGGGATTGATTGGAACCATCCAAAATGAAGTTTTAAAAAGCGCGGAATTAACTGGTGATTGGGAGAAAAAACTACGAATGATCGAGAAAGGTGAATACGAATCGGATGTCTTTAAATCTGAATTATTCACCATGGTCCGCGAACTATGTGATGAGGTGATTTTCTCCAGTTTCCGTCCAATTCAGATTCTCCATGAACCAGAAAAAAAGGAAGTAAAACCCAAAAAAGCTCGTGTTAAAAAGGAGAAAGTAAATCTCACTGATTTAGACTGTCCGAAGTGCAAGAAAGCAAAAATAATGAAAGGAAAATCGGCTGTGGGTTGCACGGATTTCAAAGCTTGCGGGTTTAAAATTCCTTTCGAATTGTTGGGTAAAAAACTAACAGAAAGTCAATTGGTTTTACTTATCCAAATAGGAAAAACTGGCACTATCAAAGGGTTTGAAATTCCTGGAAATCCTGATCCGAAGGATGGGAAGTTGGTTTTGGATGATGGCTTTAATGTGGGCTTATCCTAAAATAAGCAGTACCACCAACAACATATATTAAATTTAATTCATGATTCGAAACAGATTAAAAGCACTTTTCAATCCGGAACATTATCATGGTTGGGGGTGTAAAAAACGATAAATTGAATGTGGACATTGAAAATAATTCGTTTTCGAGTGAGAAAATGGTTTTAAATCTTGATCATATTCAGGGTGAAATCAATTTCAGCGGGAATATTCCTTGGCCTAAAAAATGGCATTCTACTGGTATCATGGGACCTTTCAGTTTTGTTCCAAAAATGGAATGTTATCATGGTATCGAACACTGGGTATAGCGCGTTTCTAAAATATGTGATTTGTAGTCGGGGTCGTAGGGTGTTGTATCCAGAACAGATGGGTGCCCAACTATTTGAAATCAAACGTCCTAGCTCATCATATTTCAAGGTCATTTCACCCACTTGTTTTCCAAATTGAAAAATGGAATCCATACGTTCAGGCGAAAACAATTCCCATTTTGTTAATTGATATTCATCGCGATAATCGACTTCCGTCATTTTCATTTCAATAGTTTGATTGTCGAAAGGAAGATACGTCAATCGTTTCTGCATTGCTGAAATGTATTGATCGGACAAACTGCCCCAAAAACACCGTAATCCCGAGTGGCCATAATATTTAACAACTGGTTCGTGAAATGATCTCGCACGGTAAATTGGTCATACCAAATCTACAGATGAGGTGATTCTTGCGCAGTTAATTTCCCTGCAAAAAGAATAAACATAAAGATAAGAGGACGAAGCATCTACCCAAAAGCACAAAGAAGCGAGGGAATGGTTCATTGAACCGGGTCTGCCATAATTCATTTTTTAGGTAAATTAGCACGCATATTGACCAAACGAATTCTCTATCATGCCCCAAAAATCATATTCCACTTTTCTAGCCGAACATACCGATCGATTCAATACTTTATCGAAAAAATTGCGCACTGTCAGCATAGGTCGTTTGGTCACTTTTACCACCATTTTGGTTTTGATCTATTTCTATTTTCAATCGCGTCAAAATGTAGTTTTGGTGTTAATGGCTGCCTTTTTTGTTGCATTTGTTTTTTTGGTTCGTTTGTACAATCAACTTTCGACCAAAAAGGAGTTTGTCAATGCTTTAATGGAAATCAATAAAAACGAAATTGATTTTCTAGAAAAAAAAGTTTTGCCATTTGCCGATGGCGGTGAATTTATCGACCCAACTCATCCGTATTCTTTTGATTTGGATTTTTTCGGACCGCGGTCGCTTTTTCAAACACTAAATAGAACTGAAACCTATATTGGGAAAAAGATTTTGGCGGCTAATTTATTGTCTTTGAAATCAAAGGGATCTATTTTAAGTACGCAAAAAGCGGTAGCAGAATTGGCTAGTGATTTACCATGGAGACAAGCTGTTTCGGCGCAATCAAAAGTTAAACCAGACAGTTGCGATATTCATGAGAATATGGCAAAATGGATGAAGTCAAAGATTCAGCATATTCCTAAATTTTATGACTTTGCCTCGTATATTCTTCCTGTCATTTTTATTGGATTAACGATCTACAATATCATTTTCGAAGCTGGAATCGGCGAAAAGTGTTTTTATCTTTTTCTTATCAATCTCGGTTTGGTTGCTCGTAACCTCAAAGCTATCAAAATGGAACTCGTTCAGTCAACGAATATAGATCGTACACTAAAAAATTATAGTCAGATTTTGTCTAAAATTGAGAACAAAAAATTCGACTCTACAGCATTAGTAGATTTGCAAATCCGTCTCACAAAAAACAAGATTTCAGCTAGCTCAGAAATGAATCGACTTTCTCAATTGTTCGGACAATTGGACAATATTTTAAATCCAGCAGCTATGATTTTGATGAACGGTTTTTTCATGTATCACCTGCATACCATGCGAAATTTAACCAAATGGAAAAAGCAAAATGCTGAAGATGTTATGAATTGGATACAGGTAATGGGAGAATTTGAGGCCCTTAATTCCTTTGCCAATTTGAGTTACAATAATCCCGATTTTGTATTTCCTGAACTAAACGAAGAGCACATCATTCAGTTTGAAAGTCTCGGTCATCCGCTCTTGGACAGGAACCAACGCGTGACAAGCAATGTGAGTTTTGATAAAGAAAAATTCATCATACTCTCAGGTTCAAATATGTCAGGGAAAAGCACCTTTTTAAGGAGCTTGGGCGTGAACATGGTTTTGGGCGGAATTGGCGCTCCGATTTGTGCCTCCAAGGCAAATATTCATGCCATTCCCGTTTACGTTTCCATGCGTGTTTCGGATTCTTTAAACGACAATGAATCGTTCTTTTTTGCAGAAGTGAAGCGATTGAAAGAAGTGATGGATGCAGCTGATGAACAAGTGACTTTTGTGCTTTTAGATGAAATTTTAAGGGGAACAAATTCGGATGATAAACGAACAGGAACTGTGGCAGTCGTGAAGAAAATAATCTCTAAAAATGCGATTGGTGCTTTGGCTACCCATGATTTAAAAGTGTGTGATACAACGGCCGAATTCCCAAATCAACTGACCAACAAATGTTTTGAAGTGGAAATAGTAGACAATGATTTGCATTTCGATTACACGCTTCGTGAGGGAATTTGTAAGAATAAAAGCGCTACTTTCTTGATGAAAAAAATGAAGGTGATTTAAGGTGTTTGCCACTAATTACACTAATTAACACGAATGCAAGAATCAGAGATATTTAATTCTTGTTCTTTTTTAGAGTTTTTCAATCATATGACACGACGAACGTAAAATATTAGTGATAATTTGTGTAATTCGTGGCGAAAAACCATACTATTGTATATGAAAAAATGGATCATAATAGTTGCCATCCTCTTGTTTGCGAAAAACTTGAGCGCTCAAAACACAATTATAACGGATACGATTTTGCAATTGTCAACATGTGCCGGAGGCAATGTCTTGGTGCCATTTTCTTCCACAGGAACATTTTCTCCAGGCAATGTGTTTACCGCTCAACTTTCGAATGCTTTCGGTCAATTCACAGCGCCAGTAGATATTGGATCAGCTCCTTTTAACCTTGGTTTTATTTTAGCAACCATACCGGCAAATACAAACTTTGGATTTCTTTACAAAGTACGGGTTGTTGCGAGTAATCCGCAAACAACAGGAACGCCTTGTCCAAATACATTGATCATTACGCAAGTGGCGCAATTGAATCAAATTATTGCGGCACCAAATGATACGGCTTGTGTTGGAGATACGATTACGTTAACGTCGATTAATCCCGCCAACTCGTATTCTTGGTCCACAGGCGATACTTCAGCAACAATTAGCGTAACTCAATCGGGAAATTATTCAGTGATGACAACCGACTTTTTGGGATGTGAAACAGACACCAGTAAAACAGTTGTTTTTGAAGTATGTAATATTGGATTGGAAGAAGAGTTTTTACCTCTTTCTTACAATATATTCCCCAATCCAAGCAATGGAAATTTCACCCTTTCTAATTTTCAAGGTCACTATAATCTCATCGATGTACGAATCATCAATGTACTGGGCCAAACGGTTTATTCTCGGTCTAAAATAAATGCAAAATCGGCAGGAAAAGTAGAGGTAAATCTAACCCAAAAAGGAGTTTATTTCGTTGAAGTTTCCGAAGGGAACAATCAATTGCGCAAAAAACTCATTGTTCAATAACCGCACATACATACGTTTGAACCTTTAAATAAGCAAAAGATGCCGTTTAAGCTTTTTATGACTTTCCGATTGACTTAATTCGACGATGTTCAACTAATAAGACTAATAATCCTGATGATTTTTGGGTTAAACCGAACTAATTCGAAGAAAGAATAATCCTGCCAATCTTAAAAAAGTCAAACTTTCAATATCCCGTTTTAAACTCTTATCTTTACACTTCTAAAAAACACCAAAAATGTCTGATACGCGCTATCAACTTCGAGGAGTCTCCGCAGGTAAAGAGGAAGTTCACAATGCAATAAAAAACGTCGACAAAGGTTTATTTCCACAAGCTTTTTGTAAAATAGTTCCTGATTCTTTAACGGGTGATGAAGATTATTGTGTCGTAATGCATGCCGATGGAGCTGGAACGAAATCTGCATTAGCTTACATGTATTGGAAAACGACGGGCGATGTTTCTGTTTGGAAAGGAATTGCTCAGGATGCATTAATCATGAATATTGATGATTTACTTTGCGTTGGAGCGACCGATAATATTCTGCTTTCTTCCACAATTGGTCGAAACAAAGGTTTGATTACTGGCGAAGTTATTTCTGAAATCATTAACGGAACGGAAGAACTTTTAGCTGATTTGCGTTCGCAAGGAATTGGCATTCAATCAACTGGTGGAGAGACTGCAGATGTTGGTGATTTAGTTCGAACGATCATAGTTGATTCAACTGTTGTTTGTCGGATGAAACGATCGGATGTGGTTTCTAATCACAACATTCAAGATGGTGATGTTATCGTTGGTTTGGCTTCTTTTGGTCAAGCGTCTTACGAGAAAGAATACAACGGAGGAATGGGAAGCAACGGATTGACATCTGCTCGACATGATGTTTTCTCTAAAACGTTAGCGAATGATTTTCCTGAAAGTTTTGACCCCGCTGTTCCTTCCGATTTGGTGTATTCTGGAACGAAAGAATTAACGGATGAGGTAGAAGGAAGTACTATCAATGCAGGAAAATTGGTGCTTTCTCCAACACGAACTTACGCGCCAGTTATCAAGAAAATATTAGACAATCATCGTTCTGAAATTCATGGAATGGTTCATTGTTCAGGCGGTGCTCAAACGAAAGTTCTGCACTTTGTGAAAGACGTGCATGTGATCAAGGACAATATGTTCCGGATTCCACCACTTTTCAAGTTGATTCAAGAAGAGTCGAACACCGATTGGAAAGAAATGTACAAGGTTTTCAATATGGGACACCGAATGGAAATTTACGTTCCCAAAGAAGTGGCTCAATCCATAATAGACATCTCAAAATCCTTCAATATCGACGCACAAATTGTTGGTCGCGTAGAGAAAAACGAAGGCAATAAATTAACGATTACATCTCCTTACGGGGAATTCAATTATTAGAACAAAGGAAATAGAATAGAGAGCAGAGAAATGCTCCAACTCTATTCTCTGCTCTCGGTTCCCTATTCTCAAAAGAATGAACGATTTACTTCAAAAATTAGAGGCTATCCATTACCGTTTTATCGAGGTTGGAACACAAATTACCGATCCCGATATTATTGCGGATATGCCGCGATATGTCAAGCTTAGCAAGGAGTACAAAGACTTGGATGAGATGGATAAAATCTATTTCAAATACAAAAACATACTCGACAATTTAGTTTCTGCAAAAGCCTTGTTGGCTGAAGAAAAAGATCCTGAAATGCGTGAAATGGCCAAAGGAGAAATCGATGAATTGGAGAATCTTCGCCCTGAGATGGAAGAAGAAATCAAGTTTATGTTGATTCCGAAAGATCCCGAAGACGATAAAAATGCCATCATGGAATTTAGATCGGGAACCGGTGGTGACGAGGCTTGTATTTTCGTTGAAGACGTATTTAGAATGTACACCATGTTTTTCAAAGAACGCGGTTGGCAATATGAAATCCTCAATTCATCGCCAGGTACTACGTCAGGATTCAAAGAAATTGCTTGCGAAGTAACGGGTGATGCCATTTATGGAAATCTCAAATTTGAATCTGGTGTGCATCGTGTACAACGTGTTCCCGAAACAGAATCACAAGGTCGGGTTCATACTTCAGCAATCACAGTTGCTGTTTTACCCGAAGCGGAAGAGGTGGATGTGGAATTGAACATGGCAACAGACGTCCGTCGTGATACCTTTCGTGCTTCTGGAGCGGGTGGTCAGCACGTCAACAAGACAGAGTCTGCCATTCGTTTGACTCACATTCCTACGGGATTGGTTGTTGAATGTCAAGATGGTCGTTCACAGCACAAAAACTTGGAAAAAGCGATAACGGTTTTACGTTCCAGATTGTACCAAATGGAGTTGGACAGAATCAACGAAGAACGCTCGGCACATAGAAAAACCTTGGTGAGTTCAGGTGACCGTTCCGCAAAAATCAGAACGTATAACTATCCTCAAGGAAGAATCACCGATCACCGCATCAACAAGACGATGTACAATCTAAGTTCGTTTATGAATGGCGATATGCAAGAAATGGTGGATGCTCTGAAAATGGCGGAGAACGCGGAGAAGTTGCAGGCGGAGACATAGTCTTCGGCTTTGCTCGGGATACTCGTATATTTATATCAAGAGCCACATAACCTAATTCTTGTCATATATTATTTTGTCAAGGCAGTTGGACGTGCAAGGTATAGATTCCTTTCGATTAGAAAAAGGCCCGAACCTCCATACCGCCTGAATGTATCGCTTTGTTTAATTCAGATTTACGCCCGTTATATTGAATTGAAATTTGCAAATTTTTTGAAATAGAGCGCTGATAACCAGCTGCCCATGTGTAATTTACTCCAGGTTTCAGTCCTTCTAGCATCTCAAAACCGAGCGCATTATTTGGGTCAGATTGATAGGTAATATTTACCGTTTTGAAATTGGCTTGTAAACTTCCTTTTTCACTTTGGTTGTATTTTAAGCTCGTCCCAATTTCACCCAAGTATGCATTTTGACCGTCAAGATCAAGGCCGTTTTTCTTCTCTGTATATTTCCCATCCAAACTAATTCTGAATTTAGTATTGGGCTGATAACTGAACGAAGGAGCGTGAAAAAAGTAGTTTAAATCGTAATTCCGTCCAGCAGTATAATCGGCTTCTACCAATTTATTACCACGCTGATAAGCGTATTCTATCGAGAAAATTTTAGAAATATTTAATCGTCCTTTTAATTGATTAAAGGTATTCGATCGTGCATCGAAACCATTGGCCAAAAGTGATTTGGACTGAATGTCTTGGAAATCATATTCCGCCGCAAAAAGATTAGAGGTACGGTTGAAGAACAACGAATTCCGCAAACTAGTTGAGGTGGAAATTAAGTTTGTATCTCTAACTCCTCCGTCAATCGGATTAAAGGCATCGAAACCGGCCAATCCTGTTGTTTTTTTATTGATCCGAAAGCGAGCCTGATCAGAGAATTTTGCCAGTATTTTTCGAACTCCTTTTTTCGTTGACCAAAGGCGTTCTGGACGAAGAAAAACACTTTGATTTAATTCGTTGGAGAATGTTTTGACATATTCATTACTCGGAGTAAATACGCGAATGTAACTGGCTTGATCCACAAATTGAGCAATCTCAAATTCGTTCAAATCCTTGATTTCATCATTATTGTAATCTATCCAAGTATACACGCCTTGACCGTCGTTTACTTTGATGTACAGAAATTCTCGTTTCAACTCTAAGCCAGAGCCCGCTTCATAAAAAGTGCTGAAAGTCAAAGCATTTTTGAATGCTCTTAATTCGTAATCTATTCGTCCCAAAAGTGAATTTTCAGGTGTTTGATTGATTAAAGTGGGGTCTTTTATCTCTAATTCTCGATAACTTGTTACAATGTTCAGACGTTGGTTTTTCAAATTCCGAAAAGTGATTTCTCCACCAACAGTTGTTGCTTTTGCAGCTTCGATTAATCGGGTGGAATCAGACAATAAACCATACCGTTCACGGTAAAAAACTTTGAAATCATTTTTGGTAGAATCGCCACTCGCTAAATAGAACTGATAGTCGAAAAATTGGTAACTGTTTTTCTCTAAGGGAATCGTATTTCTGAAAACATTGCGTTCATGATCGTCTTTGTACCCGATGCGGATTTTTCCAATTTTCTGCGATAAATCGACCTTGTGACGGAGATAATCATTCTTTCCAGAAGCATCAGAAGACATTATGCTTCCCAACCAATCCGCCTGAAAACCATTCTGCTTCCATTTTCCATTGAGTTGACCCTTGTATCCTTCAAAATCTTGTCCGACCGCAAATCTTTGGGCTTCAACATTAATAAAACCATATTTTTTATTGATGAATTTTTCAGCCGCTGTGATATACAATTGATCACCTTCAAAACTCTGATTTCGAGTGTTCCAATCGCGGTCAAATTCCACAGCTCTATATTGCTGAATCGGTTTAAAATACTTTTGTAGAAATTCGACTTCACCCTTCGTTTCCATTTGCCAATTGCGGAGGGAGTCTTTGCCAATGTGCTGCAAACCGACTATCTTGAAACGATTAGAGAATCCTTTGTCGTCTTGGGCATCTTCTCTCGAAAAAGTATTGATGTCGTGAACAGTTAAAGCAGCTTCGTTTTCTATCGTCCATTTACTGTTGATTTTGTATGAAAAACCACTGGCCACCATTTGCTGCTTTATAGGTGCAACAAGTAAACGCGAAGGGGCGTAATTTCCTTCCGAAACACCGGCCACTGGTGCAACCCATTTGTAAACACGACCTAGTGCATTGAAATTATCTAAAACATAATCTCCATTTCCTTGTCCTACCAATTGAAAAATGGCTTTGTAAACCGCCAAATTTTGATCTACCGAAAAGACTAAAACACTATCATATCCCAAGGAATCAATTAATAAATATTGCACTTGATTATCTAGAAATCCTACGGAATCGATACTGGACGTTCGGGCTAAAATCAGACTGTCACCAATGGTCGAAAGAAGGTTTTTTTGGCTTTGCGAAAGTTCTTGTTGAAGTGATTGATTTTTAGCATCTTGTTCCGAATAGGCGTTGATCCAAAAGTCGAAATTTTTACTGGAATAGGTAGTGGAATTCTGCAGCATGGAACGGGCATAATTTTGGTCTGAATATTGAAATTCCACAACGATTCTGGAATCTTTCGTTATTTGATTTCTACTTGTGAAAACCACCTCTGAAGTATTGTAGTTTATCGTATAATCGAACTCTTGTCCACGCTCCAATAATTTACCGTCGATGAAGACTTGCTCGGTTCCTGAAAGCACAATAATAAAAGGTTCGTTGTCGGCCCCAATTAATCGATACGGACCTTGATTCCCTTCCGTTCCTTGAATGATTTGTCGGTTAAATTTCCCTCGAGATAGAGCACCACTAATTTGTGTTTTCCACGTTTTTTCTTCTGATAAATTCCATCTATTTTCAAAAGTTAATCCTTGTGCTCGTTTGGTGTAATTGGCGAAATATCCTTTGGGCTTTCGAAGCCAGAAATCACCGGCGATTAACTTTAATCTATCGTTATATATCTGAATAAAAACTTGATCAAATTCCCTCAATTGGTTCGTATTTCCATCGGGCTGAATGGGAAGGTTGTTGTCAGAAATAACAGCCAACATTTTTAAGTTGGGAGCTATTTCACCCGAAAGTTCCAAATTTAAAGAAGAGTTGACACCCAAGTTTTGGTTGTTTCCGAAAGTAATACCTCTTGATATTGAACCGGATTTATTGAGGGCACTTCCACCGAAAACATCCGCATTGGTGGGAATGTTTTTAATTAAAAATTTGTCTCTATCGTTTGTGTAATCGAGATACAAAAAAGAACTATCGCGTTTTTGATAAATGGTTTCAAGACGAAAAGGTAAAACGCGGTATTGAATTAAAATAGAGTCGGAGCAGTTGACTAAAACGGTTATTTCATTCGTTTTATGGATGAAAGTAAATTGATCATATGACAGTTTGGTTATGCCACAATACAACTCCAAAGTATTTGGCGCAACAACCATGGTGTCTATTTTCACTGGGATATTCGTAGCAATTTTGAATCGACGAAAGTTAGATTCTTGGGCATTAATTTTTTGAAGCCAACCAAAAAAGAGGATTAAAAAAACAATAATATGCCTAAAAGGAATCATCACCACGAAGTTACAACGTAGATTTTATAAAAAACTTTTAGAGTAATAAAAAAACAAGAGGTAAGAACCGTGGAAATTGTGAATTTTCTTGGTAGGTTGATGGTGTTCAAATAAGTATAACCGATAATTTTACTGACGAGATATTCATAGTTATGGAAACACCCGAGACTGGTGATGCCTTAAAATCAGTTTTGGAACGTGATCGCTGATAGTATCGATATTACAATAGAATTGTTTAAAGAAGGATTTTTTCCAAGAGAGGGGTCCTTTTATGGCAAAGTTCCCGACCCTTGGTTAGTACGTTTACATGGAATGTTAACTTTAGACAAAGAGGTGAAAGAGCTAACAGAGATAGTTTTAATTAACTCCATTAATTTCGATTTCGATAAATACGATATTCGTCCAGATGCAAAAATAGAGTTAATAAAACGACTTCCAATTGTGGAGGTCGTTTTCTATGTCAGCTTTAAAAATCGTATTACTGTATTGTTGAAAATCGTGGGAGATTCAACATTTACTACATGTCCGCAGTTTGAGATAATGGATAACTCCGCGGTTGTATGATCCAGAACTAATTTAGAAATAGACGGTAAGAACATATGATCTTCCGAACCCATGACATACAGCGTTGGTACTTTAGCTTCATTAAATCGAAAGAATTTTAACAGTGGATTTACCTGGGAGACCAAAGTAAACCACCTTTTAAATTCTTTTTGATAGAGCTTTCGCGCTTCATTGATAAATAGATGGCGCGACTCACGATGCTTTTTCTTTGGCATTATTATGATTGCGAACAATTTATAGAGAGCCAAATACGGAATCACGGACTTGAAAAGGTTTCCGACTCTCATTAATATTTGTCCTCTAACATTGAGTTTCATAACGGCTCCGCCCATTGTCAGACTAGTTACTCTATCAGGGTAACGCTCGTAAATTTCGCGAATGAGTATGGTTCCCAAAGAGATGCCGATGAAATGGCTTGCCTTAATTTTTAAATGGTCTAAAACGTCAATTATTTCGTCACTTATTTGTGTGAAAGTATACCGCTTTAATCGGCTGGATAAAGGAGTTTTTGATTGTCCATGACCGCGTAAATCAATGAGTAGTATATTGAAATCTTTTTGAAATTGCCGTATTTGTTTGTGCCAAATGGCACTGCTGCCGCCGGCGCCATGCACGAAGGTTACCCATTCGTTTTCTGGATTATTTAAGTACGTGGTAAAATGCAACATGTCAGTTTAACAATTTGAATAAGTTTTTGTTGCTAAAATCGGTTAAAATGAAAAAACCCATTTTGGTTGAACCAAAACGGGCTTTCAAAAATTAAAAAAATATTTTTATACGACTTTCACCTTAACAGCGTTCAAGCCTTTTTTACCTTCTTCTAATTCGAATTCAACTGTATCACCTTCGCGTACTTCGTCGATTAATCCTGAAACGTGTACAAAGTGATCTTTGTCTGCGCCTTCTTCTGTAATGAAACCAAATCCTTTTGTTTCATTAAAGAACTTTACTGTGCCTTTATTCATTGTATTATATTAAATAATTAAGCAGCAAATATAAACAAAATTGTTGAAAACTTCTTATTTTTTAGAAATTTAACTATTAATGGACTAAACGAATTGTCTAGTATGCGCTGAAAACAAAGGGATTCGCTTCGAAACCCAAGATCTATTTTAGTCCATGCTTAAACCCTTTTCTAATCAAATCAATCAGCTCATTTGTCATTTGTTCGCCATTTGTTAACCGAATATGATGCCCAAATTGCTTTCCATAAGGCACAATCTTAAAAATCAAACCACTATCCAAAGGCTTAGAATAGTAGAATTTCAAATCCAATTCCTTTGTCATCGGTCGAACGATCAACTAAGCCTTTTTATTCGTGAAAATTACTGTGTTTACAGAAGCACCAATCGACTGAGGGTCCCAATCCATCGTCACCTTCAAAACGGACTCAAAAGCTAAAACAACATTGTCCGCTCGTTTCTCAAACAAATCATCAATCGTCTTCGTCGTGCACATGTGCGACTGATTGTTGACCTTGCCATTACATTTGGGACAGGTCTACATGTGGTACCATTGAAACATTAAGAAATTAAGGCTTTAAGAGGGTCAAGGAAGAAATTTTCAATTGACCTAAATCTCTTCATTCCTTCATGTTTAAAAATTACGCAGGCATTACAAACAAACCTTCCTCCGTCTTCTCAACCTTAGTCAAACCATGTTTCGCCAAACCTTTCATGGCTGCGTCCCATTGTTTTCCGCTAAGACCAACTTGATCTTTCAAGCCGTTCAAATCCATTTTTCCCTCTTTCGAAAGAATGTCAAAAATCACTTTTTCGTTCTCCGTCAATTCTGGACCTTTCTTCGCTGCAAAAACTTCTGGTCTCATTTGAGGGAAAAACAATACTTCTTGTATCGCAGGATTGTTCGTTAAAAACATAATCAAACGGTCCATTCCGATTCCCAAACCTGAAGTTGGAGGCATTCCGTATTCTAAGGAACGTAAGAAATCTTGATCGATTAATCCCGTTGCTTCGTCGTCGCCTTTTTCGGCCAATTTTACTTGATCTTCAAAACGCTCACGTTGGTCAATAGGGTCGTTCAATTCCGAATAGGCATTCGCAATTTCTTTACCACACACCATCAATTCGAAACGTTCCGTTAAACTTGGATCATCTCTATGTTGCTTGCACAAAGGCGACATTTCTTTCGGATAATCGGTAATGAAAGTCGGTTGAATGTAATTTCCTTCGCATTTTTCACCGAAGATTTCATCGATCAATTTCCCAACTCCCATCGTTTCATCCACTTGGATATTCATTCCGCGAGCCGCAATCCGCAACTCATCTTCCGATTTATCTTTGATGTCGAATCCAGTAAAATCAATTATCGATTGACGCATCGTAACGCGTTTGTAAGGAGCTTTGAAGTTAATTTTGTTTTCGCCAAAAGTAGATTCCGTCGTTCCATTCACTGCCATTGCACAATGCTCTAAAAGTTTCTCCGTGAATTCCATCATCCAATTATAATCCTTGTACGAAACGTAGATTTCCATTGCCGTAAATTCTGGATTATGCGTTCTGTCCATTCCTTCGTTTCGGAAGTTTTTCGAGAATTCATACACACCATCAAATCCACCAACGATCAGTCTTTTTAAATACATTTCGTTCGCAATTCGCAAATACAAAGGAATATCCAAAGCATTGTGATGGGTCATAAATGGTCGCGCTGCGGCGCCGCCGGGGATGGATTGCAAAATTGGTGTTTCCACCTCCATATATCCAGCTTCGTTGAAAAAATTACGCATCGCCGAAAACAATTTCGTACGCTTAATGAATACTTCACGAACTTGTGGATTCACGACCATATCAACATAACGCTGACGGTAACGCAATTCTGGATCCGTAAAAGCATCGTGTACTTTTCCATCGGCATCTGTTTTGGCCATCGGAAGTGGTTTCAGTGCTTTGCTCAACAAAGTGAATTCTTCTACGTGAACGGATGTTTCACCAACTTGTGTTTTGAATACTTTCCCTTTGATCCCGATGAAATCGCCAAGATCCAAAAGCTTTTTGAAAACGTCATTGTACATCGTTTTATCTTCACCCGGACAAATTTCATCCCGATTAATGTACACCTGAATTCTTCCAGATGAATCTTGAATTTCAGCAAAAGAAGCTTTCCCCATGATTCGTTGCGACATCATTCTGCCGGCAATCGTCACCTGTTTACCTTCCTCAAAGTTTGACTTTATCTCCGCTGCGTAATTAGTTACGTCATACAACGCTGCTGGATAAGGATCAATACCGAGTTCGCGCAATTTGTCGAGCGACTCTCTTCTTTGGACTTCTAAACTGGACAATTCCATAGTTACTTTATTTAAAAACAGAGCGTAAAGATAGGGAATTGATGTGAATTAGTGCAGCCGTTTCGTTGGCCTTATTGAATTAGAATTCTTTTGGTCGTATTAGCTTGATTCGACCCAATTCGGATGAAATAAAAACCTGGATGGGTTTGTCCTGAAACGGTTATCAAATTGCCCCCTTTTTTTAAGACACCTGATTGTATCGTCTGACCTTGAGAATCAAACAAGGTGAATTCTGCTTTGTCGAATGTCAACTGTCGAATGGTAAACGAGCTTTTAGTCGGATTTTGGAAGATAAATATCCATCAAATGATTTTCTGTATCCCTTAGAAAGTTGGTCGATGAAACGCATTGCACACTTAAAACGCTGTCGTAAGTATATTTTTGGTCGACCCATTGATCGGACAGTATGGTTTGACAAGCGATTGTAATGAAAACGAGAGTAGTAAGAATTGCAGATTTCATATTAGGCGTATGACATTGTTTCAAGTAAATATAAAACTATTCGGAACAGTAAAAGCCATTTCTCTAAAAATCCCCACCTTTGTAGGTCGCACCATTTTGTGCGGTGAAAAATGGAATAATGGGAAATCGGTGGAATAGTAAAGTCAGAAAAGAAACGATCTTAAATGATGGAATACCGACCGATTTCACTATAATCGAAAATTTCAGTATTCTTGATTTGGATGAAGAATATATTTCCTATCATTCGGGTCTGCATCCCCGCCAGTTCAATTTCGTTCGTTCCTGTCAAGTGCACGATGCAACGGTGAACGCGATTGTTTTTCTGATTGCCAACAGTTTCGATGAAACCTACCGCGTGTTCATGTCTTTTGCCGAAGCAGAGAATAATTTATTCCTCACCTGCGATT
>DGBF01000054.1 GCA_002384725.1 Flavobacteriales bacterium UBA4011
CCGCCACCACCTCCGCCACCACCAGACATTCTTCGCATGATGAATACCCAGAGGAGAATCAAAATAATGATGGGTAGAAGGAAACCTAAAATCGAAGAAAAATAGTCAACTTCTTTCTTTGGTTCGTACGAGATATCGTCCTTCCCTTGTGCCTTTAAACCCTCGTTCGTCCCGTTCAGTTTGGTCTCAAAATTCCCTACATCGACAATCTCCATTTGAAACATAGGATCTTTGTCCGGAATTCGTTCGTTCAACTTGAAGGCTTCTTTCATTTTTTCCTTTTCGCCTTTCGTTGCCTTTTTAATTTCTTCTTTCCCAACTTCGGTTAGTTTGAAATCAACACGTTCGTTGTTTACGATGTAAACTTTTTCGATCATGCCTTTTTCAGCCATATCGAAGAATGTAGCTTGTGATTTTATTTGAACTGGTGAAGAACTTCCCCAATAAAATTGAAAAGCGATAAGCGCTACTACTGCAACGCCGTAAATCCAGTAAACCGAAAAAGGATTCTTTTTCTTCTTACTTTCTTTGTTATAATTCTTATCTGATTTTGCCATTTTTATTTAATTCAAATTAGGTATATCTGTGCGAATAGCGTCCGACCAAAGGTCTTCAATATCGAAATGATGACGAGCGTCTTTGTAGAAAACGTGAGCTACTACGCTCACAAAATCTAAAAGCACCCATTCACTGGTTCCCTTGCCTTCAACATGCCAAGGTCGTTCTTGAATTTCGCTACGTGTGTGCCTCAAAACTGAAGATGTAATTCCATCGATTTGTGTGGATGATTCACCACTGCTTATAACAAAGAAATCTGTCACAGTGTTCGGAATTTTTCTCAAATCAAGCACGACTATGTCGTTTGCCTTGTTTTCCTGCATTCCTTCAACAATTGTATCGCAAAGGATTTTGGAGGTTACTTTTTTTATTTTTGCCATTCGTCGTTTTAAGCCCTACAAATCTAAGTTAATATTTTATTTTTGTCCCAAAATTAACGCATGTTGGCATCCCGAAATATACAGGACCAAATAGGTCAAGTTAAAGTGCATTTGTCGCTTGTAGATTCGACGAACAATTATGCTGCCAATCTTCTCAAGTCAGGTAAAGCGAAGTCAGGGACTGTAATTTTGGCAGACGAACAGACAAATGGTCGTGGACAGAGGGGTGAAGTGTGGCAGTCCGAACCTGGATTGAATTTGCAGTTTTCTATCATTTGGATACCTGAAAACCTCTCCATTTCGAATCAGAAATATTTTAATATTGCAGTTAGCCTCGGTTTAGTTCAGTTTCTAGAGAAAAAAGGAATCGAAGCAAAAATCAAATGGCCAAATGACATATTGGTGAAGAACAAAAAGATTTGTGGTGTTTTAATCGAGAATCAAATTCAAGGGGTTCGAATTTCATCCAGTATAATAGGAATTGGTTTGAATGTGAACCAACAGGAGTTTGAGAATTTTCTGGCTACCAGTATGCGAAATGAATTGGGACAATTTCTACCTACTGAGCAAGTGTTAGATGGGCTGTCGCATACTTTGAACAGTGAGTTTCAAAAGGTAAATAGCACAAATATCGATTTGGTTGAAAAACGCTACTATTCTTATTTATTGGGCTATGAATGTGCGCAAAAATTTAAGGACGACCAAGGGGAATTTACGGGTGAAATCTTAGGTGTGGATGCAAACGGGAATTTGCAAGTTGTTAAAAACGGAATGATCCATTCGTATGGAATAAAAGAATTGCGTTTTATACTTTAAGCGTTTTTATCGGCGTACCAATTTTGCAATTGTTTGGTCATGTGGTCGAAAAGTGCGGTCAACGGTTTTTCAACCATCATTTTCAAGAACATATTTACCTTTCCATCAAATTCGATATAACCTTCTGTAGCTCCACTTAAGGGAGAAATGTGAACGGTTAAATCGAAAGGGAAAGGGGACTTTTCACCCGCTTTTAAAAATAACTTATTCGGCGATTCCATTCCGTTTTGAATCAATGTAATTACAATTCCACCTTGCACTTTAAAAGAACATTGTTCCGTTGTTGCTTCCCAATCCGAAATTTTATCTTGAGGAAGAAGGTGAATCAGGTTTTCAGCATTACTTAAAAATTCAAGAATTTCAGTTTGACTGGCTTGAACGGTTGCTTTTTGGCTTTCTATTTTCATATTAATTTACTTTTTCCACGTGCGTGGACTAGCTTTCCATTCCAATAATTGTTGCACGTCGCCTGCTTCGATGTAGTTTTGTTTTTTCGCCTCTTCAATTAGATGATCATAATTACTCAATGTAACAAAAGGGCAATCTATTTTTGCAAAGTTGTCAACAGACTCTTTAAAACCATAGGTAAAAATAGCGACCAAGCCCAGTATATTCAATTCTGCTTCTTTCATGGCTTGAATGGCTTGAATACTGCTTTTCCCTGTCGAAATCAAATCTTCGATTACGACAATTTTTTGTCCTTTATCATAGTATCCTTCAATCTGATTGCCCATTCCGTGTGCTTTCGCTTCGGAACGAATATAAATAAAAGGCAATCCCATTTCTTGAGCAATTAGTGCACCTTGAGCAATTCCTCCAGTAGCCACACCTGCTATTGCGTCTGGTTTACCGAAGTTTTCAATGATTGCATCACAATACGCTTGGCGCAAATAGGTGCGCACTGAAGGATAGGACAACGAAATACGATTGTCGCAATAAATGGGAGATTTAATTCCCGAAGCCCATGTAAAAGGGTCATTGGGTTGGAGTTTAATAGCTTTTATTTGTAGTAAAAATTCAGCTACCTTTAGCGCTCTATCATTGTCTAAAATCATTCGGCAAATGTACAAAGTTTTTATAGATAACACGCCCTTATACATCATTGATGAAGTCAAAGAAATGTTGCCTAATGCGGTTTACATTCATTCTGAGAACATAACTTCAATTCAAGACGCCATTTTCGCTTTTTCCAAAAAGGTTGAATTATCACATCCTATATATATAGTAAGTGAAGATCAAGAAGCGACGTTCAAGAAACTTTTTACTGGTTTTGAATACATTGAGGCATCTGGTGGAATAGTCCAAAGAGGAAATAAATATTTGTTCATCAAAAGAAATGGAAGTTGGGACATTCCCAAAGGAAAACTAGAGAAAAATGAAGATCCGGCTTTAGGGGCGGTTCGAGAAATTGAAGAGGAATGTGGTATCATTAATCCTAAAATCGAAAAATTAATTACAACAACCTATCATACGTATAAGTTAAAGAACAAACCAAAAATAAAGAAAACGTTTTGGTATGCTTTGAGTTATGAAGGCAGCTCCAAAACCAAACCTCAAAAAGAGGAAGGAATTACAAAAGTAAAATGGTTTAAAAAGGCTGAGTTCGATACCATACGGGCAAATACCTTCGAATCTATATTGGATGTAATAGATGTTTATAAACCGACTGAAACAAAACTTATTTAGTTTACTTTTGGTTAAATTTTAGAATTGGTATGTAATTTGTTTTAATATTGAAAAGAATAAAATAATAGTCATGAAAAAATATACTTTAATAGCACTTTTATTGGTTGGCGGAACATTTGTATCCTATGGTCAAACGAAGAAGGAATTGAAAAAACAAGCACGCATCGAAGCGAAGGCCGAACGTGCAGCAAATAAAATCGAACGTAAGTTGAAAAAGCTTGCATCAAATGAAGAATTAGTTCCAGAAGGTGGAGTAGCTGTGGAAGCGCCTTTTGTAGGCGATTCATTGAATCCAATAACGTTTGAGCAAGTTGAATTGTACAGAAAAGATATTGAACGGGGGAAAGATGATTTATTCAGTTTTAAGTTCCAAAATACAGGTACGAAGACTTTGATTATAACCGATGTTAAAACGAGTTGTGGTTGTACAACAGCAGAGCGTCCAAATGAGCCTATCGAGCCAGGTTCTTATTCTGAAATTTCGGTAAAATACGATAC
>DGBF01000177.1:0-224 GCA_002384725.1 Flavobacteriales bacterium UBA4011
CATAATTTCTTTTAATTGTTAATCCAATCAAAAATAAGTTATTTCATGGAATAACCTATAAAATGTTAAAAATAAATAAGCCCAGTCTGTAAGACTGAGCTTAATACTTTAAGAGATTTCAATTACCCACCGAAATCATCAAACCTTACATTTTCATTTGGAACACCCCATTCGTCACACATCTGAATAACCGCTTGATTCATCATTGGTGGTCCACAGAAATA
>DGBF01000177.1:432-13300 GCA_002384725.1 Flavobacteriales bacterium UBA4011
CACAGAAATAGAATTCAATATCCTCTGGAGCGTCATGTTTTTTCAAGTATTGATCAATAACAGCTTGGTGAACAAATCCGACGAAACCATCGCCTTCGGTATCCTCCATATCTTTTTTCTCCACCCAATTATCTTCAGGAATTGCATTGGAAAGAACCATGTAGAATTTAAAATTCGGGAAGTCTTTCTCCAAATCTCGGAAGTAGTGAATGTAGAACAACTCCGCTCTTGATCGTCCACCATACCAGTAGGTAACTTTTCGATTCGTCTTGATTGTTTTAAACAATTCGTACAAGTGAGAACGCATTGGAGCCATTCCAGCTCCACCACCAATGTAAAGCATCTCAGCGTCAGAGTCATTGATAAAGAATTCTCCATACGGTCCTGAAACAAGAACTTCATCACCTTCTTTTTGATTAAAGATATAGGAAGATGCAATTCCTGGATTTACATTCATCCAACGGTTTGCATTTCTATCAAATGGCGGGGCTGCAACACGAACATTTAACATAATTCTTCTTCCTTCAGCAGGATAAGAGGCCATTGAATATGCACGAACAACTTCTTCGTCATTTTTCATTACTAAATCCAACATTCTGAAAGGACCTTCTGCCCATTCTATATCGAATTTATTTGGTTCACCTGGATGATCATCTGGATGAGCCGTAATATCCATATCCGAAAATTTCACCGTACATTTCGGGATCTTGATTTGGATATATCCACCCGCTTTATAATCCATATCTTCTGGGATCTCAACGATGAACTCCTTAATATACGTTGCCACATTAAAGTTTGAAACGACTTTCGCCTTCCATTCTTTGATTCCAAGAATTTCTTCTTCGACTTCAATATGCATGTCTTCTTTCACCTTCACCTGACAACCCAAACGGTGGTTACTAGCAATTTCTTTTCTAGAAAAATGAGGCTCCTCTGTTGGAAGAATATTTCCTCCACCTGATTCGACAATACAAACACATTGAACGCAAGTTCCACCTCCACCACAAGCAGACGGCAAGAATATTCCGTTATTTCCTAAAGTTGAAAGTAGCGTTCCACCACCATCGACTTCTAAAACCGTATCGTGATTGATAGTAATCTTAATCTTTCCCTTTGGCGACAACTTCGCTTTTGCAAAAAGAAGCATTGAAGTTAAAAGTAATACGACCAGCAAAAATGCTGCAATAGTAATTCCTAAAGTTAATCCCATGATTAATCGTTTATTTCGTTTTTAATAGTGATTGCCTTTGCTGTTTTAACAGCAGGTGCAGCTTTATCAATCATTCCAGTTGCTGCCTTATCTTCTTTTTTATCCTTACCGTATTTGATCCCCATGAAACTCATGAAAGCCATTCCCATCAATCCAGTTATGATAAAAGTAATTCCTAATCCTCTCAAGGCAGGTGGAACGTTTGAGTACCGGATTTTTTCACGAATAGCAGCAATTGCCACAATTGCTATAAACCAACCAATACCAGACCCTAAAGAGAATGCGGTTGCATCAAATAAAGTCGAATATTGTCTGTCTTGCATAAATAATGCACCACCCAAGATAGAACAGTTAACTGCAATTAGAGGAAGGAAAATCCCCAAAGCACCATATAGCGCTGGAGCAAATTTCTCCACCAACATTTCAACCAATTGAACGATAGAAGCGACAACTGCGATGAACATGATAAAAGACAAGAAACTCAAATCAATATTAGCGTATTCAGCACCCATCCATTCAAGTGCGCCGGCTTTTAAAAGGTAATTCTCTAATAAATAATTGACAGGAACGGTAACAACTAATACGAATATTACTGCTGCTCCAAGTCCAACTGCGGTCTTAACCGTTTTTGATACGGCAAGATAAGAACACATACCCAAGAAGTATGCGAAGATCATATTCTCGGAGAATATGGCTTTAACGAAGATATCTAATGTACTTTCCATTTTCTCTTTAATTAATGTGTTTCGATTAAATCTTTATTTCTTGAACGCTGAATCCAAATGATAATTCCTACAATAATCAGTGCCATTGGAGGCAGAATCATCATGTTATTATTCATATACCCCATAGAGTATAGACCTGTTCCTAATGGACTATCAGCAGTTGGAATTGGGCTTCCAAAAATTGGATAACCCATTAATGATCCTGAACCAAACAATTCACGGAATACAGCAACAAGAATTAATAACCCTGCGTAACCAACACCATTGCCAATACCATCAAGGATAGAAGGCCAAGGTTTATTTGCCATTGCAAAAGCTTCGAAACGTCCCATAATAATACAGTTGGTAATAATCAAACCAACGAATACGGATAGTTTCTCAGAGACATCTGGCATAAATGCTTTCAGTACTTCGTTTACAATAATTACCAACGAGGCTACAATAACCAATTGTACGATAATTCGAATTTTGGAAGGAATTAAATTTCTAAGTAATGAAATTATCAAATTTCCCGCAACCAATACGAAGATAACCGATGCACCCATAACAACACCTTGCATTACCTGCACTGTAATCGCCAATGCCGAACAAATCCCTAAGACCTGAACGGTCACAGGATTGTTATCCGTTAGTGGATCCGTTATTAATTTTCTGTTTTTCTTAGAAAATAACGGTTCTTTTATTTTTTCTGCTACTTCACTCATCTTGCTTCAGCTTTTAATTCTTTGATTTAAAATAAGAAACATAAACTTCCATACATCTGTTTGTCATTTCTTCTACACCTTTTGATGTAATTGTTCCACCTGTAATTCCGTCCACTTTTTGCTGCTTTGTGGGTCCTGAGCCGTCTTTTACAATTTCGAATTTTGCAAAGGATCCTGAATCATCAGAAATCGTTTCTCCAATCCAACGATCAATAAAAAACTGCTGTGTGATTTCAGCTCCAAGTCCGGGTGTTTCACCTTTATGAGCGAACGAAGCCCCAATTATCGTCTTCTTATCTTCTCCAATACAAATGTTCCCCCAAATTGGCCCCCAAAGTCCATTACCGACAAGAGGAGCAATATACAATGTCTTACCATCTTTCTTGCCTATAAACAAAGGATAGTTTCTTTTGTTTTCAGGAAGTTTTTTATCTCTAATCTCTTTTCGGATATCTACCTTAAAGGCATCACCGTCAATCTTCTCACCTTTGGAATTCAACACAATTGCATCTTTCAAATCGATGTATTTGTTAAACTCTGCATCAGCATTTTTACGAGAAATTTTCTCACCTTCTGCTTGGGTCAACATCGCTTTCAAAATATCCATTTTCTTCTTAACGACTTCATTTTGATCTTGACGATCTCTCAACCCCATTGATAGGAGTGCTAATGTAGTCCCTACAACGACAACTAAGGCAGTTGCAAATGCAAATGTATAGCTAGCGCTTTCTTTGTTTATTGCCATCTTATGCTGTTTTTAATCTTGATAATCTTCTTTTTATATTCATCTGAACCACGTAATGATCGATAATTGGTGCCATGACATTCATGAACAAAATAGCCAAGAATACTCCTTCAGGATATGCCGGGTTCAATACGCGAATTAATATCGCAATCATACCACCAAACAATCCATACCAAATTTTACCGCCCTGTGTTTGAGAGGCCGTTACTGGATCGGTAGCCATAAATATAGCTCCAAATGCAAACCCTCCGATAACCAAATGATAAATTGCCGGAAGCTCTAGATATGCGTTACCTCCAGCAAGATTTAGTATCAATCCCATCATTAAGCCACCAGCAAAGAATGATGCCATAATTCTCAGAGAACCTACTCCGGTAATTAATAAAATTGCTGCGCCAATTAAACAAGCCAAAGTTGATGTTTCACCAATCGACCCAGGAATCATTCCCACAAAGGAATCTATTAAGGAATAGTTATTCGTAATTGCTTCCAACCCAGCTTGGGTAGTACCGACGACTTCTTGTCCGGCGACGACAGCCTTATCTCCCATAAAGGTTGCTAAATCGCCAAGTACAGTAGATCCTGAAAACCCATCAACTGATTTTTCAGTTCCTGCCATCCAAACTTTATCTCCAGACATGCTTGTAGGATAAGCAAAAAATAAGAACGCTCGCGCGGTAAGAGCAATATTCAAGATATTCATACCAGTTCCTCCAAAAATTTCCTTTCCTATGACAACAGCAAACACCGTAGCAACTGCAACCATCCATAAGGGCACGTCAGCCGGCATGCACAGTGGAATAAGCATTCCAGACACTAGATAGCCTTCATGAAGAGAATGCCCTCTTAACATTCCGAATAAGAATTCAACTGCCAGACCAACTCCGTACGAAACGACTATAATTGGCAGTACATATGTCAGGCCTAAAAGGAATTTGGGTCCCATGTCTGACCAATATGCCAAATCACGAGTTCCTGCTTCGGCAACCATTCCCCAATGACCAGTATTATAAATTCCAAAAATCAGACATGGCACCAAAGCCAGGACTACCATGATCATAGTTCTTTTCAAATCGACACCATCCCGAATATGAGCACCTTTTTCAGTCACTAATTTCGGAGTGAATGCGAAAGTGGCGATTGTTTCAAATAATGGATTCCATTTTTCCCATTTTCCGCCTTTAACGAAGTTGGGTTCCATTTTGTGTAATTGCTTTTCTAAAAATTTCATCTTATTCCTATTGAATTACATGCACTCATCTTGAATCAAGTCTAGCGCAGTTCGGATTTTATCTTGAATATTTATTTTCGATGTACAGACGTATTCGCACAAAGCGAAATCTTCAGGAATTACTTCATAGATCCCAAGATTTTCCATACCATCAATATCATCAGTGATGGCTGCTTTAACTAATTGCATTGGCAAAATATCAAACGGAAAAACCTTTTCCATTTCTCCTGTTACAACGAAACCCCTTTCTTCCCCATTTGTATTTGTATCTAAACGTTTTCGTTTATTTGGCGATAAAAATGTCGGGAATAATCTAGAATTCGAATATTTGTCAAATCCAGGCCCAAGCCAACCTTTCGTTAAAAAGAACTTATACTCATTCCCTTCTGGTAACACAGTAATTTGATTTGCGTAAAAACCTAAGTAACCATCTTGAGAAATTTTTTCTCCGGTTAAAGGATTTCCACTTACAACACGAACGTTTTCACCTTCAATATTCTTTTTTACAAATTCAGAAATACTAGCACATGTTACTGTTTTGTAATACTTTCTGTTTTTCACCTCTGACCCTGTAAGAGCAATCATTTTTGAGGTGTCGAATTTCCCAGTCAAAAGACATCGACCAATAATCATAACATCCTGAGCATTCACGGTCCACACTAATTCTCCTTTGTTTATAGGATCAATGTGGTGAATTTGAGTTCCAACATTACCTGCTGGATGCTTACCTGAAATTTTATTGATTTGGACATTCTTTGAATTAGAGAAAACTTCGCCAGAAGTGCTTTCACCATTAAGAGTCAAATGCACAATGCCATCTGTCAATTTAGACAAGGCATCCAAACCAGCTTGAAAGTTTTCCGATTCACCGTGCAACATAAAATCTAAATCTGCTGCTAAAGGTGAGCTATCAAAAGCAGAAACAAAAATCGCCTTGGGCGTAGTTTCTGGATCAGCAACTATATCGATCGGTCTTTGTTTGATATACATCCAAAGTCCATTATTTAGCATATGCTCCTTTAAATCTTCCCTTGATACGGAAGTTGGATTAATCGGACCAGACGTTTTGTAATTTTGAGATCCATCAGAATCCACAATAACTTCTATAATTCTTCTTTTTTCTCCGCGGATAATATCACGAACTACACCGCTTATTGGCGAAACACATTTTACCTTCTCCTTGTATTTATTGAAGAACAAAGTGTCACCAGCAAGAACCGTATCTCCAGCTTTAACTGCCATTTTTGGTGTTAAACCATGAAAATCAGAGGGGCGAACAGATATTGATTTAGGAAGGACAAATTCAGCGCTTACCTCTTCGGCTTCACCTACTAGTTTGATGTTCAATCCTTTTTTTAGCTTAACCGTCTTCGACATGTTTCTAAATCGTTTAATTTAATTGCGCAAAATTAGTAAATACTTAGATTTTCATCCTAATTGAAGGGCAAAAGCAGTATGAAATAAGCAATTTAGAATGGTTCTAAATAAGAACTGAATATAATTGAATTCAGATTATGTTTATATTGAATTTAATTTGCGGTTGTCAATTTGAAAATAAAAACATACTTTAGAAGAACAAAAAGCAAAATTATCAATTTAAATACTGAAATATCAGAGGGGGTGAAAGTTACTGTGACTTCAAATTTTAGGACAGATTTATCGTATCTGGACCTTGGAAGATATTTTTTTAATTACAGAATCGAAATAAAGAACTTTAATCACTTTAAAATTAAATTATTGCACCGTGACTGGTACATTTTTGATTCGTTAGGAGAGGCAGTATTTGTCAGTGGGGAAGGAGTTGTCGGAGAACAACCTGTTCTGCAAGGAGGAGAGAGCTTCAGATACACTTCGGGGGTTGAACTAGCATCAGAGCTCGGTTATATGAAGGGTTATTTTACCTTTATCAATTTAGGAACGGAAAATCACTTTCAGGTACATGTTCCGAAAATTCAGCTTAACTGCCCTTTGAAATTGAATTAAACCTTCTTTTTCTTCTTAAAAAATAAAGAATCATCAAGATAAGGTAACCAGAAGACATAACAGCAACAACAGTTTGGAATTTTTTAATATTACGCTTTAAAGTCTCCTTTTCCAACCCCATTCCGATTTTAACCGACTCAACTTCATAGGCATTGAACGTATTCGACCTTTCGATTTGCTCCTTAGAGTTCAATTCATCTATTTTTTCTTTAACTTGAATGTATTCTTTCAATAATAATTGAGAAGTTTTAAAATCCTTTTCAGTATCGTATAACCCAGATAAAGCAAGTAGAGCATCTCCTTCATCAGTTAAAAGATTTTCCTTTTTTGCTAAGTTTCGAGATTTATTAAAGTATTCTTTTGCTTTCGCGCGGTTATTCTCCGCATAGACCTCGGCAATATTAAAGTAACTTTCACAAATAAGTTTGATTTTACCGGTGTTGATTCTTGTTTCCAAGGCTTTATGAAATAGTTTTAAGGCCTCATCTATATTTCCCTCAAAGTACTTTACGATTGCGAGATTGTTTTGAGCAAGTGATATAACTGTTAAGTTTTTACTTTTAACTGCATAATCATAACTTTTTTGGTTTGCCCATTTTTCTTTGGCATTCTCATTTTTTACTGAATATATTGTTGCTAACATATTATAATATCTGAAGACTGTAATATATTTCTTTTTCTTCGTCATAAATTCTATACATCGACGAATTGTTTTTTCAGCAGCATCATATGCTTTAAATTTAATCAATATACTTGCCCCTAACGCCTCGCTATGAGTGTATTCCAAAGGCAAATTACATTTTTTGTAGTAATCTATACTTGCATTAAAAGAAGATAAGGCTATTGGGTTTAAATCTTGTCCAGATTGTATCATTCCCAAATATCGATGAATCAAACCCAAATACTTTTCATTTTTATTTTTTTCAAAATAAATTTTAGTTGTCATTAAAATTTTATTGGCTTCCAAAAAATTATGTTGTGTAACTAACACATGAGCCAGCAGTAATCTTGACTGATTCATGGATAAAGCATCGTTCTTTAAAACGGTATAATTATATAATTTCTCCACTTCAATCCGAAAAAGTTCAAATTCAATTTCGTCCAAACCAGCATCCAAAATTTCCTCTAGCAAAATCACCTTCTTCTCCCAACTCTTCTCTTTGTGATACGTTAGATGGTTTCTAAGGCGAAATTCATTCGCATCTTGAGATAGAGAAATATTAATAAACAAGGAAAATAAAACTAGCGAAAAGAATAATTTTAGGGTATTCATAAGTATAGTATGTTGACTACTTTGCAAGGATAAGCAACATTGTGTACTTTTGCAACAAAAAACAACTCATGTCAAACGCAATTTTCAAAGTCCCAAAACCGGTAAACGAACCAATAAATAGCTATGCTCCAGGCTCTAAAGAGAGAGAATTACTTCTTGGCGAGTATAAGATACAATTCAATCAAAATCCGATTGAGGTACCTATGTACATTGGTAAAGACCAGGTTTTTACAGAAAATAAAAAACCAATGTCTCCGCCTCATGATCACAAGAAAGTCCTAGGTCATTTTAATCATGGAGATGCAAGTCATGTTGTTAAAGCTATTGATGCTGCTATGGAAGCACGCGAAAAATGGTCTTCTTTACCATGGCAAGATCGTGCTGCTATTTTCTTACGTGCAGCAGATTTATTAGCTGGACCATACCGATATAAAATGAATGCTGCTACTATGCTGGCGCAATCAAAAAATGTATTTCAATCGGAAATTGATTCGGTTTGTGAATTGATTGACTTTCTAAGATACAACGTACAATACATGACGGAGATATACTCTCAACAACCAGATTCTCAATCAGGAGTGTGGAACCGTTTAGAATATCGTCCTTTGGAAGGATTTGTGTTCGCAGTAACACCATTTAATTTCACGGCAATTGCTGCTAATCTATGCGCAGCACCAGCTATGATGGGGAATGTTGTTGTTTGGAAACCAGCTGAATCACAAGTGTATTCTGCACAAGTAATCATGGAAATATTCCAAGAAGCAGGTTTGCCAGATGGTGTTGTGAATATGATCACTGTTGATGGTCCAGTTGCAGGTGATATTGTTTTCAAACACAAAGATTTAGCAGGATTAAATTTCACAGGTTCAACTGGCGTTTTCCGTCACTTGTGGAAAGAAATTGGCTTAAATCTAGAAAAATACCGTAGTTACCCACGAATAGTTGGAGAAACAGGTGGAAAAGACTTCATTGTAGCGCATGAATCTGCTGATCCTAAAGAGGTAGCAACTGCAATCGCTAGAGGTTCTTTCGAATTTCAAGGTCAAAAATGTTCAGCAGCTTCAAGAGGATATGTGCCGAGATCATTATGGGCAGATGTAAAAGTTAGCCTTCTGGAGCAAGTTAACTCTTTTAAAATGGGAACAACTGAAGATCCTTCGAATTTTGTAAACGCTGTAATCGATGAAAGAGCTTTTGATAAAATTGCTGCATACATTGACGATGTTAAAAAACAATCAGATGCAGAAATAATTACTGGAGGTGGATATGATAAATCTGTTGGGTACTTTATTGAACCAACAATTGTTGTAACGACCAACCCGAAATTCCGTACGATGTGTGAAGAAATTTTTGGTCCTGTTATGACGCTTTATGTCTACGAAGATGCTGACTTTGATGTCATGCTTGATTTGGTTGACGATACATCTGAATATGCGTTAACTGGAAGTATTTTGTCGAAAGATCGTTATGCGATAAACCACGCAATGAAAAAATTGGAAAATGCGGCTGGTAATTTCTACATTAACGACAAACCAACTGGAGCCGTTGTTGGACAGCAGCCATTTGGTGGAGCAAGAGGTTCAGGCACCAATGATAAAGCAGGTGCAGCTATGAACTTATTGCGATGGGTTTCTGCTAGAACAATTAAAGAGACTTTCGTTACTCCAAAAGATTATCGCTACCCATTCTTGGGATAGTTCAAAACCTAAATATAAAAAGCGAAACCATTTGCGGTTTCGCTTTTTTTTGGCCAAAAATCTTGGCCAAAAAAAAATGGGAACCAATTTCTTGATTCCCCTTTTTTTTGTTAATTTTTATTATTGAGCTTCAGCTTCTAGCGTTGCTAATTCCTCTTTTCCAGCAACAACCATTTTTTGGAAATGACGAATACCCGTTCCTGCAGGGATTAAATGCCCTACAATTACGTTTTCTTTCAATCCTAACAAATTGTCTTCTTTACCAGAAATAGCTGCCTCATTCAACACTTTCGTTGTTTCCTGGAACGATGCCGCAGATATAAACGATTGTGTTTGTAGTGAAGCTCTAGTGATACCTTGCAACAATGGAGTTGAAGTAGCTGGAATCGCCTCTCTAGCCTCAATTTGAGCACTATCAGTACGTTTCAATTGTGAGTTTTCATCACGTAATTTACGAGCAGATATAATCTGACCATTTTTTACTGTAGTTGAATCTCCTTTATCCACAACAACTTTCATTCCGTATATCGCATCGTTCTCTTCCATGATATCTGCTTTATGAACAGATTGTCCTTCTAAGAAACGAGTATCTCCTGCATCAATAATTGACGCTTTCAACATCATTTGACGTACGATAACTTCAAAGTGTTTGTCATTAATCTTCACACCTTGCAAACGGTAAACCTCTTGGATTTCATTTACAATGTACTCTTGAACAGCTGTCGGCCCTTCGATATTCAAAATATCATTTGGCGTAACGGCTCCGTCCGACAATGCCGATCCTGCTCTAACGAAGTCATTCTCTTGAACTAAGATGTGTTTCGAAAGTGGAACTAAATATTTACGTACCTCACCCGTTTTCGTTGTAATAACGATTTCACGGTTACCCCTTTTGATTTTTCCGTATTCTGCAATACCGTCAATCTCAGAAATAACTGCTGGATTAGAAGGATTACGTGCTTCGAATAATTCTGTAACACGAGGAAGACCTCCTGTAATATCTCCAGTTTTACCTGCGATACGAGGAATTTTCACTAAGATTTCACCTTCTCCAATCACATCACCTTCGTTTACCGAAATGTGTGCGTCAACTGGCAAAGAATACTCTCTTAAAACTTCTTTCGTTTTCTTATCAACGATATGAATAGCAGGATTCTTTTTCTTATCACGAGATTCTGTAATTACTTTTTCAGTAAATCCAGTTTGCTCATCGACTTCTTCACGGAATGTAATACCATCAATAACGTTGTCAAAAACAACCTTACCTGCAACATCTGTTACGATAACAGCATTGTATGGATCCCATTTACAGATAACATCACCTTTTTTGATTTTCTTAACATCACCGATTACCATTTCGGAACCGTAAGGGATATTCGCTGTTTGAATAATGACATCTGTTTTCTCGTCAGTGATTTTAATCTCTGCTGAACGACCGATAACAACAACTTTCGTTGTTCCATCTGCATTTTTCTTCTGAATTGTACGTAATTCGTCAATTTCGAATCTACCGTTGGCTTTAGCTTTTAAATCTGATATATCTGTCTGATTTGAAGCTGTACCTCCAACGTGGAAGGTACGAAGTGTCAACTGTGTTCCTGGCTCACCAATAGATTGTGCAGCAATTACACCAACAGTATCTCCAAGCTGTGCATCACGATGTGTTGCCAAGTTTCGTCCATAACATTTCGAACAAACTCCTCGACGCATTTCACATGTCAATACAGAGCGTATTTCAACTTCTTCAATATCGGCTTTCTCAATTGCAAATGCAATCTCTTCAGTGATAACCTCTCCAGATTCAATCAACAACTCCTCCGTTTCAGGGTGGAATATGTCATGAACTGATGTTCTACCAACGATACGATCGTTTAAAGGTTCAACTACGTCATCATTTTTCTTCAATGCTGTAGCAACAAGTCCTCTTAACGTTCCACAATCGTCCATATTAATTACAACATCTTGAGCAACATCAACCAAACGACGAGTCAAATAACCCGCATCGGCAGTTTTCAAGGCTGTATCGGCCAATCCTTTACGTGCACCGTGAGTAGATATAAAGTATTCCAAAATTGATAATCCTTCTTTAAAGTTGGATAAAATTGGGTTTTCAATAATCTCTTGTGCAGACGCTCCAGATTTTTGTGGTTTCGCCATCAATCCGCGCATACCAGACAACTGACGAATTTGCTCTTTCGAACCACGTGCTCCTGAATCGTACATCATGTAAATTGAGTTGAATCCTTGCTTATCTTCTTGCAATTGATTCATCAAAGTCGCAGTCAAACGTGAGTTTGTATGCGTCCAGATATCAATAATTTGGTTATAACGCTCATTGTTCGTAATAAGACCCATATTATAATTGGCCATTACTTCTTTTACGTCAGTTTCCGCTTTATCGACTAATTCAATTTTCTCTTTCGGGATAATAATATCATCCAAGTTGAAGGACAATCCACCTTTGAAGGCCATGTCATATCCTAACTCTTTAATTTCATCTAAGAATTTCGCAGTTTTTGAAGTGCCACAAATTTTCAAGACTTTTCCAATGATATCACGAAGTGCTTTCTTCGTCAATACCTCATTGATGTATCCAACTTCTCGTGGAACATGTGCGTTGAAAAGAACTCTACCACAAGTTGTTTCAGTCATTTGTATAACTGATTCTCCTTGTTCGTTGATGTCGTACAATTTCACTTTGATGTGAGCATGCAAGTCCAATTTACCTTCGTTATGAGCAATAACAACTTCTTCAGGAGAGTAGAAAATTCCACCTTCACCTTTAACGATATCTTTTCCTTTTGTAACTTTTCCTTTTGTAATGTAATACAATCCAAGAACCATGTCCTGAGAAGGCACGGCAATTGGTGCTCCATTTGCAGGATTCAAAATATTGTGTGAAGCCAACATCAATAATTGAGCTTCCAATATTGCCGCATTACCCAATGGTAAGTGAACGGCCATTTGATCCCCATCAAAATCGGCATTAAAGGCTGTTGTTACCAACGGGTGCAAACGAATTGCTTTTCCTTCAATCAATTTTGGTTGGAAAGACTGAATTCCCAAACGGTGTAAAGTTGGTGCACGGTTCAAAAGTACCGGATGTCCTTTCAATATGTTTTCTAGAATTTCCCAAACAACTGGCTCTTTGCGATCAACAATTTTCTTTGCAGATTTAACTGTTTTCACAATACCACGCTCAATCATCTTACGAATAATAAACGGTTTGTATAATTCGGCAGCCATATCTTTTGGCATACCACATTCATGCAATTTCAAATCTGGTCCAACAACAATTAC
>DGBF01000128.1:0-668 GCA_002384725.1 Flavobacteriales bacterium UBA4011
TTCCTAAATCAAAATAAAGCAATAAATAAAAGAAAAGGGTGAAAAACCGTATAACGATAATGTTACCCAATACGAAGACATTTGAGTTCCGAAAAAGTTTTTTGACGAAGCATAAAAAGGTGCCTTTATGAAGGATAAACTTTCCGTGTTTCGATAAATAGGATTACTTTTTTGAATCATTTCACCGTACCAAATAACCACTTTATACAGCTCGTTCGAATTTTTAACCAGACGCTCTAAACTTTCATTCTGATGAAAACTCATTCAAGTGCACGAATTCCAGAATTCACACCAACACAATTTTCTTTTGAACCTTTGTTTGTTCTTGGTTTATTTCCGAACATATTCGGAGTATTTTTAAAGAATTTAATGAAGTTTTTTTACTACTCCATCTTTACGAACACGAACTTTATTGAGTAGGTCGAAATTTTGATCAAACACTTCAAGGTACTTCTGAACTATTGTTGAGGTTAACTCAGACTTAAGATTCTGCTCTACAACAGGACGTTGCTCATTAATTTCTGTAAGGTCAACATCAGAAGAATTCGAGAAGGAGTAGTCTACCTTTGCAAGAATAGTAAAGAGCTAGATTAACGCATGGAGAATGCGTTCGCTCATCTGCTGTTATTGCTTAAATCCGATTAACATTACTGCACAATCTGTAACTT
>DGBF01000128.1:760-6360 GCA_002384725.1 Flavobacteriales bacterium UBA4011
TTACTGCACAACCTGTAACTTTAAAGTCTGTGTCAAGTTCCGTTTCAACCAAGACTTGAATCGTATTTGCAACTTCAAAATCCCAATACGGAGCGTTCTTATATTTTCTATTTGTGAAAAGAACATTTCCTTCTGAATCTTTCACAGTAAAGATTACGTAATTCTCTTTTCGGCCCACACTGGCGGCTATTCGGTACGTAGACCCACCATATAAGGTTGTTTTAAATTCAGCTTTCTCTCTATCCAGAAATGCCGTGTATACCTGTCCATCCGAAATGAATTTCTTTTCACCAGCTTTTCCTTCTAAATATTTAGAGCAATCTCTTGCAATTTGCTCACAGTCCTGACTAAAGGCCATTGAAGCCAACAAAACAATACAAAAACTATATATTAATTTCAATTTCATATTACGGCTTTAGTTGGTTATTTTTTCACGGATAGAACGGATCTTCATACTTATCTGATTCAAAATATCTGTGTCGATTTTTATTTCCAATTTATGATTCAACATGGTTGTTTTATTCTCCACATCAGTCGTAGGTTCGACATAGGTATATTTTGATTCTATTTTATCAAAATAAAACTGCAAATCATGTAAATCTCCAATTAATTCATCATTTGCACCTTTGGTATTGTACTCTGATAATAAATCGATTATACTCACAAGCGTCCATTGCTGTTCACCTATACGTTCTACAATTCTGGGCGTAGCCTTTTTTATGTTTATTTCGCTTAAAATATACATGGACTCAATCCATCCACCGGCTAAAATCAAGGCTGCATCAGATTTTCTATTCGCATTTTTCAAAAACATATCACCTTGCATAAAGGCGTCTGAAACTAACATCATCAGTGTATCTTGATTCGAGAGATGATCTTCAACTCTTTTCATAAAACTTTTATCAAACGCTCCTGAAAGACCTAGTTTTTTAGATAGTTTCTGAACAGCTGAAAGATATTTTAATGAATAAGAACTTTCGTTGTACAAAGCCGAATACCCTAAATCGGTACCATATAACCCTAAATTTAAAGCTTGAGCCGATTTTGTTGAGTATCCAGAAACATTTCCCGCATCATTCAAGATATCCGAATAAAAAGGCAAGTTCAATTGCTTTATAAGCATTGAAGTTTGAACTGGAGATGGAATACTGAATACTTTGTTATCGAATTTGGTCATCAAAGTCTTGTTTGGGTCTTTGATGTCAGGGTCCATTTCTTTGCCATCACCATCACAAGACATTAAAGTCCCGAATGCGAACAAGGTAGGCACTAGATAGTTAAATATTTTGCGCATAGAATTGGTTTAAACTTGATTAAAAATAGGCAAAATGAAACAACTCACCTCTTTTTTTGATATTTAATTGAACACTGAACTCTTGAAAACCATTAACTTTGATGAAAAAGCACAATGAACAATCGTCCAAGAAGAAATAGAAAATCAAGTGCTATTCGTGATTTGGTGCAGGAAACCCACCTTTCAGTTGACAATTTAATTTTGCCCTTATTTTTAGTTGACGGCGCAAATAAAAAAGAAGTAATTAGCTCTTTGCCAAATATTTATCGTTTTTCTATTGAACTAATGCTAAAAGAGATTGAAACTTGCTTAGAGCTTGGAATTCGCATCTTTGATTTGTTTCCTTCCGTTAAGGATCATTTGAAAGATAAGACGGCGAGCTATAGCTATGCGGAGGAAAATTTCTATTTGCACGCCATCAGAAAAATTAAAGAACGTTTTCCAGAAGTCGTTCTTATGAGCGATGTGGCAATGGATCCTTATAGCAGTGATGGTCACGATGGTTTAGTTGAAAACGGCAAGATCTTAAACGACGAGACACTTGAAATATTAGCTAAGATGTCTGTAGCACAGGCTCAAGCAGGCATCGACATTATCGGACCAAGTGATATGATGGACGGTAGAGTGGGATATATTCGAGAAGAACTTGATTTGAATGGGTACATGGAAACAAGTATCATGGCGTATTGCGCAAAATACGCAAGTGCGTATTATGGACCTTTCCGCGAAGCTTTGAATTCTGAACCGAAGTTTGGAGACAAGAAAAGCTATCAAATGAATCCAGCAAACAAACGAGAAGCGCTTATTGAAGCCGATTTGGACGTTGCGGAAGGAGCAGACATGTTAATGGTGAAACCGGCTACTCTTTATTTGGACGTAATTCACCTGTTGAAAGAAAATCATGATGTTCCAATTACGGCATACAACGTTAGCGGAGAATATGCAATGATTCATGCTGCTTCGCAAAAGGGTTGGTTGGATTATGAATCCGCAATGGCTGAAATGCTTCTTTCCATCAAAAGGGCGGGTGCAGATGGCATTTTGACCTACTTCGCAAAAGATTATGCAAAATTGGCAGCATCTATGCAGTAAAACTCCTTGAATTTTAGTATATTTAAGTAATGGACGAATATAGTTTTTACCCTGATAAACCGCAACTTGAGACCAAGAAGGCGAAGAGTGGATTGGCGATGACGGTTTTTTCAATGGCATTGTTTGTCTTTGGAATGCTTTTTATTTTTCCAGATTTCTTTTCTTTCATTATCCTTTTGCTTATTGTGCTTTTAATTCACGAGCTCGGACATTTCATTTTTATGAAGTTATTCAATTACAAAAACGTACGAATGTTATTCATTCCTTTGATGGGAGCATTTGTGTCTGGATTTAAAGATCGCTATTCACAAAAGCAAAGTTTTGCTGTTGTTTTGGCGGGACCCATTCCAGGAATCACTTTAGGAATAACTTGTTTTTATTACGCCCAAGTTACTCATGCAGCTTGGTTGATGACCATCTCACTTTTGTTTTTATTCTTGAACGTATTGAATCTTTTGCCTTTAGACCCTTTGGATGGCGGACAACTCCTTCGAATTATTATTAGAAAGAACAAAGATTTATTTCAATTCATATTCAGCTTGACATCATCTTTATTGATGATTGGATTTGGACTTTACTTTGAAACGTATCTTTTAATTGGATTTGGATTCCTAATGGCGTTAAGAGTTCGGAGTCAACAGAAAAATTACCAAATCCGTAAGGAATTGAAGGAAGATGACGTTCAATATGAAACAACGTACAATGACCTTAACAACAAACAATACGCTCAAATTAAGCAGATTGTACTTCGACATACGCCTGCTTTAGAAAAGTACATGTCATCAAACACAGAGGAAGACATTGAGCCAATTGTTGCGACACAAGTGAAAAATGTACTTTCTCCGCCAATGAAATATGATGCTTCAATAGTTTTAAGAATTGGAATCGTGCTACTATGGGTATCGGCGATAGTTTTGCCAATAGTCTTTTTGATGAACAACAATATCGATTGGTATGCGGAATTCCTTAAAGATTGGAAGTAAAGTTTCCTTCTTACATTCCACAGGAAGAGGTGTTATAAAAGAAATTCTGAATCAAAAATATCTTGTCGAAGATGAATTCGGATTCGACAATTGGCATTCAGCCGAAGAATTAGTTCCATTGATGCAAGTCTCTGATAAAGAGCTTTTTGCCTCAACTTCAAACAAAGAAGGCGAGTCACCAAAAAAAGACAAATTATTTTCTAAACCTCCAAAAGAGGAGTGGAAGATTGATCTCCATCTTGAAAACTTGCTTGATTCTCATCGAGAAATGACCAATCACGAGATCGTGACTTTACAACTACGTTATTTTAAAAACTTTTTACAAAAAGCACGAAATGCAAGAATTCCTCAATTTATCGTTGTGCACGGAAAAGGAACAGGTAAACTAAAGTCCGAAATTCAAAATTTGGTGCGTGATATTAAAGGCGCTGAGATGTTTGATGCTGATTACATGCAGGGTGCAAGTATAATTGAACAGAAATACAATATTCGTTAGTCTCGTCCAAAAGTGTGAATGTCATTGTGACTTTCTTCTATATTGTCTTTGATTTTCTTAATCGTTTGTGTTAGCAAGAAAATATCTGCAGGTACATTTTTCCCTAACCAATCCCAACTTTCCATTTCACCATCAATGGCTAATGCCATGTGGTACAACTTATCTAAGCCATGCACAATGAGCCATTTTTGAGCTGTTTCGTTTCCTTCGCAGGCATTGATCATTGCCATAAGATGCGGGTATCCATTGGTAATTAGCCAAGCTCGCGCTTCATCTTTTAAGTTGATAGCATGATTTGCCATCACCAATTCGTTGTAGCCGTTATCTCTTAACCATTCCGCAATTTGAGGATGACCGTCCATGGACTTTGCCCAAGCCAATATTATTTTCGGCGGGTAAGAAATATCCTTCAAAGTTACCTTTTCAAGCTTCTTCGGTTCTGGTTTATCTTTCTTTTTTCCAAACATTAATTAACGGTATAGAATATATAGCTAATGAAAATCGCCGCTATTATTCCTGCTAAATCAGCTATCAAGCCAGCACCAGCAGCGTAACGCGTATTTTTGATTCCAACTGAACCGAAGTAAACGGCCAGAACATAGAAAGTTGTTTCCGTCGAACCTTGGAAAGTTGCCGCAACTTTGCCTCTAAAAGAATCAACTCCATAGGTGTCAAACGCTTCCAACATTAATCCACGGGCACCAGATCCACTGAAAGGTTTCATCAAGGCAACCGGCAAAGCATCAATAAATTCGGTTGCGGCCAATCCGCAGGCAATCAAGAACCATTTGATTCCATCCAAAACGCCATCCAATGCTCCTGAAGATCTAAACACTGCCAAGGCAGCCAACATAGCCACCAAATAAGGGATCACCATCAAGGCAACATCAAATCCACCTTTAGCGCCTTCAATGAATTCATCATAGACATTCACTTTCTTGCGCATGGCAAGCAGGAAGAAGGAGGTAATTATTGCAACGAGGAATACATTTCCGCCCACTTTTGAGATTACTTTGGCATACTCAGGACTTACCGAAACCAAATAGATTAATCCAGACACCAAGGCAATCAATCCACCTAAGTAAGCAATTATAACCGGATGCAACATGTTAATTTTTTGACGAATACCAACAAAAAGCAAACCTATAAATGTGGAGCAAAAAGTCGTTAATAAAATCGGGAGAAACACCTCAGAGGGTGATGTAGAATCTGCGATTGATCTGTAAGCCAAAATAGAAACAGGAATCAAAGTCAAGCCTGAAGTATTGAGCACCAAGAACATGATTTGTGCATTGGAGGCTTTGTCTTTCTCTGGATTCAATTCTTGCAATTCCGTCATTGCCTTCAATCCTAATGGAGTTGCAGCGTTGTCCAACCCCAACATATTGGCAGAAAAGTTCATCATGATTGAACCAACTGCAGGATGATCGGCAGGAACTTCAGGAAAAAGTCTTTTAAATAGAGGCGAAACAGCTTTTGATAAGTAATGAATGGCACCACCTTTTTCTCCGATTCGCATGAATCCCATCCACAAACACAAGGCTCCTGTTAAGTATAAGGCCAATTCAAATCCAAGTTTTGAGGCTGAGAACAAAGAATCTACAATAGACTTGAAGATTTCCATATCGCCCCAGAAGAATAATTTTGCTGTGGCAACACCAAACCCAATAAGAAACATGCCGATGAAAATACGGTTCAATAACATCTTCTAAAGATCGTTAATTTTTTAAATGAG
>DGBF01000128.1:6436-8145 GCA_002384725.1 Flavobacteriales bacterium UBA4011
TTAATTTTTTAAATGAGGAATAGGGGAGAACCCTTAAATTTCAACATCATCGTGTTGCTTACTTGAGTTTTCACAGATTTTGATGAAGTTTTCGATTAAAACACTTCCCATATTTCCCGAAACTTCCGGGTGAAACTGTACACCAAAGACATTCTTATCCTTGTGTCGCATTCCTTCATTTATAGAAGCATCTGAACTGGCCAATAATGTGAAACCAGCTGGAATTGAGATGACTTCACAATGGTCTTCCATCATTTGAAAAACGGTGGGAATTCGTGAAAACAATGAATCAGTTTCCATTTGCTCAATTTCCTGCCAATCCCTATCTTCTTTAATTTTACTGCCAAACGCACCATATTGCAAACCAATTATTTGATGTCCGAAACAAATGCCGAGCAACGGTTTATCATAGTTTTTTATCCAAGTAGAAGCTATCAAATATTTCTCCATATCGATTTCAGTAATCAAAAGGGGAGCTCCTGAAATGATGACTCCTTTTGCTTCAGGAAATTGGTCGGGATGAAATTCTAAAAAAGGAATAGTTTTAAAATCAATGAATTGGTCCACCGTATCTTCGATGCAGGGAACCTTGTTACTGCCACAATCTAAGATTACTATCATATATCTATCTGTCCAGCACCTTGACGAATAATTTCAAATTCCGCACCTGTGCAATCCACAATTGTGCTGGTTTCTAATCTACCATTTCCACCGTCGATAATCATTTCTATATCATTGCTGTCCATAAAACGCTCGTAAATAGCATATGGGTCGGTAAAATAATCCAGCAAAGTATCTTCTGTATCGTGAAGTGAAGTTGTTGCAATTGGGTGCCCCAGTTCTTCAATGATTGTTAAAACCGTTTTATTGTTTGGAATACGAACCCCAATTTCTTTCTTTTTGGTATCAAATAATTTTGGAACGTCGTTGTTGGCCTGAAGGATAAAGGTAAACGGTCCAGGTGTGTTTTGTTTTAGTAATTTAAACGTGGATCGATCGATAGGCTTCACATAATCCGAAACGTGCGACAAATCATGACAAAGAATGGAAAAGTTAACTTTATTCAAACGGGTTCCTTTCATCGCAGCCAATTGGTTAAGCGCCTTTTTATTGTGCAAATCACACCCCATGGCATAAACTGTATCGGTAGGTAAAATTAATATTCCACCGGATTTTAAAATATCGACAGCTTGTTTAATCAGCCTTTTGTCGATATTATTTTCATTAATCTCTACCAACATACCTCTAAAGCTAATAATTATTTATCTGATTTATTTATATTCAATCGACACCAAACAGCTCGATGATCGCTCAAGGTTTCGTTCTGAATATGGAAATAACTACCATTTAAACCAGAACTGTAAAAGATATAATCTATTCGACCAGCCGGCATTCTGCCAGCATAAGTTGAACTAATTCCTCGAGACAATTCACGCGAAGCATCGGTATACAATTTTTGAAATTGCTGATATGTGTAAGAAAGGGGTGTATCATTGAAATCACCGCAGATTACTACTGGAAAAGGTGAATCCTTGGCATGATCAAGAACCAGTTTTGTCTGTTCGGCACGCATCGGATAGGCTTTTCTAAGTTTGGTTACAACGTTTTCAATGGCAGCAGACTTGTCGATGGTTACAACACCGTTGTCATCCACATAGGTGAATTCATCCGATTTAATTTTTATCGATTGAAGGTGAGATCGGAAGAGC
>DGBF01000128.1:8249-17199 GCA_002384725.1 Flavobacteriales bacterium UBA4011
ATTTTCTCGGACAACATCGGCGAATATGCAATAATTGTCGTTGTGATCTCCAGATTCTAATTGCAAAGGAACTTCACCTTTGGCGATCATGGGTAACTTCGATAAAATAGCTATCCCAAAATTCTTTCGACCTTTAGTTCGATGACTATAACGCTCGTGATAATCAACTGTTTGCAAGAAGCTCACCAAACTATCTCTTGTGGGGAAAGATTTAGATTTGTCTTGGTGATAGAACTCTTGAAAACAAACAATATCAGGCTGTTTTTCGTCCAAAAAAGCAAAAATCTTTCGGCGGTTTATATTACTCGAATCGACTGACCAATTGTATAAATCAAATAGTCGAACATTGTAACTCATCAAGGTAAATGATTCGGATTCATTTTCTGTTTTCACTTCTTTTCCTAAGGAATAATGACGGAAATGCAGATTGCCTCCGAGTAAAATAATTAAAAGTATAATCAAACTCCATTTTGATTTAAACAATGCAAACACTACAAGTAAAATCAAATTGACAATAATAAAAATCGGGTAGAGAAGGCCAAAGAAAGGAATTATCCACGCCGATTCAGGGTGTACAAACGGGCTCAAGTAAGATAAGCAAAGAGACAACAGCGCCAAAACTGTTATAAACTTGAGTAATCCAGCAACCTTTTTAAACCAGCCTTTGTTTCTCATTTACTGCTTTGTTTGAATAAAAATTCCTTCTCTTGTTTTGTTAGTGAGTCATATCCTGAACGGCTTATTTTATCGAGAATTGCATCAATTTGCTCTTGACTCATTTTTTTAGTTACGTTGTACTCGTCATCCTTTAATTTTGAAGCAGGTTTTCTTCCTTGCACCTTTCGCAGTTTAGGATTGGTGAATCGATCCGTGACTTTAACTTTTATAGAATCCACAACTTTGGCCAATCTAGTAATAATATTACTTGAAGTATTCAGTTTTCGAACGGACAAAAATCCAAATAGGGCGCCGCCAAGATGCACGAAATGGGCAATATTGTCTGATTCGCCAATGGATAAAAAATCTTTTAACACAAAGAATAATGCCAAGGCAAACATGGGAACTTTTAAAATGCCATATAGATAAACGCTCAATTTAGGTTTGTACACGGCTAAAGCAATGAAAATAGCCATAATGGCACCCGAGGCGCCTACAACTTGATTGTAATGGCTAATATACATGGGCAAAGCGTAAGACAAACCAAGGTGAATTAATCCACCAAAAACACCCCCGAAAATATAAGTATACAGCAATCTTTTTCCTGAGAAAAACTGCAGAAACATCTGTCCTGCGAAATACAAGAAAATCATGTTAAACAGAAAATGCAAGAAACCAAAATGAGAGAAAATGCTGGTAAAAACACTCCAAGGGTGAGTAACAAATCCATACCAATTAGACGGCATAGTAAAAATATCATCAAGCAATGGGTGGTTATCACCTAGGATTGCAATCAACAGTTGAATGGTCAGAAAAACGGCTAGATTCCAGGCCAACAATCGAATGTGCATTCCGCCATTCTTGTATTGATTTTTGAGTTGATCCAGAAATGAGTTGTTTGCCATTAATAGAAATTTGTTTTATTTGTTTTACGTCTAACCAAAACAATTATTGCTCCGACCAATGCTCCTCCTATATGTGCCCAATGTGCAACGTTGTCGCCTGCAATTGGATTAAATCCTCGGTACACTTCATATAACACATACGCACCTATCAGATATTTAGCTTTAATGGGCATGGGGATAAAGAGAATTTGCATTTCTGTATTTGGAAATAATAATGCGAATGCCGCTAACAACCCGAAAATGGCCCCGGATGCTCCAACGCCAGGAACTACTATCAATGAAGCATAAGCCCCAGCTACATCAAATTTTTCTTGGGTGATCACAATTGGGCCAAGTGCATCCACATAACTCGAAGGAAGATTATAGGTAATCGAAGGGATAGCGTTATTCACTGAATCGACATTGATTCCCATTGCATTCATCGTTTCGATTAGTTGATTGTATTCGAACGTTGTAACTACATTTGTCAAAACAAGCGAACCTAATCCACAGGCGAAATAGAAAATAAAGAAGTGTTTTGCTCCCCAAAGTCGTTCAAGATGTGAACCGAAAATCACCAATAAGAACATATTGAAGAAAATATGCATAATGGATTGATCACTGTGCATGAACATATGTGAAAGTATTTGCACAGGCTCAAAAACTGGACTTAAAAAATAATGAGAACCTAAAAGAGCGGATAAATCTAGTCCACCGGACATTTTAAATCCAATAGTAATGATATACAACGCGATGTTGAGTAAAAGGAAATTTTTGGTAACAGGAGGAAGGTTGTTAAGCATGTAATTTGAATGTTTTTTAATCGCCAAGTTGTTCTGGAGTGATTAATTTAAGTATGTTTCTTCCTGATGGAGAATAATTCTTTTGTTCGCAAGCAAATAAATTCGTCAGTAATTCTCGAGCAGATTCAATTGATTTTATTAAGTTTTTTTGCTGACAAGCTGCAAAAGATAAACTCAACACAAAATTGTGCGCCAGTTCTCCTTTGTCTATTTGCTCATTGGATATTTGTTCTTTCAATAAATCCATAAGATTATTGATATTTTCTTCTTGCAGCAATGCAGGAACCCCCTTTAACTGCATCGTTGAATCAGAGAATTCCCAATCCAAGCCCAACTGTTTCAATAATTTTTCATTTTCACTCCAAAGCGCTTCTTCTTCCTTCTTCATCTCAAATTCATATGGAAAAAGCAAAGCTTGAGACAAAACAGGTTGTTTCATAAAGGATTCCATGACGCCATCATAAATCACGCGCTGATAAGCTCGTCTATATTGAATTGACAAGATCCCCTCTGCGGTGTTGGTCAGCATGTAATTCCCTGAAAAGATAAAATTGGCGTTTTCGAATGAATCGATATGAATATCTAATTCAACAACCTCGTTTTCAGTTTCTTCCTCAACTGCGTAAAAATTCTCCCAAGAATGAACTTTATCTTTTTGTTCGGCTAAACTAGCTTGGGTGATGGCCTTTGAGAAATCAGGCTGACTAATACTGCCTGCTGGTCTTGAGGTCGTTTTAAACGGATTATACGTCGTATCGACTTTTATTTCTGGTTGTCGGATTTGAGCTTCACGCTGTGCATATGGCAATTCGAAACTTGTTTCTCGTTCAAAATCCAATGAAGGTGTAATGTGATGTTTACCCAATCCGGTTTTCACTGAAGTCAGTAATATGGAATAGATTGACCTTTCCTCTTCAAATTTTATCTCCGTTTTCGTCGGATGCACATTTACATCGATACGAGCAGGATCAATTTCAAGAAAAAGGTAATAACTCGCGTGGGTATTTGGTTGAATCAATTTCTCAAAAGCGCGTTGCACTGAGTTATTCAGATATGGATCCTTGAAAAAACGATTGTTTACAAAAAGGAATTGTTCCCCTCTTGTTTTTCTGGCACAATCTGGTTTACCAACAAATCCTTCTATGGCTACGATCTCCGTTTTTTCTGAAACAGGAACCAATTTGTCGTTATAACTTTTGCCATACAAAGCCACAATTCGCTTTCGGAGGTTTGAAGGCAACAGGTGATGAATCGTTTGACCATTGTGTGTTAACGAAAACTCTACATCAAAATGGGGGAGTGCTAATCGCTCAAATTCTTGAACAATATGCTTGAATTCAACTCCTTCTGATTTCAAGAAATTTCTTCTAGCGGGCACATTGTAGAACAAGTTCTTTATTTCAAACGCCGATCCTTGGGGACAAACGGTAGGTTCATTCTTTTTTATCTGATTGCCTTCTACTTCGATGAGCGTACCAACTTGTTCATTTTCTAAACACGTTTTCAAAGAAACATGAGTAATTGCAGCTATGGAAGCCAAAGCCTCGCCACGGAATCCTTTGGTTTGAAGATTGAATAAATCGTCTGCATGGTGTAATTTGCTTGTTGCATGTCGTTCAAAACACATTTCTGCATCAAACATGCTCATTCCTTTGCCATTATCGAGGATGTGAATGAGTGTGCGACCTGCGTCTTTTATAACAACATCTACCTTCGTCGCTCCAGCATCAATGGCGTTTTCCATTAATTCTTTTACAACTGAACTTGGGCGCTGTATGACTTCTCCAGCGGCAATTTGGTTCGCTATGTGATCTGGCAATAGTTTTATAACTCCACTCATCCTACCATAACTTTTTTACAACAATATCGACCTCGCGCGTACCATTAAAAACAAAATATCCCAATACGAGTAAAATTACAATTAAAAGTAAAACTCTAAAGTTGGAAGTGGATCTTTGATTTTGTGCATTTGCAGTTCGAGACCATGATTCTTGCATATTTCGACGTAAAATCTTTTGTCTGTCCTCATGAGATAAATCTTCATTTTCGAGTCTATCGAACTCTTTTTTCTTCAAAACTAGTCGCTCTTTCCTCTCGTCATAGTACCTCGGGGCATAATCGAAGCGTTTGTTTTTGATCGTATTTGCAAGGAATTTGAACTTCATGATTTAAATCTAGTCAACAAAATTATAAATATCAATGATAACGGTGGGATTATGACAAGAATTGTTCCGTTGGACAAAACTCTGACAATTGGTCACACAAATTATTTTTTGGACGGGTATTTGTTAATAAATAACTGATTCATGTACCCTTTTGTCATGAATCAAAACTATTTTTGTAAAAATGAAATTTCAATCCATCATTTGGACCTACCTTTTGTTTTCAATTCTGCAACTTTCTGGTGAAGAATTGAGAATGGACATTGATGCAAATTATATTTCCACTCAAGAAGTTGCTCAAAAGGCAGTAGATAGCGTTTATGTCGGGCTTTCGGATGATCAGCGTCTGGAATTACTGACCGTTTTTTCGACTCAAGCTGATTCAGCCGGAGCTGAAAATGATTCCATTTTAGGAAATAACTATTTGTTCAATCCATCGAAAACATCTCTAAAAAGTGCTTTAGCCAGTGATTTTCAAAACCAGCCATTGCATTTTGCCTCTGTTCAAAGCTTTGATTCCACCAGCCAACCTCGACAAGTAATTGGTCAAACTGACAAGGAGCGAATGGCTTTTTATGCTCAAGCAATGGAATTGGAGAAATTGAAGGCAAATGGGGCGAACATTGTTTTAGGCAACTACTTTCAATTGCTCAATAAGAATTGGGGAAATGAAAACTATGGTTTTGCGGAATCGCCCTTAAAGTCCGAAAAATATTGGAATCAAATTCTGCAAGCGGGAGAGGCAAACGGCATTAAAATAGGATTAAATAATCCGTTTCACAAAGGACAAGATATACCAAGTTACAAAGCTTCTGAATTCTTAGCGCTAGGAATTGCTGGCAATCGATACTACAGTCGCAAAGGTCATGACATAATACAATTGTCAAATGATCTTGAAGAATATAAGGCTCGCTTGCCACAATTCATAAAAGTTTCTCGTCAGTCCTTTTTAAGAACAGAATTAGATTTTGATGGTATTATCATAAGCGAAGATTTTTCTAAACTAAAAAAGGAAGAACAAATTGCCATGGCCATGAAGAGTATTTCGAATGGCTCGGATATGGTTTGTATTTCGAAAGAAAACAAAAATGAACTTCAACCATTTTTGAATACTTATTTCAGTAAAAACCAAGAAGAGCTTAAGAAAAGATGTATCCGCATTTTGAAACTAAAATACGATGTTTTCAATGGCAATAGGAACGCTACTAGTTTTAGTCAATATAAGAAGCCTTTTGAATATCAATTAAAATCGGCGGCATTGACGAATTTGAAAAACGAAGACAATCTGTTGCCAATTAAAAACCTTAGAGATACCATTTTGTATTTTGCCGCGAATCAAGACTCCACATTTTTTAAAGATGAAATTGGTCATTATGGACCGCACCGCAATTTTATCGAAATGGACGCCAATTTAAATTTGATTTGCTTGCTGGATGGATTTGGCGAAAGAATTGATGAAGCATTAAGAATCGCCACAAATTACAAAGGCAAGGTAAAATACGTGTTACTTACCGATGCCAATTCTTTGTTCCGAAAGCGAACAGCAAACCTGTTGCATTTACAAGGAATAATTGTGGCTTCGGGAAATACTGATTTGGATAGGTCAATGGCGATTCAATCTGTTTTTGGCGCATTTGACGTTAATGGTAAGTTACCTTTTTTCTATACCCCAAACTTCAAACAAGACTTTGGCCTTGAAATGAAAGGCTTAGGTCGATTGAGTTACGTAGCGCCTGAATACCTTGGGATAAACCAAGAAACCTTAGACCGAATCGACCAAATTGCTCAAAATGGAGTGGATGCTCATGCATATCCCGGATGTCAGGTTATGTTCGCGCATGACGGCAAAGTGGTTTACCAAAAGAATTTCGGTCATTTGGATTATCTTAAAACAAGTCCAGTAACAAGTGAAACTATTTACGATATCGCCTCAATTTCAAAAATTGCGGCTTCTACAGCGTCTTTAATGAATTTACAGAGCACAGGTAAATTTAGTTTGGAAAGTACATTAGAAACTTTAATCCCTGAAGTGGTTGGCGACAATGCCATGAAGAATATTTGTCTAAAGGATATGATGGCGCATCAAGCAGGTTTGCCAGCTTGGCTTCCATTTTATTTGAAAACACTCGATCATGGCAACTTGAGACCATACTTGTACTCATCGAATATGACTGGAGATTTTGATGTACCCGTTGCAAAGGATATTTGGATGAACAAAGCCTACAAAGATACAATGTATGAGCGTATTCTTTCGTGTTCATTGGGTTCCAAGTCGTACAAATATTCGGATTTAGGATACTATTTCGTGAAGAAAATCATTGAAAAACAGGCCGATCTTGCCATGGAGGACTTCGTAGAGAAAAACATTTATAGCAAATTAGGATTGCAGACCATGACTTTCAATGCGTATCAAAAATTTGATTTAGAGCGCATTGCCCCAACTGAATACGACAAGATATATAGAAAGCAGTTGGTTCATGGATACGTTCATGATCCGGGTTCGGCCATGTTAGGTGGTGTTTGCGGTCATGCTGGAATTTTCTCCACAGCCAATGATTTAGCCGTATTGATGCAAATGTTCTTAAACAAGGGTAGCTATGGTGGAGTTGAAATAATCAAACCTGAAGTGATAGATGAATACACTTCAGTTCAATTTCCAGGCAGAAATAGGAGAGGAGCTGGATTTGACAAGCCAAATTTAAACGGTTCTGCCGCAACGGCGTGTTCCTCGGCAAATCCTGATAGTTACGGTCACTCTGGCTTTACAGGAACTTTAACTTGGGCCGACCCAACCGATAAAATCAATTACGTATTTTTGTCAAATAGAGTAAACACAAATGCTGAAAACTGGAAAATTGTAAAAATGGATATCCGCACGGACATTCAAACGAAAATATACCAAGCGGTGCGTGGTGCACGAAACTATAATTTTCTAAGTATTTGAAGTAAATAACCTCAAAAGAAAAAGTAAAGAAATGAAAATTGCAATTGTTCTCTATCCGACATTCGGAGGTTCAGGTGTCGTAGCCACAGAACTAGGCAAAGCATTGGCAAAAAAAGGACATGAAATTCATTTCATAACGTATTCACAGCCAGTTCGTTTAGGGAGTTTTCTCGAGAACATTTACTATCACGAAGTAGCTGTAACAGATTATCCTTTGTTTGAATACCAACCTTATGAAACGGAGTTGGCGAGTAAAATAGTTGATGTTGTAAAATATGAGAAACTTGATCTTTTACACGTTCATTACGCTATTCCGCATGCCTCTGCCGCGTTCATGGCGAAACAAATATTGCTTTCTCAAGGGATTCATATTCCGTTTATCACCACCTTGCATGGAACGGATATCACATTAGTTGGAAAAGATCCATCTTTTGAGCCAGTGATTACTTTTTGCCTCAATCAATCTGATGCAGTAACAGCGGTTTCGGAAAGCTTAAAAAAAGACACCTTGGAACACTTCAATACGAAAAAAGAAGTGCACGTTATACCCAACTTTATTCAAGTTGACGAAGTAACAGATTCCAGTGAAACAGTAAGTATTCGTGAACGTTACGCTCTGCCACATGAACCGATTCTTTGCCACGTTTCCAATTTCAGAAAGGTAAAAAGGGTGGAAGATGTTCTTCATACATTTGTGAAGGTCAATAAGAAAATTCCATCTAAACTATTGCTAGTAGGTGACGGACCCGAACGGGCAAACATTGATGTGCTTTGTCGGAAATATGGTTTATGTGACCAAGTTATCATGATTGGTAAGGTGCGTGACACATCTCACGTCCTTGAAATATCTGATTTATTTCTGCTTCCGTCAGAGACGGAGAGTTTTGGATTGGTAGCTTTAGAAGCAATGGCCAAATCTGTTCCTGTCATTTCATCCAATACGGGCGGAATTCCAGAAGTCAATATTCACGGAGTTACTGGATTTACTAGTAATGTAGGTGATGTAGACGATATGGCTAAAAATGCACTTACCCTGCTGGAATCACCCGAAAAAATGAAACAGTTCAGAGCCAATGCTTTGGAACGAGCAAAACTCTTTAGTTTAGAGAGAGTTTTACCTCAATATGAAGATATTTATCTTTCTGTTGTCGAAAAATATTTGAGTCAAAAGGCATAGAAAGCCAGTTCTGACTGACAATTACAATAATTTTTATTTTTTTACGTTTTATTTATGTAACGAATCGAGATGATGTCGTTCTATTAACTGTAGAGACTAAACCACTTTACAATGGCTTGAATAAAACCAAAAAAAAACCTTATGTCAGTTAACCAAGTCTATCATCAAAATTCAGCTAAGCTAGAGGAGGAGCAAGGCTGGATCAGGAGAGCGCAAAAAGACCCGGAGAAGTTCGGTCCGCTCTACCAAAAGTACTATGAGCAAATTTTCAGATACATCTACCAAAGGATGGATGACCAAGAATTGGCGCTCGATGTAACATC
>DGBF01000128.1:17291-19000 GCA_002384725.1 Flavobacteriales bacterium UBA4011
CTCGATGTAACATCCCAAGTATTCATGAAAGCCTTGAAAAACATCAAGAAATACGAATACCGTGGATTACCGCTTTCATCGTGGCTTTATAGAATAGCGAAAAGTGAATTGTACCAAGCTTTTCGAGATCAAAAAACGATGAGAACAGTGAATATTGAAACCGTTCACCTTACCGACATGGTACAAGAAATTGAAGAGGACCAAAATACAGAGAGCCGAGACAAGTTGTTTAAAGTTCTCAAAAATCTGAACGAGAAAGACTTACAAATAATTGAACTACGGTATTTTGAAAAAAGATCGTACAGAGAAATTGGGGAAATCCTAGAGCTAACAGAAAACAATGCAAAGGTCAAATCCTTTAGAGCATTGGAAAAATTAAAGAAATATTTTATTGATAAACAATGATATGAAGACAAAATTCAATCTCGATCGCGAGCGTCTGGACTCCTCCTACATTAATTCCAGACAAGACTTCGAAAAAGTGATAAAGGGTTACCGAGCCACCAAGCCTCCGATATGGAATAACCCTTGGTTTTACGGTCCCGCCGGTTTAGCCGGCTTAGCCATAATTTTAACTTTAACTTTTCAAAACAACTTTTTTGCCAATGGTAATAATTCTACTTTAAGTACAAGCTTACAAACGCCTACTAATCAATTGCCTGACGATACGCCATGTCTTACTCCCTTGAGTAGCGAAGCGGATATTCGTTTCGAAGAATTCAACATCGATCCAAAAAAAGGTGGACAGATTATTACCTCAAATGGGTCAGTAGTAACTATACCTTCAAAGAGTTTAATCGCTGCTGAAAAAGGTAACGTGCTCATCAAAGTGCGTGAATTCAATGATCAAGCTTCAGCTTTTTCAGCTGGTGTCCCTATGGATTATGGGAAGAAATCTGCTTTTGAATCGGGAGGGATGTTGGAAGTCCGTGGGGAACAAAATGGAAAATCAGTTTCAATCGACGTAAAGAAGCCTATAAAAGTAGATATGGCCTTACATAAATCAGGAGAAAACTTTCAGTTCTGGTCATTAAACGATAAAAACGGAGATTGGACGGAATATCATTGTGAAATTGCTAATATTCCAATTCAAATAGTTCCTTTGGCTTATCCAGCGGGACAAACAGGGGTAAAATTATCAGATGTAGAAGAAAAAATTGAAGTCTGTAACGACAAAATTCAAACACTTAAATCGGATAGCAAAAGTCAAGAACTTATTCCAACCGAATATTCACGAAAGTTAATCATCGACTTTGATGCAAAGCAGTTTCCTGAATTGGCAAGCTACAAAGATCTTGAATTTGAATATGTTCACCCTTTGAATCAGACTGCAACCGAAATGAAAGCTTTTGAGAAAAGAGTGCAATACGCAACACAAACGATATGGAATACAATGGATGTTTCAAAAAAGAGCGGAAACTATATCGTAACCTTCAAAAACAGTCGTGAATCATATTCTTTACCTGTTCGTCCTGTACTGAAAGGCGCTAGTTTGGTCCAGTTTGAACAAAAACTGAAACAAGCTACCCAGGACAAAGAAGTGAAAATCATGGAACTTGAAAAATCGAGAGAAACGCTTAAGAAAGAACAAGCAGAACTTAAAAAGAAGTTTAACGAAGAAGTGAGTAGTATGCGAACAAGTATCGACAACTATGTTCCGACAAACAGGACGGACGCACCGGTTCGCAGCGAAGCAAGTAAATCAAATT
>DGBF01000165.1:0-233 GCA_002384725.1 Flavobacteriales bacterium UBA4011
TGAATACGAGTATTACGATGAAGATTTCGGATATGAAGGCGAAATTGCCAAGTTCCAAGTTTTTCTTGAAAACATCAAAGGGATAGAAATTGCAACCTTGGCAATGAGAGTCGTTGAAGACAGCAGAGCCAAATACCCAGAAGATCCTGAAATACAAGAACTTTGGAAACGAACAGCGAAAGAATTGGTCATCAATCTCGAATTTGAGTTAGAAGATTTTTCTGATGTTACCT
>DGBF01000165.1:371-12723 GCA_002384725.1 Flavobacteriales bacterium UBA4011
AATTTTTCTGATGTTACCTACTATGAATGTGTAAAAAATGCAGAAGAAGCTGACTCATTAAAACCTAAAGTATTTACCGATGAAGAAATAGAGAATTTAACGAAATATCAAAAAATTCGAAGCAAGCGAAAAGTAGCTGAAAAAATCGCCATTTTGGACAGCACGAATTACTACAAATACAATATTTCTGACTTGATTACGAACGAAGAGTTTATTGCACTCAATGAAAAGTTCAAGGACTTCATGCCAGATGATGAATTTAATGATTTTTATTATGACTACGAAGACGATTATGGCTTATCTCGAAAAGAAAAAAGAGCCTTAAAGAAAGAGCGAAAAAGAGAAGAGAAAAATGGTGATTTATTTGGTGAGCCAGTTGAATTGTCTACAATCATAATAATCGACCCTTTTGTGGCTCATTATGAAGCTAAACAAATTGAGTCCAAGAAATCGGAGAAATTATTGGCCACTTTCTCAGATGCCATAAAGGAAGTTGCCCAGGAGCGAAACATCAACTCTTCCATTCTTGGAAAAGGAAACATGGGCACTTTAACGACAGAAAGCTTTAATCAAAAGTGTTTGTATGTTGATTTGATTGAGCAACTTAACAGATACAATCGCTACGATGCCTTCCCAGTTGATTATACGGAACTGGATAAGTTAGAAAAAGACCAAGAGAACAGAAAAATTATATACGTTTCTTTGCTGAATAATCTCAAAGAGGCCGAATATGACATTAGCTTTAGAAAGCCTTCTCTGAAAACACTTATCAAACGTGTATTCAAGAAAAAACCAAATGCAAGTATGTATATTCTAATCCTGGACCCCAAAGCGCATGAGATTAATTTACAGAAAAACACCGTGTTCAAAAAAGGTGGATCAAAAAGTGAAATCAAAAAACAATTCAGTAAGCTTTTAGATACTAAAGTGGAAGTGGAAGACGAGGAAGGTCTAGATTATGAGGAAGAAATAATAGAAGAGATGGAAGAAGACATGCCCCCACCTCCTGTGAAAGAAGACGACAAAAAAGAATAAAACATTAAGCGAAACATTTTATGATTAAACTTATACCACTATTGTCGTGTTTGTTGATGGCTTTCAGCCCAATTGTTTGGAGTCAACGAGATTCAATAATTATAAACCCTTGATTTCAAAAGGCAATATTCCCGAAGATTTTTTCGTTCTAACTTCATCAAAGGTTGAGCAGGACATGCGAAACTAGAAGTTAGATCTTACCCTACCCAAAAAGAACAAAAGATTTTCCTAGAAGGTGTGCATTATGGTATTGATAAAATCCTGTAATCTGGATTAGTAATTTATGGTGATGATATTTCAAATTACGTTACCAAGTGGCAAACAAACTCCTTGAAAAAGAGCCCAAACTAAGAAAAGAACTCCGGTTTTATACCATAAAATCGAATGTTACCAATGCCTTCTCTACAGATCAAGGAATAATAGTGGTAACCTCTGGTTTGATATCACAAATCACTTCTGAGGCGCATCTCGCTTATATTTTGGCACATGAAATTGCCCATTACACCGAAAAGCATGTTGTAGAAGGTTTTGAATACAGAATCCGAAACAAAGGGGTGAATAGTATATTGATAGTTGATTATATCTGTGCGAACTCTTTCAAAACGAGTTAGGGTGCGTGTGTAGTTAAATTCTTTGTCAGCAAAATGATTGGAAACTTCACCCCAATCTTTATATCTATCGGTAATACTTGTTGCTTTTTCTTTTCTTCGACAAACATTGGGATGACTACTTCTGTTGTCGTAATAATCTTCCTCTACTTTAATCTCATATTCCTTATCAGTAAAAATAAATTCGGGTACAAAGCATAAGGCACTGTTGTAATAATCTTTTGGAAATTTGAGTTCATCGATTGGTAAATAGGAGTAAATCAATACATCAAACCTAGAAGTTAGATAGTTTCTGGAATATCCGGCGTTATTGAATAATTTGATTCCAAGACTGTCTGCTTCGAATTCTTTTTCTTTTGAATAGATGCTCAATTGTTCTATTTAGCCACAGCTCATTTGAACAATCTTGTTTCACTTGAAACTGGAATCAGCTTCGTTTTTTAAGCTTCAGGCGCCAATCTCAAAACAATTCCATCAATAGAATCGTCAACGTGAATTTGACAACCCAAACGGCTGTTCAGTTTAACAAAAAAGGCTTGGTCCAACATGTCCAATTCAGCATCAGATTGCTCGGGTAATTCGTGATCGGATTCTAAATAACATTGACATGTAGCACACATGGCCATACCTCCACATTCACCCAATACAGGCAATTCGTATGCTTTACAAACCTCCATGATATTCATGCTCATGTCTGTAGGTGCAACTAATTCGTGTTGCTCACCTTCCCTATCAATAATGGTTACTTTAACTTCTTCCATGAAAATTTAATTGCGGCAAAAGTAAGGATTTCTTCTAATTATAAATGCGGAGTTTAGAAGTTCCATCCCAAATTGTTTGATATTGACGCAAACCAAATTGTGAATTAGAAATTGGTGAACCATCATACAGGGAAAAAGAAGCATCGTAGCACGTATCCAAAAGCGTTAAGAAGTTATTAACGTCAGGCGTTAATGCTTGTGGGCAATCACCATTTACATCAGCTGGCGAATGTCTATCGAAAGCGACAAAGTCATCAATCGCTCTTCTATATACGATAACTCCGCGAGAACCTCCAGTTACATAAGCATAACCACTTACTCCTGTCAAATTAATGTAGGACGGTAAATTAATGTCGATCGTTACATCAAGAGCATAGCTTGGAACGGGATTAGAATTGTTCTTTTTACAACCTACATTGGTCAAGAGCAAAATCAAACATAAAATAATTCCTACCTTCATATCGTTATTGTTATAGCAAAGATAAGATGAAAACGTTATTTAAAATTACTTTATTGCTTTTGATGTGCTTTATAGCACATAACTCAGCCTATGCTCAAAAAAGTAAAAACCCTACATCTGTTGAAGAGGCTGAAAAAATGCTCGCTAAAAAGAATAAAAAGAAGAACAAAGAGGCCAAAAAGGCTATGAAAGAGGCCAAAAAGAACTTCGCTGATATACAATCGAAAGAATTCAAGAAATCATTGAAACGAAATGCAAAAAGGCACAAAAAAGAAGCTCGACGTAAAAAACGCAAAAATCGTTAGTCTTCGATAGCCAGTAATTCCTCAGTTGCTCCTTCCCAATTCTCCATTTCCTTATCTAAATCTGATTTTTTATTGGCGAATTTCTCAAGTAGTGCTGCGGCTTTCTCCTCGTCACTGTAATCCATTTTTTCTACTTCTTGCTGCAACAAATGAATTGCTTTTTCCAAGTCTTCGATAGATTCCTCGGCCTTTTTAATTCGATTGCTTAACTGATTCTTTCTGCGTTTTTGTTCCTTTTGTTCTTCATACGATAAATTGGAAACAGATTCCATTTTTTGCACTTTCTTGGGAGCTTCGGTTTTCAATGAAACCGTTTCTTTTTTAGGTGCATCTTGGCCAGCCAATTTTCGTTGCAAGAACTCTTGAACTGAGAAATGATGAATTTTTAAAGCTTTGTCCTCGATATCCCAAATTCTATTGGTCAAACCTTCCAAAAACTCTCTATCATGCGATACAATTACAAAAGTACCTTCGTAATTAATCAGAGCATCTTTTAATACTTCCTTGGATTGTAAATCGAGGTGATTGGTCGGCTCATCCAAAATCAAGAAGTTAGATGGACTTAAAAGCAATTGACAAAGCGCCAATCGAGTTCTTTCTCCACCCGATAAAACAGATACTTTTTTATCTACATCTTCGCCCGTAAACAAGAATGCGCCAAGAATACTTCTCAAACTATTTCGAATTGCACCTTTGGCTGTTTCATCTACAGTTTCATAAATAGTTTTAGTTTTATCAAGTATTTCAGCTTGATCCTGAGCAAAATAAGAGATATTTACATTGTGGCCATATTCTACCTTTCCTTCTCCATCAATCGAATTCATGATCCGTTTCAAGAGCGTGGACTTACCAACACCATTCGCTCCCAATAAGGCAATTTTCTCGCCTCGTCCAACAGTCAAATTAATGTTTTCGAATAAAGTTTTATCACCATACGTCTTCCCCATATCCGTCATTTCAAGCACCCATTTTCCGGGTTGATGACTCAATGGAAACGCAATTTTCATTTTGGCAACAGAATCATTGTCCACTTGAATAATCTCCGTTTTATCCAATTTCTTAATCAAAGACTGTGCAAATGCCGCCTTATTTTTCTTTGCACGAAATTTATTGATGAGTTCTTCCGTGTGCTTAATATCTTTTTCTTGTTGCTTTTTAGCACCTTCGAGACGTTCAATTTCTTCGGCTCTAGCGAGTTTGTATCTAGAATAGGAAAAAGGAAAATCTAATAATCTACCTTGACTAATTTCTAGAGTTCGTTTTGTCACGTTATCTAAGAATAATCTATCATGAGATATTACGACCACTGCTCCATCAAATTTTTGCAAATAACCTTCTACTTATATTTTACTGTCCATATCCAAGTGATTTGTTGGCTCATCTAATAAAATCACATCTGGATTATTCACAAGGATTCGCGCCAATTCAGCTCTCATTTTCCAACCACCTGAGAAAGTATTCAATGGGCTTGGCAATTCTTCATCCTGAAATCCTAGACCTTTTAAAGCACTCGTTATTTTTTCTTCCCACTGGAATCCTTCGAGGATATCGAAAGAATGATTTAAATCACTCATTTCATCCAACATAGAAAGATAACTTTCTGATTCGTAATCCGTTCGTGTAACGAGATCATGATTAATCTTATCCAATCTTTTTCCAATTCTGTTCAATTCAACGTTAGAATCGTTCAAAAAATCAAAAACAGATTTAGTCGTATCAAGAAGCAAATCTTGACTCAAATAACCAATGGTTGTATCTTTTGGTGAATGGATGTTTCCTTCAGAAGGTTTGTCCTTTCCCGAAATTAGCTTAAGAATAGTTGATTTTCCAGCTCCGTTTTTTCCCACCAAGCCAACTTTATCCCCCTTGTTAATTTGAGCGGTAATGTTTTGAAATAAATATCCTGTAGGCAGGAAAACACCAAGATTGTCCAATTGAATCATGCCGCAAAGGTACTACGTTCTTCAGGACAACAAACACTTTATTGGATAAAATTTAAATGACCTGCCGTCAGCAATTGGCTTTTGCAAGTTAGACCTGGAAGCCACAAACCTACAATAGCCAAAAGCCGACAGGTCATTACTATCCGTTTGGGTCAATATTGCCAAACATCTGATTCTATCATCCGAATTTCTTCCTTGATTTTTTCGGCTTCCAATAAGGCGTCAACGCCTGTTCTATAGGATTCTATCGCTCTGTCGGCCGTATTACTTTCTTTGTAGATTACAGCACTAAATCTACGTTTCCAGAACAAATCGTCGAAACTCATCCATTGTGAATCATTTCGTTCATTATATACGTTGTAATTATTCAATACATAACGCATGTGCGGGAAATACAGCCAAAATAATTCTTTAACACCGACGATAATTTCGTTTCCATTTGCATCTATACCTTTCTCTACAACGACAGGTGCTATTGCGATAATCCTTCTATCAATAGCCGACCGATTTTTATCAAAAATCCAATCTTCTTTTATTCTGTACTGAACTATATCTTTTGAGGTGTACCAAATCGTATCGCGCGTTTCGTATTCAAACGTTTTATCTCCGTTTGCTAGAGTTATTACTTTTGGTTCTCCAAATTCATCTGTCAAAGGAATATCACTTTGTTCGCCCAATCTTCCAAAATAGCTTGTTAAACTTTCTCTATAAAGTGAGTCATTGTAGAAATTACCTCCTGGAAATCCTGATTCGATAGGATACTTGAGCTGATCTCCGTCGTACTTCCCAAAAAGATTATTCACATTGAAGGGCGAAAATGCTTTGATATTTCCTGCGAGCACATTACAACGGATTATCGTCCATAAACTAACCTTATCTTGATTTGTAATCCATGTTCCATTCGCGGTTATCTCATCTAAGGGATAATATAAAGGTTGGTTAATTTTTTCCCGCATGTCGATGTACGACCAGACCCGTTTACTCCATGTAGCATCTGCTTCTCGAATGTATGTATAAGGAATTAACTTCTTAGTTGCAACATTTTCTTTTAAATATGAACCATCTAGAATACCACCTTCGGTGTAATTGGTTTGTCCACAAAAACAGTCTTGTGTACGTCCATTTATGGAAACCACAAGGCTAAAAAGTAAAATTAAAAGAGCTGATTTCATATCTAAAAGGTTTTAGATACATAACTCAACCTATCGTCTTTCGTTACATGAAAAAAAATAATCCATAAAAAAAGGAGACCTTTCGATCTCCTTTTTCTAATAAAATTATATCAATTTAGAAATTCCAAACATCGTGTTCGATTGTTCGCATATCTTCTTTGATTTTTTGACTTTCCATTAATGCATCAATACCCGTTCGGTACGTTTCAACTTTTCTATCGTATACACTGCTCTCTTTGTAGATTGTAGCATTAAAACGACGTTTCCAGAACAAGTCATCAAAACTCATCCATTGGGCATCATTTTTTTCGTTGTATACCAAATAGTTATTGAATACAAATCGACAGTGAGGGAAGTACAACCAGAACAATTCTTTTGTTCCATTAATTGATTTTGTTCCATCCGCCAATAATTCAATATTATTCACTACTGGTGCAAGAGCAATAATTCTTACATCCAAAACTGAGCGCTCTTTATCGAAGAACCAATCTTCCTTGATTCGATACTGAACGATGTCCTCTGAGGTAAACCAAACGGTATCTCTGTCAGGATAAACATACTCTTCAAATCCATCAGCCGTCATACGAACCAAGGGCTCACCAAACTCATCCGTCAATGGAATGTCACTTTGTGCTCCTAATTGTCCGAAATAATACACCAATTTCTCTCTAAACGCTGAATCTGTATAAAAATTCATTCCAGGCTCAGGATCTACCGGGTATTTCAACTGATCTCCATCCTTTTCACCGAAAAGGTTGTTTTCACTGAAGGGAGAGAACAAACGCAAATCACCGTTAAGAACATGATTGCGAATTACTGTCCACAAGCTCCAACGTTCTGCATGACGAATCCATGTACCATTTGCCGTAATTTCGTCCAAAGGATAGTACATAGAGTGATTGATTTTCTCGCGCAAGTCTATATATTCCCAAGCACGTTTACTCCAGATCACATCTGCCTCACGAACGTATTCGTATGGAATCATTTTCTTTGTTGGAATATGCTCCTTGATGTAAACACCATCAACAATTCCATCAGCTGGAACATTGACAGGACCACCATTTAGTTCAGGTTGTGCAAAAAGCACTCCAACTAAACCAATAGCTATTAAACTTAAAAATAGACTTTTCATAATATTAAATTTTATACGAGCCACCTTTCTTACGCAACACGCCGTCAGGTCCTCTTACACTTGTCATGATACCAATTATAGTACCAGGCTTAACTTGTCTTAACAAACTTGAAGCCGGTCCAGAAAGTTGACCGCCACTACCTCTTGGCGGAGCCATCGGGTTTCCAGGCACGGCCAATTCCCAATTAATAATGGTAAAGCTTGCATTCAAAGGAATTTCAGGTGGATATTTAGCAAACAAACGCGTTTCAGCTTTTGACGCGTTTTCTCCACTTTTCGCAGCTCCGAAATACAATTCTGGATCTGGAAGTCTAGAAATTCTGAAAGGGAAACTTCCCAATCTAACTGTTTTATTTGTAACAGACGATTTTCCTGAAACGGTGATAGAACATTCACGTCCTCCTCCTGGATTTGCAATCCATCCGTTTCCAGATTTCGTTAAAGAAACTCCACTACCTTGCAAAATTGTTTGATCATATCCAGATGCTACAGCCTCCACTTTGTTGGCATAACCTCTGTACAATACATTCAATTCAGGAAGTGAAACAGTACCACTTGGTTTCATGATTTTGACTGTTTTTTCCCAAGGCATTGTTTTCGGAACTCCAGATTTATTACGGATAGTGATATTCCCTTTCAAGGTCATTTCGCCACCTCCAGAAGCTCTGGTTTTAATATAACCCTTACCTTCTTTCACATCTGAAATCGTCGTACCGTTATAAGTAACTACAGGTTGCTTATCTGAATCGTAAGCTGCCATTAATACTTGTAACTCAATTTCATCACCTGAGTTCGCTAATTCTGGTCCATAAGCAAGGGCCATAATTTTGTTGAAAGAGTATTCTCCACCTCCTACTCTTGAACGAAGTAATGCAATTGCATCTGCTCTAGCTGCCAAAATATCCTTTTGCATTGAAGACAATGATGCAATAGCAGCTACTGATGGAGAGTGGTCAAATGTTTTACCAATCCAATGTACTCCTTTTTGCCCATGCACTTCAGAAAATTCTTCTTTCGTTAATCCAGCATAAATTTTCTTAATTGCTTCTTTATCATCTTGCGCTACATTCGATTTTTTGATTGCGGCATCAATTTGATCCATCAGGTCTTTCTGATCCTTAAACTTAGTAATGGATGGCGCTTTAAAGCTATATTGAGGTGCACCATCACCAGAACCTTTGTATTTAGCGATAAACTCTGTCAATTCATTACGGAAGCCATTGTAGCTATTCCATAATTCCATTCCTTTACCCGTTGGTTTTTTAATATCTGTAGCAGCACCAATCATGATTCGCATAGCGTCATCATATTTGTCTTTACCATTCACTTTGTCCAAGTCCATTCGGGCTGGTTTCAAAGGATTGTTATTTGTGTATGCTATTAAAACTATATTACCTGGACCTTTTGCTTCTACATCCTCTCCAGTTTCTTCCAAAATTTGGATTTTAATAGCATCAATCATAGCAATTCTTTTCGCTGTAAATTTATCTATCTCTTCCACCATTTTGAAGATCCGCATTGCTTTCGCTGCTCTATCCGGTTCAGATTTATCTAACGATGTTTCTTTCAATTCAGATCTTTTTTCGTTTCCACGAAAGAATTCTGTCAAGTTTGCTTTTTGGATATTCTCCTCAATCGCAACGAAAGCATCTAATATTGATTTGGAAACGTTTAGGGCCAAAAGTGCGGTGAGTACCAAGTACATCATACCAATCATCTTCTGTCTAGGTGTTTCTTTTCCTCCTGCCATTTTGTTTAGTTTTTATGGTTATACAATCTACAATTTCAATTTCAAACAGCGTATCAAGCTTTTGTAACTGTCATTGCTTTCAACATGTTACCATAAACAGTATTTAAGTTCGTCAAGTTTCTAGACATTGCTGCCATATTTTCCTTGTACAATCTTGTATCCTCAGCAGATGCAGACAAGTCTTCCATCATTTTGGTAACTTGACCTTGGAATTTCTCAGTTGCTTCTAGGTGAGCAGATGATCCTTTCAATTGTAATTCATATACATTGTTCAATGCGCCTAAGTTTTTAGAAACTTTTTGCATTTGCTCTCCGAATGATTCACCTTCTTTTTGAGCTGAAGTCATTCCGGCGATTGCGCTAGAAGCTCTATCATAAGAATCAGACAATGTAGCTACTTTTTCAGCAGCAGAGTTTAAACTACTTACGTAAGAATCTGTTGCAGCAGCGGCAGTTGTTACGTTTTTCAAAGAAGCTGCATTTTCACCCAATGAACGCATACCATCTCCTAAACGGGTCAACAATTCACTGTCGATTTTCGCTTCTTCAAGCATTTTGTCTAAATGTTCAGTAATACCAGTTCCACCTCGGCCTCCTCTAGCCACCGATAAAGCTTCGTGATCTAACTCATCTGAATGACCAAGCGCCAATTCTGGGTAGACTAATTCCCAATTTGGATCCTCATGGATGGGTTCAAATGCTGAGAAGAAGAAAATTACTGCTTCTGTTCCTAGACCTGCGATAAGCATTGTATCTGCAAACGGCCAGTGCATGATTTTAAATAGTGCACCAATAATAACGACTGCTGCACCAATACCGTACAACTTCGCCATAAAATTTTTCCATCCTTTACTTCCTGGTTTCATAATTGTTTTTTTTTAAAAGGTTTTTAATTAAGGTTTGTTATTTATTCTACTTGAGCTGAATATCAGATTGTATTTCCTCACCACCCTCTCTCGAGAAGTCACGTCCACCGCGACCTAAGTGAGTCATTACATTACGATAACCAACAAAAGATTTTGAAGAATCCTGGTACTCATAAGACCGTGTACCATTATGCAAATAATATCCGATGTCTTTCCAAGATCCACCACGAGTTACTTTACGCTTCATGCTTGGTGGATCCCAATCCATTGCGTCGTAACGATGTTCTGTATTTAAATCATTTGAAAATTCGTACATCGATTCATCGTAAGCAGTTTCACACCACTCAGCAACGTTTCCAGCCATACAATACAATCCCCAACCATTCGGGTTGTAAGAATATACTTTTACCGTATGGAATCCTCCATCTTCGAAGTAACGACCGCGCATTGGTTTAAAGTTTCCTAAGAAGCAACCTGATTCGTTACGGATATAAGGTCCACCCCAAGGGTATGGCGAAAGTGCTAAATCTCCACGTGATCCTCTTTCCCACTCACCTTCAGTTGGTAAACGAAAATCATTCACGAAAATCTCTCCCATACTCAACAACCAACTGTTCAACAACTGTGTTCTCCAAACAGAGAATGCACGCGCTTGTTGCCAAGTTACACCAACAACTGGGTAGTTATCGTACGCTGGATGCCAGAAATACATGTTTGTCATTGGATCATGGAATGAATATGTGAAATCACGCACCCAACACAATGTGTCCGGATAAACATTAATTATTTCGTCAATAATAAAGCGTTGACGGTTTTCATGACCACGAATAGCATTGTTTTGACCTTTCTTATTGAAATACCCCATATCCTTGTCTAAACCTTCTGGTTCACCAGAAAAGGGATTAGGTGGATTCTCTAAGCTACGGTGTTCGTCAACTAATTTATTTCCTTCTCTATCGTATCCATCAGGAACAATATTAACACGACCACGTTGAGCAGCTGCGCGTAAGTCAATCCAATAATAACGATACATCAATTTTCGCGTATCAATTTCACGTCTTTTGTAAAAACGCTCAGGCTGTGGATAATACATATCCGCCAACAAAGGGACTAATTCTGGATCAGAATAATCAAATTGTCTATCCCAGTTCAATGAGAAGATTGGATAATTTTTATCTCTGTTCAATTCTCTATCAGAAGGATCGAATTCGACATATTCTAGACCACCTTCATCGAAGTACTCATCTTCGTAGTTGATGTAGCGACTTGCTTCATCATCATCCTCCATGTTATAATAGATTTTGTCCATTGCAAGTGAGTCACGAACCCAATGCACGAATTGACGATATTCATTGTTTGAGATTTCTGTTTGGTCCATGTACATAGCTTGGATTGAAACAGTTTTTGCACGTGTTTGATGCAAAAAGGGCATATCTTGGTCGTTCTCACCCATCGCATAAGAACCTCCAGGTATGTATACCATTCCATATGGTATCTCAGGAATATACGTTGGTCTACCGGCTACACCAGTTACATGTCCAGTCCTTGAGCTACAAGCTCCAAGGACAGAACCTACCAACACTAATATCATTAGTCTTTTCATTCTACCTCTTATTTAACAGTTTCCATCAATCGATTTACAATCTACAGGGTTTACTTAATATCGATATAACGGAGTTTTATTCAAATTAGTTACAAATCTCGTTAAAAAAAATTAAACTACAACCATCTTGGATGTTTTGATGGCGTTTTTGGTGGCGGTGGTATAAAATAACAATATTTCACAAACAACTCGTGCGTTCCATTTGAAAAACTTGCCAATTTATTTACAGTTAAATCATATGAATAACCTGCAGTCCAATTGTCCATTGAACCTCCTAGCATAAAGGCCAATGCATCAGATGAACGGAAAGTTATACCTCCATAATATTCCATTGTTGAGTTTGCACTCATTACATATCTAGCATTCCAATCAGAAGAAAATTTAACAAGATCTGTTCTCATTAAAACATTTCCTTCAATTTTACCTGGACCAATATTTTGTGGATGTCTATATCCACCCATTATATAATAATGTCTAGCAGCATTATACGATTGCACACCATTCAATCCGTTACCTGTGTTAAATTTCTCAGATAATCTAGTTGCTGAAAGGTGCGTAGAAGAAATTCCAGCGTAATAACCTTGATTCCCTCTCCAATACGCACCAAAATTCAAGTCTAAACCTGATTTTGAAAATCCGATAGGTAATTTATCATCAAACAAATTCGTCGGCGGCACCCAGTCTGGTTGCATCCCCACAAGATCAAAAGGAAATTAC
>DGBF01000165.1:12795-17733 GCA_002384725.1 Flavobacteriales bacterium UBA4011
CAGTCTGGTTGCATCCCCACATTGATCAACCCTACGCCAATACCTACTCCTAAAACTCCATAGTTGGTATAAACAGGATATGAATAATTCAAGGTAACGTTGTTTTGACGAACAAAACCAATAGCATCATGATAAAAGGACATTCCTAGTCCCCCGGGTATAGGTAATAAATTTTCTAAATTTGCTTCTACGTTAAAAACAAATGAATTTGGTGCTCCAGAAACTTTGTCCCATTGATTTCTATAAATCATAGTTCCACAAACGCCATCATCAAGACCTGTTTCACCTGGATTCAAGCTCATTTTGTCGTACATCCAATGCGTGAGTAGCTTATCTTGCTGCGCAAAAGTAGAGCCAATAGCCCCAACAAAAAGTAGCGTAAGTAAATTTTTGGCTTTTACCATTGTAATCTGCTGTATTAGTGTGTTTTATAGTCTTTTCAGGTCAAAATAGACCTAATTTACAATGCTAAAATAAAGAAATATGTTTAAAAACGAAATTATATTTTGACTTCGCACACTGAATTCCACTAATCTGTTAAATTTTTCACCCAAGCTTTTGATACGTTTTCCACCATAAATCAGGAATTTCATTTCTCATAGCCAATTCATAATCACTATGGTCACAAGGCACGAGGTGATGACGATTGTACTTCTTGCCCTGTTCAGGCGGGTACGGCACTTCCATCCACCATCTTTCAGACTTATTACTTTTCAAAAACACAAGTTCATCCTCTGTAAAATTATCCAGGTGAACGGAAAAACGTACGTAGTCTTTTTGAGACCCAATTGGGAAATCGCCCATCCTTTGAGAATAACCTTCGATAAAATACCAAATAACTTGCGCGACTAAATGATTTGCACTGCCTGCATCTTCCTCTGGGTGCAGGTTAAACATTCCCAATGAAGTGAGTTTATCGCTTATTCCGGCATACTTTGCTATTTGACAAATTTGATCAGCGTACAGACCATTCGGACTATCATGACTAGCCGATTTAAAATCTGAACTACGAATAGATTCCATATCAATCGAGAGAATGTCCGTATTTCGAATATGAGGTTCTGCTTTTTTAAAGTCTGAATTGAACTCCCCGAGACGACAGACATCGAAATATAATTTTTCATAGAGCTCCAGCTCATCTTTACTTGCAAAAAGTGATTGACATCCAATATTGGCAAAATTGAATAAATAACATGGTCGTTGCAGAAGAAGATGACTCAAATAGCTCTTGGAAGAGAAAGGTTCTTCAATATTTCCGATATCGAGTTTGGAATCAATTGAACAGATATTAACGAGTTGCTCCAACTGCTCGTAACCTTGATACATCCCATAGGTCAAATCCTGCGAACCGCCGATAACTATTGGAATAATGTCTTTTTTGATAAGGGTAGAACAAACTTTAGCTATGGCAAAATACGTATCCACGATTGTTTCTCCAGGCAGCATTTGGCCCAAATCGTAGATATTTGTATTCCAAAGAACTCCTGGGAATAATTTATAGAGGTAGTTTCGAAACGAATCGTCGAACTTTCCTTCAAATCTTGCATCACCGTTTCTAAATTCGGGAACATAAAAAAAGGCGATTCCCTTCTTTTCCATTTCAGGAAAGTTATCCTCTGTATGGATTTCGATTTTAGATCCAAGGGTTTTTTCGGCAATTACCGCCAAAGATTTTATAGGTGTGAAATAAATTTCAAGATCTTTCATCTTCATTTTTTTGTAAAAATAAAGTCAAAAGCGACCCGAAACGAAACCAAATCAAGAAAGAATCAAGATGAATGCGTGAATAACTTACTTTTTAGCCGATTTCTTCACTGCAGGTTTCTTTTTTGCGGCCTTTTGCTTCGGCTTTTTCGCTTCAATCATTTCCTCCACCTTGTTAAGCGTCAAGGTATCAACGTTGAATGTTTTCGGAAGTTCGATCTTCAATTTACCTTTTACGATATTGAAACGACCCCAACGGGCTTTCTGAACAGAAATTCCTTCTTTTTCCCAATTGTGAATCATTTTATCGATTTCTTTCTGCTTTTTCGATTCAATCAATTCTTTGATATCCCCTTTTGAAAGATTATCGAAATCGTATTTTTTATTCACATTGATGAATATCTCATTCCATTTTATAAACGGTCCGAAACGTCCAGTTCCTTTTTGTACAGGCAATCCTTCGTATTCAGCAATCGGAGCGTCTGCTTCCAATTTTTCTTTGATCAATTCAATAGCGCGATCAATTTCTATGCTGCCAACATCTTCGCCTTTCGGAATGGAAACAAACATTTCTTGGTATTTGACATAGGGTCCAAATCTGCCTAGAGCCACAACCACCTCTTCTCCGTCAAAAACACCAAGGTTTTTAGGGAATTCGAATAACTCTAATGCTTCTTCTATGGTGATTTGATTGATCGATTGTCCTGTTCTAAGTGATGCAAATTGTGGTTTCTCCCCATCTTCTTGCTCATCGCCAATTTGCACCATTGGTCCGAATCGACCGATACGAGCGATAATTTTACGACCAGATTTCGGATGTTCACCCAAAGCACGCTCACCACTTGCTCTATCTGAATTTTCAAGTGTATTCTCAACCGTTGCATGAAAAGGAATGTAGAAATCTTTAATCATTGATGTCCATTCCTTCAAGCCATTCGCTATTTCATCGAATTCAGCTTCCACTTTCGCGGTGAAATTATAATCCAAGATTTTCCCGAAGTGTTCCGTTAAGAAATCCGTTACCACAATTCCAATATCTGTTGGAGATAATTTGTTTTTATCTCTTCCGGTAATTTCAGTTAACTCCTCAACTTTGACACCGTCATCTGTTAAAGTTAAAACGTTGTAAGCTCTCTCTTCCCCATCACGCTCCTGCTTTTCAACATACCCTCTTTTCTGGATAGTTGAAATCGTTGGTGCGTAAGTTGATGGACGACCAATTCCTAATTCTTCTAATTTCTTTACAAGCGAAGCCTCCACATAACGTGCCGGTGGACGAGTATAACGCTGTGTTGCTCTCACCCAGTTTCTATTTAGTGCATCGCCTTTCGATACAGCAGGAAGAAGGTTTGATTTTTCGTCATTTTCTTCATCTTCGTCGTCATCAATATTCGATTCCAAATACACTCGTAGGAATCCGTCAAACTTGATTACCTCACCTTTCGCTTGAAAAATTTCTTTGATAGATTTATTACCAATTTTAATCGTTGTACGTTCCAATTTAGCTTGCGACATTTGAGAAGCAATCGACCTTTTCCAAATTAATTCATACAATCGAACTTGATCACTTTCGCCACTGGTTGTGTGCGCTGAAAAGTCTGTTGGTCGAATTGCCTCGTGCGCCTCTTGAGCGTTGGCATTTTTAGAAACGTATTTTTTTGGGTTAGAATACTCTTTTCCGTACGCTCTTAAAATTTCACTTTTCGCACCTTCAATCGCGGTATCTGATAAATTGACTGAATCCGTTCTCATGTAGGTAATCTTTCCTGCTTCGTACAACCGTTGTGCTACGCCCATTGTTCGTGAAACAGAAAATCCTAATTTCAAACTTGCTTCTTGTTGAAGAGTTGAAGTAGTAAACGGTGCAGTTGGCGATTTTACAGCCGGTTTCATCGTAACATCTTGCACACTAAAATCAACATCAGCAATTTGCGCCAAGAAGTTTTGCACCTCTTTTTGCTCGTCAAATTGTTTGTTTAATTCGCACGATATTCTTTCGTTTCCTTTTAAGAATGATCCATTGACACGGAAAAAACTATTGTTCTGAAAAGCGATAATTTCTTTTTCTCTTTCAACAATTAATCGAACTGCTACTGACTGAACTCGACCTGCAGACAAAGATGGTTTCACCTTTCTCCAAAGTACTGGCGACAATTCAAATCCAACCAAACGATCCAATACACGACGTGCTTGTTGAGCGTTTACTAATTCTTGATTTATTTCTCTAGGTTTCTCAATTGACGCAAGAACTGCTGTCTTGGTAATCTCATTGAAAGTAATTCTTTTCGTTTCTTTTTTGGCAAGGTCCAACGTCTCGTATAAATGCCATGAAATCGCTTCTCCCTCGCGATCCTCATCCGTCGCTAGCCAGATCACATCGGCTGCTTTGGCCAATTTCTTAAGTTCAGCAACGATCTGTTTCTTATCTGCGGAAACTTCGTAGTTGGGGGCGAAATTATTTTCGATATCTATTGCAGTTCCTTTCTTAGCCAAGTCTCTAACATGTCCATAACTGGATTTCACCACGAAATCTTTTCCAAGATATCCTTCGATAGTTTTTGCTTTTGCGGGGGACTCGACGATTACTAGATTTTTTGCCATAAGTTCAATTGTGCGGGAAAACGGATGATACCAAATTCGACGCAAAGATAAAGGGTAAAAAAACGATTTTGCAAGTACCTTATCAAATCTTACCTTATTTTAACCTACTTACTACGTAAAAGAATTTAAAAATAATAAAATGATAAAATCTGAATAATCGTACTGACATTTTGACATAGTTTTAGATTTAATTATATCTTTGTGCGCGGTAAACAGAACGATGCAGCATACAGAAGACATATCAGAGAAGACCATAGACGAGAGCAAACAAGGCACAGCTTTGATGCTATCTGAAGAAGCCAAAAAAGGAGGTAAAAAATTATTTCTAGAAAGTTATGGGTGCGCCATGAATTTTGCAGATAGCGAAGTTGTGGCATCGATTTTGGCGAAAGAAGGATTTTCAACCACCCAAAATAGTGCCGAGGCAGATGTAATACTAATGAACACCTGTTCCATTCGCGATAAAGCAGAACAGCGCGTTCGAAAACGTTTGACGGAATTTAGAGCGCAGAAAAAAGAGAATCCAGATTTGGTTGTGGGCATACTCGGTTGCATGGCTGAACGTTTGAAAAAGAATTTATTAGAAGAAGAAAAATTAGTTGACATAGTAGCCGGACCTGACTCTTATCGAGA
>DGBF01000165.1:17802-19518 GCA_002384725.1 Flavobacteriales bacterium UBA4011
GTTGACATAGTAGCCGGACCGGACTCTTATCGAGATTTACCAAATCTAATTGAGGAAGTTGGAACAGGACAAAAAGCGGTAAATGTTTTACTTTCGAGAGAAGAAACGTATGCCGATATTTCACCCGTTCGCTTGGACAAAGGTGGAATCTCTGGTTTCGTTAGCATCACACGTGGTTGCGACAATATGTGCTCATTTTGCGTCGTTCCTTTCACACGAGGAAGAGAACGTTCTAGAGATCCACAAACCATCGTTCGAGAATGTACAGAAATGTTCAATACAGGCTATCGCGAAGTAACTTTATTGGGACAAAACGTCAATTCTTATCGCTACAATTTATCGGCAAAAGGAGAAATTCGTGATGACAATTTACCGACAACGAACTTTGCTCAATTAATGGAAATGGTGGCGCAAGTTTCTCCCGATTTAAGAGTTCGTTTTTCGACTTCTCACCCAAAGGATATGGGTGATGATGTATTACACGTCATTGCGAAATACGAAAACATAGCTCCGTACATTCATTTACCGGTACAAAGCGGTCACACAGATATGCTGAAACGCATGAATCGGGGTTATTCGCGGGAATGGTTTTTGAACCGAATAGAAGCGATTCGAAATATTGTGCCTGATTATGCTATTTCAACGGATATCATCACTGGATTTTGTGGCGAAACAGATGAAGAGCACCAGGCTACACTTTCTTTAATGAAGGAGGTGAAATTTAGTTTCGCCTACATGTATCAGTATTCGGAACGACCGAAAACATTGGCCGAACGCAAGTTTGAAGACGATGTTCCAGATGCCTTGAAAAAGAAAAGATTACAAGAAGTTATAGAATTGCAATTGAGTCATTCCTTGACCCACAACCAGTCCCGAATCGGGAAAATTGGTAAGGTTTTGATTGAAGGTTTCTCTAAGAGAAGCGACGACGATTTGACTGGACGAGACGAGCAAGGAACCAAAAATGTTTTCACAAAGGGAACCTACAAAAAAGGTGATTATGTGATGGTGAAAGCCACTTCGTGTACCTCGGCAACATTAATTGGAGAAGTGGTGGAACTTGTTCCCCCTCACCCAATTCAACAGATTGAATTAAAATGAATTTACAACAGATAAAACAGCGATTTGGCATCATTGGGAATGCGCCTCTTCTCAACCGAGCCTTGGAAATTGCTGCCCAAGTTGCCCCTACCGATATTTCTGTTTTAGTCACAGGCGAAAGCGGAACGGGGAAAGAAATTATTCCACAAGTTATTCATCAATTGAGTAGCCGAAAACACGGTGAATATATCGCTGTGAACTGCGGTGCAATCCCCGAAGGAACGATTGATTCAGAATTATTCGGACATGAGAAAGGTTCCTTCACTGGAGCCAGCGCTAGTCGCGAAGGATATTTTCAAGTGGCAGACGGTGGAACGATTTTCTTGGATGAAGTTGCTGAATTACCGATGCAAACCCAAGTTCGCTTGCTACGAGTTTTGGAAACGGGAGAATTTATTCGTGTTGGTTCGTCGAAAGTTATAAAAACGGACGTTCGTGTTGTTGCTGCGACGAATGAGAACATGCAAAAGGCGATTGCCTCTGGAAAATTCAGAGAAGATTTATTTTATCGTTTGAGCATCGTCCCAATTTCACTTCCGCCTTTACGCGATAGAAAAGACGACATTCATTTGATTTTCAGAAAGTTTTCAGCTGATTTTGCGGACAAATATAGAA
>DGBF01000165.1:19763-19959 GCA_002384725.1 Flavobacteriales bacterium UBA4011
ACAAATATAGAATGCCAGCGATAAAATTGAATCCAGATGCAGTGGAGGTGGTGAATCGATATAACTGGCCAGGAAATATTCGTCAATTGAAAAACGTTGTAGAACAAATATCGGTGATTGAAACGGAACGAGAAATTGATGCTTTCAAATTGGCTTCCTTCTTGCCAAAGACTTATAGCAACACACCCGCTTTGGC
>DGBF01000159.1 GCA_002384725.1 Flavobacteriales bacterium UBA4011
TTGTTGTTGTGTTTGTTGTGTTGTTCGTTGTTTGCCGCACATTTACGATATCATTTTATGGAGAACATTTTTTATCGAATTGCTTTGTTTGTTATGCTTTCGTATTTGCTCAAGGTAAGTCTTCCAAACATTGCGTGGATTTATGCAGCTACAACTTTAATTGGCCATTTGAATCACGCGAACTTCAAATGGAATTACGGACCTTTAAAGTATCTTTTTAATTCCCAAAGATTCCACATATGGCATCACGCTAAAGATATTCCGGATACACACTCGAAAGGTATGAACTTTGCCATCACGCTCAGTATTTGGGATTATCTCTTTGGAACGAATTACGAACCGTTTGATGGACGTGATATTGAACTGGGATTTGAGGACGTAGAAAACTTTCCGCAAGGGTTTTTAGAGCAGCAAATAGAGGCTTTTCGGAAAAAGTAGAACGTAAGTGTTCACATTCGGCCGATACATTGTGGAGAAGTTTGCTACTCGTTTTCCTAGCTATATGTGCGATACCTATCTGTACAACGTAAGTCATTACGTTAATGAAGAAATTAGACAAATATATCCAAAAAACGAATTTCGATAAGGCGTATATTGGTGATGCAGAAGGGCAAGAAGATTTAAGTCCAACCGAAACCGCTAGACATATTGATAAAATAAAGATTACTTATTTCAATTCAGCTGGAGAGTTTGATGAAAAAAATCTGTTGAGATCAATTTTGCGGATATTACTTTCTTCCGTTTCGATTCTCCTTATACCAATCTTTTCTATAAATACACCGATAAAACTATGGATTGCAAAAAAGACTTACCAGATGTAATTGCGGAGTCAGAAGATCTTAAAACGCCTAAAAAAGTCAAAAAAGTCAAAAGGGAAGAAAGAAAAGGAATTGGTCGAGGAAGAAATCTCAACGAAAAAGGAGAAAAAAGCCCTTTTTACGCCATCAACTTCTTCATCGAAACTTTCTCCCGAATAATCGCATCCAATTCTGAAATTTTCACGCGGATTTGCTCCATCGTATCGATATCACGAACTGTCACAGTATCGTTTTCCAATGTTTCATGATCCACCATTACACAGTATGGTGTCCCAATTGCATCTTGTCGTCTGTATCGTTTCCCAGGTGAATCTTTTTCATCGTATTGACAATTGAACTCATATTTCAAACCATCAAAAATAGCTCTTGCTTTTTCAGGCAATCCATCTTTTTTCGTCAATGGCATAATCGCTACTTTGTACGGTGCAAGTGCAGCCGGTAATTTTAAAATAGTTCTATCAGACCCGTCTTCCAACACTTCTTTTCTCAACGACGAACTCAAAACAGCCAAGAACATTCTGTCCAATCCTATCGAAGTTTCAACGACATAAGGAGTGTAATTTTTATTTAATTCTGCATCGAAATATTGTAGTTTTTTACCCGAATGCTTTTCGTGTTGTTTTAAATCGAAATCGGTACGCGAGTGAATACCTTCCAATTCCTTGAATCCCATTGGGAAGTTGAATTCGATATCAGCAGCCGCGTTTGCATAATGCGCTAGTTTAATATGATCGTGAAAACGGTAATTGTCATCTCCTAAACCAAGTGCTTTGTGCCATTTGATTCGGTAATCTTTCCAGTACTCGTACCATTTCATTTCCTCTCCTGGACGAACGAAAAATTGCATTTCCATTTGTTCGAATTCACGCATGCGGAAAATAAACTGTCGCGCGATAATTTCGTTTCTAAACGCTTTACCAATTTGAGCAATCCCAAATGGTATTTTCATTCGTCCTGTTTTCTGCACATTCAAGAAATTCACAAAAATTCCCTGAGCTGTTTCTGGGCGTAAATAAATCGTCGATGCATCACCAGCAACTGAACCCATCTCCGTCGAGAACATCAAGTTGAATTGACGAACTTCTGTCCAGTTTTTGGAACCTGAAACAGGACAAGTAATCTCTAAATATTCGATTAGTTTTTTAACGCCTTCCAAATCTTCGTTCTCCAAAGTGGTGCGCATACGATCCTCGATTTCGGTAATCTTCGTTTCATTTCGCAATACATTTGGATTCGTCGCACGGAATTCAGATTCGTTAAAATCATCTCCAAAACGCTTCAATCCTTTTGCAACTTCTTTATTAATTTTCTGACGAATTTTTTCAATATGGTCTTCAATTAAAACATCAGCACGATATCTTTTCTTAGAATCTTTGTTGTCAATCAGCGGGTCGTTAAATGCATCCACGTGGCCTGAAGCTTTCCAGGTTTCGGGGTGCATGAAAATAGAAGCATCCAAACCAACGATATTTTCGTTCATTTGAACCATAGACGTCCACCAGTAATTTTTGATGTTGTTTTTCAATTCAGCACCCAGTTGACCATAGTCATATGTAGCACTCAATCCATCATAAATCTCCGAAGAAGGAAATACAAATCCATACTCTTTTGCATGCGATATCACTTCTTTTAATAGCTCGTCTTTCTGTTCCATGTGGCAAAGGTAATGCGAAATTGAGAATTGACAATCGTGCTTGTTGTAGATTACACGAAATTCATAGAGTGCCGGGTTAGTTCTAGCTACGAATCACAAGCATTTTCACTAATCTGGTTATGTTTTCGGCACACGACATATTCGACACTGCCATTCGTGAAAATTAACTTCGTTGCTGCTTCGCGGTAGTGCAATTCGTTGCAAAAAAAAATGTATATTCAGAAAAATTCGTGGCAAAAGAAATCCCGTCTCGGTATGACCAAAACGGGATTCAAATATAGTTTGTGAACGACTTAGTCCATTATTTCTTCTTTAATTGGTTTTGCTGGAGCTTTTTCTTCCTGCTCTTCTACTTCAATTTTCTTACGCGTTTCAATACGTTTGATTGAACCCGCCTGTTTCGCTTCTTCTTTTTTCAATTCAGCCATGCGCTTTTCAGCTGCAGCACCTTCGTATACTTCGTGCCGCGTAACTCCTTTTTCAATGGTTGTTTCCTCTAGGCGAGTCACACCATTTTCTTCAGTAACTTTTATCTGTTTTTCAACCTCCATCTGTTTTTCAACTTTCGGCTCGTTTTCGGTATTCACTTCTTTTTCAACTTGAGAAAATACAGCTGAAGAAAGTAAAACTGCGCAGATAACTATTCCTAATTTTTTCATTATTCTATTTTTTTAAACAAACAAGGATACAACTTTTTCAGTACGTAAACAAATAATATAACACGCGAAATACTTTGCTTAGAACTTTTTAACTTTTTGAAGATTATCGGGTTAGATTGATCTCTCCTATGTAATTTAAAATACGTTCTTTTCCAAATGCCGAGCTGCTAGAAGTCGTGAAAACAGGGGGTAGGGCATCCCAAGATTTCAACATTTCTTTTTTGTATTTCGCTAAGTTTTTCTGAAGAACTGAACTGGATAATTTATCGATTTTAGTGAAAACCATCGAAAAAGGAATTTCCTTCTCCCCACACCAATTCATGAATTCAATGTCAATTTTTTGAGGTTCCAATCGCGAATCAAGTAGGACAAAAACGTTCAATAATTGTTCGCTTTTTGTCAAATAATCCACGATAAATTTTTCCCATTCTCGACGTGAAGTTTTAGATGCTTTGGCATAACCATATCCAGGTAAATCGACGATATACCAATCATCGTTGATCAAAAAATGATTGATAAGCTGTGTCTTTCCGGGTCTTCCAGATGTTTTCGCCAATTTTTTATTGTCGGTCAACATATTTATCAAGGAAGATTTCCCTACGTTAGAGCGGCCAATAAAAGCGTACTCTGCCTTTCCGTCTTTCGGACATTTGCTAAACTCACTGTTCGATATAACGAAAACGGCTTCTTTGATTTTCATTTTTATACAATTCTTTCGGCAAAGGTACAAAAGGAAAAGAATGTCGTGAGGATTTCAATAATCCTACTGTTTTTACGTTTCAAAAAGCAGCTTTCTTATTATCTTTGTAATTAGAAATATCCATGTTATGAAAATTCTTATTTCACTTTTCTTTTTAAGCTTTCTTGTTTTCGCTTGTGATCAAGTAAAAACGGCTCAAAATACAGATGCTAAAGTTCAAACTCCGAAAGAGAAAGTGGTTGCAAATAAAATGCTCACGTTCGAAATTCAGGGAATGTCATGCGAAATGATGTGCGGTGGAAGCATTCGTCAAGAATTGTCTGAAACGAACGCGGTTGAAAAATGTGAGTTTGATTTTGAAGATGACCGCAGAACCAACATTGTAACGGTATCCTACGACCAAAAGAAAACGACGGCAAAAGAATTGATTAAAATCGTGACGAAAATGAACGAAGGTCAATTCAAAGTTGGCAAATCAGACGAACACGATATCTCAATCAATATTAAGGCGACAATTAAAGACTTACCTGCACCAGTTATAGAGGATACAAAGTCGTAATCGAGGGAATTGAAATTACACCACCGAATTTTAGGAGAAGGAAAACCCATGGTCATCTTGCATGGCCTTTTTGGTTATTCCGACAATTGGCAAACACACGCCAAAAAACTAGCCGAATATTATCAAGTTATTCTCGTTGATCAGCGCAACCATGGACATAGTGATTGGAGCTATGAAATAAGCTACGATTTGATGGCCGAAGATTTAAAGGAACTTTTTGATGAATTAAATCTAGAGGAAGTGATACTTCTTGGTCATTCCATGGGTGGTAAAACCGCTATGAAGTTTGCTCAGAATTATCCCGATTATTTGGAGAAATTGATTGTGGTGGACATTGGAACGAAAACCTATCCTTCTCATCATGAACAAATTTTGGCTGGCCTTCATGCCATTGATTTAAACGTAATACATAGTCGTTCTGAAGCTGAAGAAGCTATGGCGAAATATATCGAATCAAACGGTGTACGACAATTTCTGCTGAAAAATCTGTATTGGGCTCAAAAAGGAAAATTGGCGTGGCGAATGAATATTCCAGTGTTAGAACAAGAAATGTGGGCTATTTTGCAAGGACTTCCTTCAAATGAGGTTCTAATTCCCACTTTATTCATCCGTGGAATGATGTCGGATTACATTTTAGGTGAAGATATTCCTGATTTAGAAAACCAATTTTCAGATTCTCATTTTGTGAGCGTCGAAAATGCGGGGCATTGGGTGCACGCCGAAGCCCCTGAAGAATTTATTGAGGCTGTTTTGTCCTTTTGCTTGCGATAGACAATATTTCGGCAGAGAATTTGTTATCCTCATATCATGAAGAACCTCTTACTCCTTTTTTTGATGGCTTCGTCCACCTTCGGGTTTGGGCAAACTACGTTCAATTTTAGGTCCCACGATTTTGTTGATTTGGAAGCTTATTCCGACCGATTTGTTGATTTCATCATTACCAACAATGGAGCAAAAAAGGAATATATGCTGAGCGTTAAAAAACCGAATGACGTCATTTATATCGTGACCGGTCAATCCATGGAAAAGGACAGCAGCATCGTGGTTCGATTTCAAGTGAATCCCAAAAAGAAAGGCAAGTTCAAATACGAAATTGACGTTTTTACAAGCGATAAAAATGAAGCACGACAAATTACTTTGTCTGGTAACTTGATGGACGAACCGAAAGACAATTTTACAGCATATCAAAATTGTCCATCCTTTGTTCAGTGGGGTGCAGGTGAAGATCTGACGGCTTTTTTACTCACTGTCGTTACCATCGATAAAGATACGAAAGAGCCTTTGGGCAAATCGTACGTTACTCTAATTCAAAATGGAAAAACAATCGATACGTACCGAACTAAAAAAGATGGAAAAATAATCGAAAAAGTTCCCTTGGGTTATTCTTATTTCTACGCAAAACATGAAGGTTATTATCCAACCGAATTAGGTACGTATATTAATTTTCAACGCGATTATGTCGTGATGGAATTGGAAAAAGATATGACGGAATCAGTGATTATCGATGAACCAATCGTCGCAGTTGAAGATTCCATTGTTCAAGAACCGATTGTGATTGAGGAGCCAATTGTGGAATTGGAAGAGGAACTCGAAAAAGAAATAATTTTACCCAAAGAAGCGCCAGTTGAGTTATCAAAACTAGATCCAAAAGATTTTTCAGACGACAATTTCAAACCAGTTAATGTGACATTTGTATTGGATGTTTCCTCTTCAATGCGGCAAGCCGACAAGATAGAATTAATGAAGTTTGCCCTGTATGACATGGTTGCCATGCTCCGTCCGCAGGATGAAATTTCTTTGGTGACCTATGCCAATGACGCACGAGTTATATTAAAACCAACGCCTTGTAATGATAAAACAAAAGCAACGGAGACGGTAGAAAAACTGAAAGCATCGGGCATGACGGCTGGTGGAGCAGGTATAAAATTGGGATACAAACAAAATAAAAAAGGCTTCATCGAAGGTGGAGTAAATCATATAATTGTTATTACAGATGGAGCTTTCAACCGAAATTCAGATGATTATTTACGTTATGTAAAACGGTTTAAGAAAAAAGGAATTAATTTGTCCATTGTAGGTGTCAAGAACAAAGAAAAAGATGCCATTGAAATGACCGAAGCTGCAGAAAAAGGAGGTGGACGCTACGTTCCGATTCATAAATTGGCAGACGCAAAGAACAATCTGAAACAAGAAATACGCTTGATTAGTTTTCGATTTTAGGTTCTAACACTCCCACAGAATAAGAACTTTTGATGACTTCTTACGCTTTCCCTATTTTTGAGTAAAATTTATAGAACATGCGTCTGCTTTTGAATCGTTGCTTTTTGTTTCTGGCTAGGGTTTCGTATGCACAAAAAACAGAAAAAGAAAATCGTATGTACTCTGATGACTTATTTCAAAATAAACCAACAGATGTTCAAGCAAAGGCGACTGTCCTTTACGTTAATAATTTTTCAATTCCTTCTACTTAGAGTTTTTCGAATACCTCCAACCCTGCGTATAATTCTATTGAACTGCGATTCGATGGATTTCCAGACGATAAAGTGGAGATTTGCGTTTTGAATACAAACGGTCAGAAGGTAATCGTCATAAATAGTTTAGATTTCAATTCGAGTAGTAAAATCGATGTTTCTCGCCTTGTTAATGGTGTTTATTTTATTCGAATGACATCTTCGAATAATAGTCGAACACAAAAACTATTGATTAACAGACAATTGACATCGTGCTTTTCCCGAAAGGAATCCTATTTTTAAAGGGTTTTTATTTTTTACTTGAGCAAATATTTTTATTTTTACAAAAACTTTAACAAATGAAATGGATTCTGAAATGCTTTTGCATATCAGGGTTGTTTCGATTCAAACAATATAATATAATAATTATGAAAAAAATTTACTTAAGCATCCTTGCTTTGGGTTTTACTTTAGGTGTTTCTGCTCAGCAGGAAAAAATGTTGGTTCAAAAGCACGATAATGGTGATGATGCTTCCATCACAAAGCCTAATAAACCAAGCACAATTAATGATAAAGCGACAGTGATTTGGTCGGATGATTTTTCATCTGCTGCAACTTGGACAATGACGAATACAAGTTTACCAACTCCTGAAAACTGGACTATCCAAACTAGCCCAAGTGCTATTCCAAATGCTGCTCCTTCTTTGTTCCCCTTGAACACTGCAACTGCTTCAAACGGATTTGCATTGATTAATTCAGATGGTCAACCTGGTAATACAGATGGTGATGGTGCTATCATAGCTGAAATTACAAATGCTACTCCTGTGGATTTATCATTATTTCCAAATGTAATTTTGAGATTTCAACACAACTACCGCTGGTGGCACGAGGAAAGAGGTGTACGTCTTTCTCCAGATAATGGAACAACTTGGTTTGAATTCCCTATTACTTCTGAAACAGGAGGTGCTATCGCAAATGGATACCCAAATGATCAGAACACGTTGAATCCAGAAATGGAAGAAATCAATGTTTCTGCTGCTGTCGGTGGTGGTGCTCAAGTTTTAATTCAGTTTTACTACAATGACAACGATTTTTGGGGTTGGTACTGGGCTGTTGATGACGTTGAATTAATCGAACAACCAGCAAATGATATTCAAGTAATGTCTGCTTGGTTCTCTGGTTCTACGAATCAAGGTCGTGAGTATGGAAGAACTCCGGTTACACAGTTGGATGCAGCGTATAACGTTGGTGCTCAAATATTGAACTTCGGTACTACCGATCAAACAAATATCGCAGTTAATGCTGCTTATGCTTCAGCTTTCACAGCGAATGCAACTGGTCCTGCTTTGTTACCACAAGGTGACACTGCTTTTGTTGAATCATTAGAAACGCCTGCTTTACCTGTTGGAATGTACACAGGTACTTACACAGCTACTTCTACGGAAGAGCCAAGTGGTGCAGATTTTGCGAACAATATCTACCCAAGAAACTTTGAAGTTACATCTAACTTGTACTCTTTGGATGGTATTGGAAATCACCCAGCAGCAACTTCAAACTTTGGATTGATCGGTACTGCATCGTTTACAGGTGCACAAGATGGATTAGTTCTTGCAGGTATGTATGATATTAAAAACACGACTGATGTTTCTGGAATGAGAATCATGTTAGGTTCAACGACTATCGCTGGTGGTCAAATCTATGGATCAATTAAAGATACTGCGACATTCTGGATTGATGATATGACTCCATTGTTCAATATCTTTGATCCTGTAACGGTTACCGCAGGAAACTTAGCTGCTGGTTATGTTGACGTATTGTTCCCTGCTGTTGTTTCTTTAACTCCAGGTGCTTACATGTTGGCTGCTGAATTATACAGTAATGGTGGTACAAACACAATTTCTGTTGTTGATGACAAAACAGTTCCTCAGCCAGCTACGGCTTCTGGAATTTATATCCAAGGTGACCAATCATACACAAATGGTGTTGCTATCGGAATTCGTATGTTGGTGAACGATGCTTGGGGAGTTGGTTTAAACGAAGTTGCTCTTAAAGGAATTTCTGTTTACCCGAATCCTTCTGAAGGAATTATCAATGTTGACGTTGCAGATAACGAAGGTGTTACTGTTACAGTTTATGACATGTTAGGAAAAGAAGTAACTTCTAAATTGGCAAACGGAACAACTACAATTGATTTGTCTGCTAACGGTACAGGAATGTACATCGTAAAAGTTGCTAACCAAAATGGTGCAGTTGTAGAAAGAGTTATTATCAAATAATTCAATTATACAGTTACCAATAAATTAATTGGAAGGGGTCGTGAATGCGACCCCTTCTTTTTTGCTTTTAAAATTCCCAATGTGTATTTTTGACCCAAACTCGTTAATACATGAAAGCATACGTTTTTCCCGGACAAGGGGCACAATTCTCAGGAATGGGAAAGGACTTATATGATTCGTCTCCTGTTGCAAAAGAGATGTTCAACAAAGCAAACGAAATTTTAGGATTCGATATTACCAAGATCATGTTCGAAGGAACGGACGAAGAATTGAAACAAACGAAAGTAACGCAACCTGCGATATTTTTGCATTCGACTATTCTTACCGCTTGTTTAGGTGATGACTTTAAACCAGATATGGTGGCTGGTCATTCCTTAGGTGAACTTTCGTCTTTGGTTGCTAATAAAACACTTTCTTTCGAGGACGGATTGCGACTTGTATATCAAAGAGCACTTGCCATGCAGAAAGCGTGTGAAGCAGAACCGTCGACAATGGCTGCTATTTTAGGCTTGGAAGATGATATAGTAGAGAAAATTTGCGCAGAAATTGACGGAGTTGTTGTTCCTGCAAATTACAATTGTCCTGGTCAGTTGGTCATTTCTGGAGCTATTACCGCTGTTGAAAAAGCATGTGAAAAATTAACCGAAGCTGGTGCAAAACGAGCATTGATGTTGCCCGTTGGCGGGGCATTTCATTCTCCTTTAATGGAACCTGCACGAACGGAATTGGCAGCAGTAATCGAAGCAACGACTTTCAATACGCCAACTTGCCCTGTGTATCAAAATGTAACGGCAAGCGCTGTTAGTGATCCAATTGAAATTCAAAAGAATTTGGTGGCACAATTGACCGCTCCCGTAAAATGGACACAAACAATGAACAAAATGATGGCAGATGGATGCTCAGAAGTTGTTGAAATTGGACCCGGCAAAGTGTTGCAAGGATTGTTTAAGAAAGTGGACAGATCATTCCCAACATCAAGCGCTGAGATAGCTTAGGATAGATATTCCTCGAAAACAGAATGTCGAAATGCGCGGATTGAGCTTGTCGAAATCAGCGAATAATCGTCCCCGTTTCTATCCAATTACTCTCATTTAAAGCACGGTCAACGAGCATTATCTCATATTTGATAGTATCGTTATCGGCGGAAAGAAGATTGTAAAAAACCGGTTCGATCGTGTATTCGATTGTTCCTTTGATGGATTTAGGTTTTCCCGTATAAATTGGACGCAGTCGATTTCTGAAAACAATCGGTTGCCCGCTCAAATCTAATCCGGGTTGCCAGCCTTGCCCATCTACTTTTTCATAATATTTGAGAAATAGATTGTAATAATATTGCGAATTTAAATCGAAAGGAGCTTCTAATTGATCGGGTTCTAAACCAATATCTCCTTCACCATCTTGAAAACTAATGGTCAGAACTGCTGTATCTCCAAAAATATCGAAGGACTGAAATTCAATTTCGGATGTAGACGGAAATTCTTCCTTCTTGAAACAGCCAGAAAGTAGGAATAAAATACTAAAAGAAGCAAAAATCAATCGCATAGTCGAAAGTAAGAAATATTGAGGAATTTATACGATTTATTCAGAAACCAACTAATTTTGAACCATGAAAGATTGGAAAGGTATTTTTAGCATCGAAACGGAAGAGGACTTTTCGTTTTGGGCTCTGAAAATCTTTCGGTTTCAATATGAGAATATTCTCGTTTATAAAGAATATTGCGATTTATTAAACCGGTCCAATCCAACGCAAGTTTCTGAAATTCCCTTTTTACCCATTTCCTTTTTTAAATCACATGTGGTAAAACATAAAGATCTTCCTGTTCAAACAGTTTTCAAAAGTAGTGGGACAATGGGAATGGACAGGTCAGTCCATGAAATTCAGTCACTTGAAATGTACGAGGAGTCTTTTCAATTGACCTACACAAATCAAATTGGAAACCCTGAAGAACAGGTGATTTTGGCCTTGCTTCCTAATTATTTGGAACAAGGAGAATCCAGTTTAGTCTATATGGTCGACTATTTAATTTCAAAAAGTAAAAATGCTTTGTCTGGTTTTCTGTTGAACGAAATTGAAGATATAGAAATCAGGTATAAAAAAGCACTTGCTGAGAATAAAAAAGTGGTCATTTTTGGCGTGTCCTACGCTCTGCTCGACTTGGCCGAAAAGAATATCGACTTGGCCAAAGCTACGATAATTGAAACCGGCGGAATGAAAGGCCGAAGAAAAGAACTCACTAAAGAACAATTGCACAATACGCTAAAAAATGGGTTGAATTGTGAGACTGTTTGTTCCGAATATGGAATGACCGAGTTGCTTTCACAAGGTTATTCTAAAGAAAGTCAATTGTTTGAAATGCCCAATTGGATGAGAATTAATCTGCGCGAAACCAACGATCCCTTCTCTCCTTTATCAAAAGCAAAAACGGGAGGCATCGACGTAATTGATTTGGCAAATGTGTACAGTTGTAGTTTCATTTCGACCCAAGATTTGGGAAGGTTGGAAAACGGAAAGTTACGCCTGATGGGACGCTTCGACAATTCTGATATCAGGGGCTGCAATCTACTTGTGCAATAAGTAAAGATTGACCACACCAAAGCAAAAGGATTTCATTACCTTTAATTCTCAATAATTTTATACTGTGCGGCTTCTTCTGATTCTATTCCTAATTTTGCCTTACTGCTCTAATGCTCAGTTTTATAATGGGAGCAATCAAGAATTTGGTAAAAATAGAGTGCAGTATTTCGGATTCGACTGGCGGACCCAAAACTATGAACGCTTCAAGCTTTATTTTTATCGTGGTGAAGGTGACTATGCGGATTATGTAGCACAACAAGTTCAAATAGAATTGCTCGATCTAGAAGAAAGATTAAATTTTCAAATTGAGGAACATATTGAAATTCTTTTGTTCAAGTCACTAACGGAATTGCGACAAAGCAATATTGGACTTTCGAATGAAAACTTCGCCAGCTATGGCGGGAAAAGTCAAATTGTTGGTTCTAAACTACTGATTTATTATGAAGACGATCACAATTCTTTGAATCAACAAATCAGAGAAATCGTTGCTGAAACCGCGATTCGTAAAATTTTATACGGAAACCAATGGTCGGATATTTTAATTGGCAACGATCCAAATAAAAACCCTGCTTGGTTTACCCAAGGCTTCGTCCATTTTTTGTCTCGCGAATGGGATGCCGATTTTGAATCGAAATTGAAAGATGGTTTTTTGTCCAATCGCTTTGAGAATTTCTCGTTATTAACTGATGAAGAGGAACCAATCGCTGGTCACGCTTTTTGGAATTACATACAAGAAACGTACGGAAGAAGTCAATTGCTGAGCATACTTTTCGTCACCAGAAATGTCGGACACATCGATCGAACTTTGCAATATCTGTTGGGTTCAAGCACGCAAGAATTACTTCCAGAATTCAATAATTTTTATAAGAAAAGATTTCTTGCCGACATAAAGTACCAAGAAGAGGTTTCGGGAACAGAAATCACACCTCGTTTGAAAAAAAGAGCGAAATTGACAACAGTTGCTGTTAACGATCAGGGTGATAAAATGGTCTACGTCGCCAACCTAGAAGGTCGGTACAAGCTGTATTTGCAAGATTTCACGTCTGACAAAACAAAAAAGATCATTGCCAATGAACCACGTTTACTAAGGATTCAAGACGAGTCTTTTCCTGTGGCAACCTTTCATCCTTCGGGTGACTATTTCGTGTATTTTATCGAAAGAAAAGGTTTGCTGATGTTCAATCTATATGACATTGGAGAGAGCACCACCTTGACCAAAGAAGTGCCAAGTTTGGAGAAAATACTTTCTTGTGATTACTCTTCCGATGGAAAAAGCATAGTGCTTTCAGGTGTGAAAAATGGTCAAACGGATCTCTACGTGTATAAAATTTCTGGCAATTCTGTCGATCAATTAACGGATGACCTTTGGGACGATTTGAACCCGACTTGGACCAATGACAGCACAGGAATTTTATTTTCGAGCAATCGCCCAGACAATTTTCCTCCAAAAAAAAATGTCATTGTTCCCTATGAAAGCTCATATGATCTTTTCCTTTTTCCGATTAAAGATAAAGACAAAAAGAGATTGACCTATGAGCGAATTACCTTGACAGCTGACGTGAACGAGCAACAAGCGCGAGAATTACCAAATGGTAATATCAGCTATCTGAGCGATAAAAACGGGCTCTGGAATCGTTGGGAATTAAAGAAAGACAGTGTAATCTCTTTTATCGACACCATAATTCATTATCGCCCAGATAATAAAACGTTTGCGACAAGTAATTTAACAACGGGAATTTTACAGCAAAATGTCATCGGTAAAACGGACGAGGTGGTCACGCTTATTTTTCAAAACAACAGGTATCAGATCTTCAGAAGTCCACTTGAACACGCTCCAAAAGAATCGAATGTAGTTTACTTTAAGGACCGAGCTGCACGAAAATTTGGTCCAATGACCAATTACGTTATTCAAGACACGGTTCAATCGACTGATTCTCTTAACAAAGATTCTATTGAAAAACCGATTGAAATTTCGGATGACGAAAAATATACGAAACAGAAAATCACTTTGTTCGAAGACCCATCGCAAATCAATAAGAATAAAAATAATGAAAAGGTGACTTTTGAAAGTGCCAGTCAAGGCAGATACAAAATCAACTTCGCCAAAGACTTCATTAGTGCAAAAATTGATAATGCATTTTTGAACCAGTCGTACCAAACTTATTCGGGTCCTGGTAGTGTGTATCTAAACCCATCCGTAAGTGGAATGCTGCGCATAAGCTTTAGCGATGTCATGGAAGATGTAGTGATTTCTGGAGGTTTGCGCATTCCAACTTCCCGAAACAACAGTGAATTTTATACTGGAATTAATTTTAGAAAAAACCGATTAGACAAGCAATTGTTTTACTACCGTCGAAGCTACGAAGACCAATTTGAGCAAGGTCTGGACAAAAACATTACGCATGAAATCCAGTTGAACCTGGTCTATCCGTTTTCGGAAGTTTTTTCCTTAAGAGGAACCATTTTGTCTCGAACGGATATTATTCATCCTTTAGCCCTGAGCGAAGCATCTTTACAAAGAGATATATGGTACAATTATCAAGGTGGACTGAAGACCTCATTGGTTTTCGATAATGCAAAACAATGGTCGGAAAACGCTTGGACAGGAACGCGCATGAAAGTTTTTGCGGAATATCTTCAAAGTACAAGTGCCAAAGTTTTCGGTATGGTCAACTTAGGTTTTGATGCGCGACATTCAATTTCGCTTCGAAAAGAACTAATTTGGGTCAACCGAATCGCAGCCGGAACGTCGATAGGCGGAAAACGTTTGCTCTATTACATGGGCGGTGTTGACAATTGGATGTTACGACCAGCAAATAATTTTAATCTCGATACACCTGTCGATCCAAAAGGAAACTTCGCCTACCAAACACTTGCGACACCCATGAGAGGTTTCGTTCAAAATCAGCGAAATGGAAATTCTTTTGCCGTTATTAATTCTGAGCTTAGAGTCCCACTTTTTGTTCTGTTTACAAAAGGGGCGATTAAAAACGAACCGCTTCGAAGTTTTCAGTTAATAGGATTCTTCGATGTTGGAACCGCTTGGAACGGTCGCAGCCCATTTTCGGATGAAAATGTTTTCAACGAATTAGTTATCAATAATAAACCAGCTGTGATAAAAATAGAAAATTCGCGTGAACCCATAATTGCCGCTCTTGGTTCAGGTGTTAGAACTAAAATTTTTGATTACTTTGTGCGTGCAGATGTTGGTTGGGGCATCGAAAACCTTCGTTTAAATAAGAAACCCAATTTATTTTTGTCTTTAACACACGATATTTAAAATGAGCGTTCAAACCATTTTATTTCTAGTCCTAATTGGTATTTCCTCCGGAATTCTCAGTGGATTCGTTGGTGTAGGAGGTGGAATAATTATTGTTCCAGCTTTGGTTTTTTTATTAGGAATGACGCAGCACCAAGCGCAAGGTACAAGTCTCTTCATTCTTTTATTGCCTGTTGGGATATTGGCTGTAATGAATTACATGAAAGCTGGACATATCAATTGGGGATATGGCATTGTAGTATCGCTCACATTTGTCGTAGGCGGATACATCGGGAGTAAATTATCCCTTAAACTATCGCCGCATGCAGTAAAGTTTGTTTTTGGAATCATCATGTTGCTCATATCTGTAAAATTGATTGTTTCTGGCTATAACGGTATTCAAAATGAACGATAAGATAATAGAACGCATCAAGCAATTATCTGAGGAATTTTTCGATGAAATAAGAGAAATTCGCGAACATTTTCACCAATATCCTGAGCTTTCATTTGTCGAATTTGAAACCATGAAGTTTGTTTCTCAAAAATTAACCGAATGGAATATCCCACATGAGACGGAGATTGCGGGAACAGGAATACTCGGTTTTATTCAAGGAAATCATTTGAAGGAAATAGAACATGTCGTGCTTCGGGCTGATTTGGATGCACTGCCGATTTTAGAACAAAACGAAAAGGCGTATACCTCAAAAAACCCGGGCGTCATGCACGCTTGTGGGCACGATGTGCATTCTTCGATCTTGTTGGGTGCAGCGAAAATTTTAAAAGAATTGGAAAATGAATTAGACTACCCTGTTCAATTATTGTTTCAACCCGGCGAAGAAAAAGCACCTGGTGGAGCATCTTTGATGATCGCGGCAGGTGCACTTAAAAAACGACCTGTAAAATCTATTTTTGGCTTGCACGTATTTCCGGAAATGGAGGTTGGTATAGTAGGTTTCCGAGAAGGTTTGTATATGGCATCTTGCGACGAATTACATTTCACGGTGAAAGGGAAAGGTGGACATGCCGCGCTTCCAGAAAATTGTATTGATCCCATTCAAGCTGGTGCAAAATTGGTCAGTGGACTGAAAAAATATATTGAAGAGCGTAAAAAAGCAGGCGTTCCCTTCATTTTGAGTATAGGTCATTTCGAAGCAATTGGAGCAACGAATATTATTCCTGATTCCGCAGAAATTAAAGGTACTTTCCGCACGATGGACGAAGAATGGAGAGCCAAAGCATTGAATTGGATTCAAGAATATTCAAATAAAATTCAAGCCGAAACAGGTGCAATTATCGACCTCAATATTGTAAAAGGGTATCCGTTTTTAGTGAATGATGAAGGAACCACGAAAGAACAATCGACCAAGGCGAAGCAAATTTTGGGCGACCAAAACGTTAAAGAATTAGAATTACGCATGACAGCGGAAGATTTTTCGTTTTATTCGCACAAGGTGCCAGCGTGCTTTTTTAGATTAGGTGTCAGAAATGAAGCGAAAGGAATTATCTTTGGCGTGCATCATCCTAAGTTTGATATTGATCCCAACGCTTTGAAAATTGGCATGCAAATGATGGCCGTAACGGCTTTTAAATTATGAGAAAATTAAGTTTGATTTTTATCCTTCTGATTGCTGCCTTCGCTTTTAGTGAAGAAAAAGAATTACCCAAACCAGAAGTGTTTCAAATTCGGGAAATTGGTGAATTGTCGACAACAGAATATACTTTTTCGAAAGTATTACGCGTCGATGACAAAGTAGAATGGTGGAAATTTTGGGATAGAAAAATATTAATTTCTTGCAAGGCAAAAGGGAAGGCCGGAATTGATTTAAAAGCGATTCCTGAGAAAGATATTTGGGTAAAAGGCGATGCGCAAATTGGCTTCGATTTAACCGATAACAATTATCGTATCGATCAGAACAAAGTAAAAAAGAAGTTTGAACGGGACGTCGTTGCTGCAAAATTGATGGATAAATGCGAAGAAGGGATGTTGAACGTATTGAAAAAGATCATGCCGGACGATCGAACAATCTTAGTCTATTTTGAATAAGTTCCTGCTTTTTACTGTTCTTCTGTTGTTCGTTTTTTCTTGTGACAAGGAGAAACAAAGCCGAAAAAATTTGGACGGTGTTTGGGAAATCACCTCCTATGAGGAAATTATTTATGATGGGACTACCGAAAAATTCGATCTTGATTCTGGCATGGCTATCTTTACAATTGATAAAAAAAGCAAGTTGGGAACTGTAGAAATACAATGGAATGCAGACAATGCGATGGATACTTCAATTTTTAATTTTATCGGAGATTTTGAACAAATTTCTTTACGGGATTTACAATTTCGAGCACCCAATCAAATTTATGATTGCGGCATAAATCGCCAATTAAAAAAAGACATGATTCTTGAAATGGTCGTAAATCCAAACAGGAAAAGTGTGCTGGTGTTGAAGGCGAAGTAAGTTTTAATTCGCGTATTCATTCATGAACTTAATCCGAACCAAACGTAACTCTTCTTCCGAATAATCGCCGTCAAATTCTTTGTAAGCGTCCATTAATTCGTCCGTTTCGGCTTCAATGAAATAATCAAAAATCTCTTCTTGGTTGTCGGCATCTAGTATGTCATCGATGTAATAATTGATGTTGACGCGTGTTCCGGAAGCAACAATCGCTTCTATTTCATCTATAACTTCAGCCAGTGATTTCCCTTGGGACTGTCCGATATCTTCTAATGGTAACTTGCGATCAATGTTTTGAATCAACTGAACTTTCAATCCTGATTTATTCACCAAGGATTTCACCACCAAATCATTCGGACGGCTAATTTCATTGGTTTCAACGTACCCCGCAATCATATGAACGAACGGCTTACCGTATCGTTTTGCTTTTCCTTGACCTACTCCTTGAATATTGGTCAATTCATCCAGTGTAATTGGATATTGAAAACACATGTCCTTCAAAGAGGGCTCTTGAAATAAAACAAACGGCGGCACATTACTCGATTTTGCAGTGCTTTTACGCAAGTCAAGCAGCATTTGATAAAGTGTTTCGTCAAATGCACCTCCCTTTCCGCTTAAGACAAAATCGTCATCCGCTTCCAATAAGTATTCGTTCTCTTTTATAAGGGTAAAAGAAGTTGGCTTGGCTAAAAATGCCTGACCTTTCTTCGTTATCTTGAGAATTCCATAACTTTCAATATCTTTTGAAATAAGTCCAGAAACTACGGCCTGACGGCAGCAAGCATTCCAGAAATTTTCATCCCATTTTTTTCCTTTGCCAAAGCTATCCATCAAATTGTGCTTGTAGCTCTTGATGTCTGAAGTAACATTGCCGGAAAGAAAAGCACAAACGTGTTTCGCTTTTTGTTGTTCTTCCAGTTCCAGAATGGTTTTCAATAAAAGTGTAATCTGCTCTTTTCCTTCGATTTTATCTTTCGGGTGCTTGCAATTGTCGCAACCTTTATCGCATTTCTTTTCGTCAAATACTTCTCCAAAATAATGAAGGATGAATTTGCGTCGACAAACCGATGTTTCGGCATAAGAAACAATTTCATGCAACAATTGACGTCCAATTTCCAATTCGGCGACGGGTTTTCCTTGGAGGAATTTCTCCAATTTCTCAATGTCCTTGTAGCTGTAAAACGACAAACATTCACCTTCACCGCCATCGCGACCAGCACGACCCGTTTCCTGGTAATAACTTTCTATCGATTTTGGAATATCGTGGTGAATTACGAAGCGAACATCTGGTTTGTCAATTCCCATCCCGAAGGCAATAGTTGCGACAATTACATCCACATCTTCCATCAAAAACATGTCTTGATGTTTTACACGTGTATTGGCATCTAATCCTGCGTGATAAGGCAAGGCTAAAATTCCATTCACCTGTAATAGTTCAGCAATTTCATCCACCTTCTTTCGACTCAAGCAATAGATGATACCACTTTTGCCGGCCATTTTACGGATATACCGAATGATTTCTTTTTGAACGTCTCGCTTCGGTCGTATTTCGTAATATAAATTGTCTCTGTTGAACGATGATTTAAAAACCGTAGCGTCCAGCATATTTAGATTCTTTTGAATATCATGCTGAACCTTTGGCGTCGCCGTTGCAGTTAAAGCTATTATTGGAACATTGGAAATTTTCTCAAAAATCTCTCTTAATCTTCTGTATTCTGGTCTGAAATCGTGCCCCCACTCACTAATACAATGCGCTTCGTCAATAGCGAAAAAAGAAACGTTTACAGATGTTAAAAAGTCAATGTTTTCTTGTTTAGTCAACGATTCGGGTGCAACGAACAACATTTTTGTCACGCCGTCAACGATATCTTGTTTCACCCGAGTGATCTCCGTTTTCGTCAAAGAGGAGTTTAAAACGTGCGCAATTCCTTCTTCTTCACTGACCCCACGAATGGCATCCACCTGATTTTTCATCAAGGCAATTAATGGCGAAACAATGATAGCAGTTCCTTCCGATAATAGCGCGGGTAATTGGTAGCAGAGCGACTTTCCGCCGCCCGTAGGCATGATAACAAATGTATTCTTCTTCTCCAATAGATTCTGAATAATCTCTTCTTGACTACCCTTGAACCCGTCGAAACCAAAGAATTTTCTTAACGCTCCTTTGAGCGTATCGTTTGCCGTTAAATTAACCATTTAGTATAGGCTCTTTGTTTTGAGCACTCACGAATATACGCAATTAAAACATTTAACAAAAGATAAAAACCATAAATTTCAAAGTCAGTTTTAACCATTTTCATGTGCAAATTCAGTTCTTGATTCTCGATGTTTCTTCGAAGGGTTTACTTACTTTTGAGGAAGTTTATGAGCGTGGACAAAGAAATGTCATTTTTGGATCATCTGGAAGAGCTTCGGTGGAGATTGGTAAAGTCGGCTATCGCGATAATTTTGTTTGCCGCAGTTTTGTGGACCTTTCAAGAATGGATAATGGAAAATGTCTTTTTATCGCTGAGAAGCAAAGATTTCATTACCTACCAAAAAATGTGCGAATGGTTCGGTGTTTGTGCGGGTGATGTCCCAATACAAATGCAAAGCCAAACTATGTCAGGGCAGTTTTCCTATTCCTTGGTCATGAGTTTAATGGGTGGATTCGTGGGAGCATTTCCCTTTGTTTTTTTTCAAATATGGCGCTTTATAAAACCCGGACTGAAACAAAATGAGGTCAGTATTTCGAAAGGGATTATCTTTTATGTGAGCGTGCTTTTCTATTTAGGGATACTTTTTGGGTATTTCGTGCTTGCTCCTTTGTGTGTTCAGTTTTTCGGAACATATAAAATCAGTGAAGAAATCAACAATATTTTTACAGTAAATTCTTACCTATCGACCATCCTTTCCACTGTATTTTATTCAGGATTGTTGTTTTTATTACCTGTTGTAAGCTATTTGCTAACCAAACTTGGTATAATAAATGCCGCATTTTTACGCAAGTATAGAAAGCATGCGATTGTCGCTGTTTTAATTCTTTCTGCCGTAATTACACCACCTGATTTGATTTCCCAAGTTATTGTTGCCATTCCGATTGCTCTTCTATACGAGGTAGGGATCTTAGTGTCTTCGAGAGCGGAGAAAAAACGAAATGCCGAAAACGCTGCATGAATCAACTAATCAAATATTCATCGTTATTTCTAATCCTATTTATTGGGCAATTTGTATTCGGACAAAAAACTATAGTAAAAGGTATAGTAACGGATAAAAGCAACGGGGAACCAATGCCATTTGTTAAGGTATACTTTCTAGATACAAAATCAGGAACGTACACTGACACCTTAGGGAATTATTCCCTAGAAACTTACTACGCAAGTGACTCGCTTGTTTTCTCTTTTTCGGGTTACACAAAAGTTGTAAAGTCGGCAAAAAATGATGTGACCGAG
>DGBF01000057.1 GCA_002384725.1 Flavobacteriales bacterium UBA4011
GTCAGTAAACTTCTTCTCCAGATTCGTCTTTCTTTCAAAAACAATTCGACCCGAAGTGATTTGCCCAAACGATGAAAATGAGATTACCAATAGACAAAGGATTACTCCAATTTTATTAATGCCAGCCACCTTTACCATCTTTTTCTGTTGTTTTGTTACTGTTAAATCGATACGTCATTTTTACTAAGAAGTAACGAGAAATAATTTTCGTAAAGTTATCCGTGATTACGTTTTGAGATACATATCTGCTCGCATCGATATTCTGATTTAAAATGTCGTTTGCGATGAACTGTAATTCCAAATTATTCGTTTTCAAGAAGTATTTACTCACCGAAGCATTCCAGATTAAATAATTGATATTGTATCCATCTGATCGTTGTCCATTGATCGTGTAGTTTACATTTGATTCTACTTTGAATCCATGCTTTAGTCGCCAAACGAAACCTGCGAAATAGTCTTGAGCAGTATATGGAGTTGTCGAGAAACTTCTTAAACTGTTAGTTGGGCTGTTGTAACTCATGTTTCCGCGAACATTGAACTCTAGGGAATCAGATTGATAAACTAGTTCTAGAGATGGAGTTAAAGATAAATTCGTTGCAGTGTTTCTTTCTCCATTTAAGAAGCTAAACCCTTGGTAGATATTTCCTGATAAATTTGGTCGCAAAGTGATTTTTTTATTCTTCTTGAACGGCAAACCAGCACCCATATTAACTGAGGCGGAACTTGCGCTTTTCACGTTGACTTTTTTAATAATTTGTTGACCAAAATTTGTAATAGTCGTTGAATCTCCAAAGGCATCTGTAGCATAATAACCATTTCCACCAACAAAAATGTAACTTCCAGATAAGGCGTTCCAAGTGTTGAAATTTGCATTCATGGTGTGTGAATAATCTGGGCGTAAATTTGAATTTCCAATTCGTAATCTGTTCGGATTCGTATTATCTGGAATAGGCTGTAAATCTGAAATAGACGGTTGTCTAGAATTGGTATTGTATGTTATTCTCAATCGTTTACTTCTCGTGGGATTGTATGTAAATCGAAGATTTGGAAGCACGTTCGTGAAATTTTGATTGATCACATCCTCCGTTACCTTGTTTCTGTTTTGAATGTCAATGTTTCGAACTCGCGCACCTGCGACAATCGTATATTTGCGGCTCTCGTACCAAAGTTTTGCACCAGCTCTGTGTTGCGTTCTTGAATTTTCAAAATTATTGGAGAACGTAGGGTTTACAATGTCGAATTGACCAGTTACAGGATTGAAATCTCTCGTTTCTTTATTCTGATTAGTGTTGCCCACATCGTAAGAATACTCCGTTTGAATTTTGAATTTCTTTCCAATAGGCTCGTAATAAGAACCTCTAATGGAATGGCTGATCCCGTTTTGATAATTTATTTTGCCTTGATCGAAATTAGATTGAGTTTGAGAACTATCATAGAACACATTCTCCGAATTTAGTTTTCCGTCAGATCGGTTGTCTTCTAATCCCAAATCATAATCCAAGGCGAGCATTCTTTTCGGTTTCATAAACTTCCGAACAAATTCTATCTCCGCTGATAATGAATTACTTGTGGCTTTGTTTTCGTTCGTTACGGTATTCGACCGAGATAAAGAATCTGCTTCTGTTCTCCAAGAAGTGAAATCTGTATTGTTTTGACCTCCAGTATTACTTCGGAAACTTGGTCTGATTTCAATACGTGTTAAAGAATCCAATTGCGATTCAAAACGCAAATTGACATTGTGTGAAACGTCTGAACTAATGTTTCTTGTTGAATCATCTGTTGTGAAAGTAGAATCTTGAATGAAGAATTGAGATCTACTATTACCCAAAGCATTGTTTTTAGTATCGTAGTAGGAATAGTTAAATCCTATTTCTGTTTTTTTCTTTTTACCAATTTTATCTGAAAAGTAAATTCCTGCTCTCAAGGTTTGTGGTATTCCAGCAGTGCTGCCATTTGAACTATAAATGAAATCTCCATCATCATCAAACATTCTTGTATTTCCTTCATTCTCGAGACCAAACTTATTTCTGTCTCCAAAACCAAAATTACTCTTCGGTGTATTAGCTCCGAGAACGAAAATCGAGATCTTTTGAGATTTATTGAATTTATTTATAAGCAATTCTCCTTCATAAAACTGCTGAAAGTCGGACGCTCCGGAGACTCGCCCAAAATATCCTTTTTTAGCATCTTCTTTTAATCGCAAATCCAGAATTTGCAGAGTTTCCTCTCCATCTTCAGAATTTTCTTGTTTCTTTTCGTACACCTGAACAGTTTCAACACCTTTGGCACCCAAATTTTTTGTTGCTATCGTTGGGTCAGAACCAAAAAATTCGTCACCATCTACCAACACTTGATCAATGTTTTTTCCTTGCGATTTAATCTTTCCGTCGGCACCAATTTCAAGACCTGGTAATTTCTTAAGTAAGTCCTCAACAACAGCGTTTTCTGCTACTTGAAATGAATCTGCCACGTATACCAGAGTATCTCCATTATAGAAAATTGGATTTTTGTTCGCGTAAATTACTACATCATCAAAATCCTGCAAATTCGCAGGCATGGAAATAGTTGGAATATTGATAGAATCATTTTCAGAATGACCGAAAATGTAATAAAATTTGTCATCGTAATTTGGATGACTTATGATTAAAGTGAAGGTATCCACTTCAAATCCAGACAGTTCAAAAAAGCCTTCTGCATCTGTTCGTTCATATCCTAACATTAGTGAATCTCTCACTCTGATAGCAACCGCAACTGCATTTATGAGTGGAACAGTACCTGTGCTGTCGTAGACATGCCCCTTCAAATTCATCTCCTGAGAGTAAGAATTACTTGTGAAAAGAATTAAAGAAAACACAAAAATAGTAAAGCGTAGGATCATTGTAAATTCGTTTTAAAGAGCAAAATTAACTATAAATAAATGGAAACACCCCAACAAAAAATGTTAAAGCGCACTGAATATAGGTGATCGGTTTTATTTCTACGGTGAACGTTATTTAAGGTAAATGATTAATCCATTTTAGCGTTAATCAAAAGTTGGAATTCCATGTTCTTTTGATCTCTCATTCGCTCAAATTCAACAGTTAGAGGCTTTCCTATGGCTGTCGTTTCATTTTTTCGAAGGTAGTTTATCTGATCGTCAACAAATTGAATTGCTAACGCCGAAGCAAATCCAGTTTTTCCTGGTCCACCAACTAAAAGATAGGTCATATCACCATTTTCTATGAATCCTTGGAAAGTTGTTGCGAAAACTCCTTTGTTATTAAGAACTTGTTCTGCTGTTTCCATTGAGCAATCATAGGGTTTAGCACCTTTAAATTCTTCTTTTTCTATATTTTCTTCAAATTGAGTGAGTCGCTCTTTCGTAGAAATAGGGGATCCATTTTTGTCATAATAGCTAATTCTTTCTCGGAATGCACCTTTTGCCTTCTCGTTGTCCAAAAATCGTTCAACCGACATGAATTTTTTGTTGTTTTCCAAATAGAAAGTGCGTGTTCCTGAATTTCCGGTTATTCCATTCGTAAATTTCTCTACCACTTTGACAATGTTTTTTTTGTCATCTAGAAAAGCAAGCGCTTCTTCATATGAACCGTCATTGTGGGTATAAGTTAAGCTATTGGCGGCGGTAAATAGATCCTCTTTACCATCGATAAGTATTTTTTTATCATCCAAAGCTAAATTTGAGGTAGCATCTTTAGATTTTGACTGGTCTTCAATTGCAGAATCATTTTTGCTAGAGTTGCAAGCCACAAAAAAGAGGAAAAGCGAAATGCTTAGAATTCGTATCATATTTGGGGTTTTTAGTTGTAAAAAGTAATTCACGGGTTAAAGTTAACACGTAATATTAAAATGATAACGTAACTTTTTGTATTTCTTATCGTACTAACCAAAAATACTTTTTTACATGACAGCAGCGCATTTGCACCTTTTATTGAATCATATACCTATTTTAGGCACTTTTTTCGGTCTAATATTATTGTTTCTAGGGTTAACAAAGCGCAGTAAAACACTTCAGAAAGTTGGTTTGGCGACTTTTTTTATTGTTGGTTTAGTTACAATTCCCGCTTATTTGACAGGAGAAGCAGCCGAGCATGCTACAGAACATCTTTCAGGTTCATCTCATGATATGTTGCACGAACATGAAAAATTGGGGACGTATGGATTGATTATTTCTTTGGTTTTGGGAACAATTTCTGGTTTCTTTTGGTTCTTGGTTGCAAGAAATAGACATCTTGATTATAAAAAAGTATTGTGGGCAATTCTTGTGGGATCTCTATTTTCGTTTTTTATGATGTTTTTTATAGGCGGACATGGAGGAAAAATAAGACGTCCAGAGTTAAGAGGTGAAATCCAAGATGGTCAGCATATCAGTTCGCTTTATTATTTTGACAGAGATTAACTTTTTTTGCTTGTTGAAAGAAAAAAAGTCTGTATCTTTGCACACGCGTTTATAACGATAAGCGAAATAAATTGATATAAAAAAGCAATAAAGATATATTGCGGGGTGGAGCAGTTGGTAGCTCGTCGGGCTCATA
>DGBF01000069.1:0-331 GCA_002384725.1 Flavobacteriales bacterium UBA4011
CGGTTGGCGACCATACACTCAGACCTGCCAGTCCTATTGATTGCCGGGGATGCCGATCCCGTCAACGAGCAACTCAAGGGTTTGCAATTGCTGGAACAACTGTGGCGTGCCGCAGGTGTCAAACAGATTGATACGCACTATTACGCTGGGGGTCGACATGAGATGTTCAACGAAACGAATCGAGATCAGGTGACTGAGGATCTGCTGGCCTGGATTGATGGGTTGTTGAGTTAATTAACCTGACCTTTTGTGACGAATTAAGTCAGGGCGAGTTCAGGAGCTACTCGGCGATGACGATTTGATTGCGACCGTTTTTCTTGGCCTTATATAG
>DGBF01000069.1:530-1856 GCA_002384725.1 Flavobacteriales bacterium UBA4011
GGTGTCTGACCCCGCAGGTTATGCTCGGCGACACCAATGCTGATGGTGACATGGACTTTTTTGTTCGCTTTGCGGTACGAACCGCGTTGGCGACTGTTTTTAGCGAGTTGCTCGTCAGTCGCGTCAATGCGCTCGTGCTCACGAATCACCATCGCATACCCCGCAATTGATTTGCGCACCTGCTCAAGGGAATAGGCCGAATCTGCTTTGTTCTTGCCATTGAAAACCACCGCGAATTCTTCGCCGCCATAGCGGAAGGCTTTGCCGCCGCCCCTGACACTATTGATCTGGCTGGCAACCATCTGCAGTACCTGGTCGCCCACATCGTGGCCATGGGTGTCATTGAATTTTTTGAAGTGATCGATATCGAGCATCGCCAGGCTGTAATGCTGACCAACGGCCAAGAGCTGTTCGTTAAAGGCTCTTCGCTGTGGCAGGGATGTGAGGTCATCGCGGTAGGCCATATCATGAGAGTCTCGCAATAGACCAATACAAATTAGTGCGAGGCTGGCGAGCATATACGCATCGACTAGCAGGGTCTCCGGTCGGGTTAGAATGAGCAGATAATAACCCGCTGCTGCGCCGAATAAGGCGAATGCGACGGGTGTATAGAAGCGCCAGCTAGTGACTATGATGGTTAAGCCGGCAAGCCCCAGTAGTGCAAACTCAAGTAGCGTCAGCGGCGCAAGCATCGCCCTGAGACCTATGCTCCAGGTGGCGATTGTCGCCGCGTGACCATCTTCGGGCAGCGTGATCACGCTGGTGTTGTCCATTAGCTGCAAGCCCTGCATCACCAGGTCATTCAGATTAAATTGCAGCCAGGCATCCACAAGATGGGCATTATGGGTCGCAAGCCAAGCAATGATGCCGGCCTGGGTACCGATAATGATTAGACGTAAAAAACCATATAGGGTGAACAGGCCGCGTTCGCGATAGCAGCAGATGATGGCTAGGTTCACGGGCGTCAGCCCATAGACCACAAATTGCCAGAGGGGTGCTTCAGTACCGAAGTAGCGAAAGATGAAAAAGCCGCCGACGAGTGTCAGCGTGTACAAGGCGACTCTGCTGCGATTAAAGGCGATGGCCAGAACCAGAGCGATCAAGGCCGCCCAATAGGGCCCGGTCGCGAAGACTTCACCGACTGCCGCGGGGAACGACCCAAGGTAGGGTACGCCGAGAAAGGTCATGGCGAGTACGATCACGGGCAGTGACAGTGGTTGGATGAGTCGGTCGAGCCAGTTAGGCAAAGGTTGTCTCGAGAAATTGCTGGAATTCGTCGATGGTCCAGTCAGTTCGGTGTGGGCCACTGAGATGGCCGGTAAAAAC
>DGBF01000069.1:1999-4184 GCA_002384725.1 Flavobacteriales bacterium UBA4011
CGGTAAAAACGTGAGATGCAGCCTCGCCATCCAGCGTCACGGGTATAGTTTTTTTATTGTCCGAGCCCCAATGATGCAGTGCTTTGACCGCAGCGGCCGGATCGATCGTGGTGTCGTTACGTAAATACATCATAGCCAGAGGGATCTTGAATAGACCCAAGTTCTGGCGGTTAGTCCAGTCGACCATTTTCTGCATCTCAATCAGCGCCAAGGTGGAATAGCGGCTGGTCCAAAATCGCCCGTGCGCCTCAGTTTCTGGCTCCCATTCATGGAATTTCCCCAGTACTAACGGCACCCAGTGGGGCGCCCAAGGCCAGGTTAAGAGAAATCCCATGGGGTTACGGATCTTGAAATTCGGCGCCATCAAGAGAATCGCCTGGACCTTGTCGGCAACGCCGGGCTGTGAGGCGAGCCAAACAGATAGGGGGGCGCCTGTAGACGTGGCGATAATCACGACGCGATCACCCAGGCGCGTAGCGATTTCCCAGGCGTCGACCATGCTTTGTAGCCAGCCTTCAGCTTCGTTAAGCATGCCGTGCTGACCGACGCCGTGGCCCTCAAGCCGTGCATCAAAAATATTCGCCCCGTATAACGCCGCCAGACGTTCGGTCACAGGTGCTGTTTCTTGTCGTGAAGCAGAGAAGCCGTGAATGTAAAGAAAGCACAAGGGTGTTTTGGCGGGTTGAAACATTGTTTAATTCCTGAGCCTAAGCATATTATGATTAAAAGAGATGATGAAGGAAAGGTGACCACTGAATTGTTTTCCAACGAACAAACAGCTTCAGATTATTTGAAAATACTTGGGTATTAACATATAATTAACAAGTCGATAAAAAGTGTTTAAGTTTTAACGATTTATTGGCTTTTGTCCGTTTTAAAACGTTAGTTTTGCCCACGGAATTTACACCTACAAATGGAAATTAGTTCCACTAAAATGAGCATGCAAAAAATATACACCAAGGTAAAATCAAAATTCAGCGATAGAATTGAGGTTTTAAGTCAATCAAAGAACGTTGAATTTATCATTGTTGATAAAGACGAGCGTAATTTTGAAGACACAGATGCTTTGATCATTTTTCACGAGGACCACAATTTGGATGCTTCGGGTGAAGAAATTCGCGATATTTTTGAAAAGAAACTTCGTCCAATACACAAGATTGACATTAACGGAACGAAGCAAGTTATTCTTACCCATTATGGTTTGTGGGTAGAGCGCAACAAAGTTCAGTCTCCTTTGATTATTGGAACAGACCAATTGGTTGACAATCCGAAAATCGAAGCACTTTTAGCTGAGATGCCTTAAGGGCGATTAATCCAATTTATTTCTTTACTTTTTGAACTTCAAGACGTTTCACACGTTTATGAATCAGATAATATCCTATGTCAAAAAACAAGAAAGCAATCGTGGTGGGGAGTGGAATAGCTGGAATAGCTTCTGCCATTCGTCTTGTTGTTAAAGGTTATGACGTAGAGGTATTTGAGAAAAACAGTTATTTAGGCGGTAAATTGACAGAAATTCGTTTGGGTGAATATCGCTTCGATGCCGGGCCTTCACTTTTTACCATGCCGCAATTTGTGGAAGAGCTATTTGAACAAGCTGATAGAAAATCCACCGATTATTTTGATTATAAACGTTCGGATATTGCCTGTCATTATTTTTTCGAAGACGGGACATTTCTGCCTTTTCCTGCGGATAAAAAGAAATTGCTTCATGAGGTTGAGAATCGACTTAAAATCGACGTAAATCCTTTGTCTGAGCATATTGAACATGTGGAGTATATTTATCAAAAAACGCACAAAACTTTTCTAGAACAGTCACTTCATCAATTCGGTAATTACTTTTCCAAAGATATTTTAGAATCGATCCTTGCCATTCCAAAACTAGGATTGTTTAGCACAATGAATGAAGTGAATGAAAAGAGATTGAATCACCCAAAACTTATACAAATTTTCAACCGATATGCTACGTACAATGGTTCAAACCCTTATCATGCGCCGGGAATATTAAATGTGATACCCCATTTAGAGCATGGATTCGGAACCTTTTTTCCAAAAAAAGGAATGAATGATATCCCACAATCTTTGATTCGATTAGGTAAAGATTTGGGCATTAAATTTCACTTGAATCAACCCGTCGATGAGATAGTTGTCGAAGCTAAAAAGGTAAAAGGGATTCAATCAAAAG
>DGBF01000069.1:4258-13622 GCA_002384725.1 Flavobacteriales bacterium UBA4011
GGAGACTTTTTTCCGGCGAATGTTGTTTTTTGCAATTCTGATATTCGACCGGCGTATAAATATCTTCTTCCTACAGAGAAGATTCCAAAAAAAGTGCAAAAGCAAGAACCTTCCAGTTCAGCTATGATTTTTTATTGGGGAATAAAGAAAAAGTTTGATCAATTGGATCTGCATAACATCTTTTTCGCGGAAGATTACAAAAAGGAATTTGATTGTATTTTCAAAGATAATTCGGTCGATTCTGATTCGACTATTTATATTCATGTTAGTTCAAAAATGAAACCCGATGACGCTCCTGAAACAGGTGAAAATTGGTTTGTGATGGTAAATGTTCCATCAAATTCAGGTCAAGATTGGGAAATTCTCCGAAAGAAAATTCGTGCAAACGTACTACTAAAGTTGAGTCGTCTGCTAAAAACGGATATTGAACCACTAATAGAAGTCGAAGATTATTTGGATCCAATTCGCATTGAGGAACGCAGCTCGAGTTTTGCAGGTTCACTTTATGGCGCGAGCTCAAATGATAGAATGGCGGCGTTTTTTCGTCATCCGAATTTTTCTAATGTAAAGGGACTTCATTTTGTTGGCGGCAGTGTCCACCCTGGAGGAGGAATTCCACTTTGTTTACTTTCCGCGAAGATTGCCGTTTCTACTATAAAAGAGTAATGTTTTCGTTCACCAAAAGTCGGTGAAGAATTACTCTTGCGTTACCAATGAAGGGATTTCAACTTCAGTTCTTGTCAAGTCATCCCAATCTTCTCTTCTGCGAATAAGATTTATTTCTTTGCCATCGATTAATACTTCCGCTGGACGTAAGCGTGAATTGTAATTGTTTGACATTGAAAAACCGTATGCCCCTGCATTTTTAATACTCAGTATATCTTCTTCTCTTACTTCAGGAATAAGACGGTCGTAGCCTAGTGTGTCGCTTTCACAAATATATCCGACCACCGAGTATAATCTGGGCGTTCCTTCAGGGTTGGTAACATTCGTTATTTCGTGATAAGCGTTGTAAAACATCGGTCTGATCAAATGATTTTGACCGCTATTTACACCAACAAAAACAGTGGAAGTTGTTTGTTTGATAATATTTGTTTGCACCAGAAATTGGCCTGCTTCGCTCACTAAATATTTGCCTGGCTCGAACCACAATTCTAGATCACGACCGTAATCTTTACAGAAAGCACGAAATGAAGCGGCGATTTCTCCACCTATTTGATCGATATCTGTTACCATATCTCCTTCTCTGTATCCCACTTTAAAGCCTGAGCCAAAATCAAGAAATTGTAAATTTTCGAAAGAACGAGCCGCTTCGTACAACAAATCAGCACCACGAAGGAAGACTTGCGCATCGATAATGTCACTTCCAGTGTGCATATGCAATCCGTTTACAATAATTCCGTAATGATCTATGATACGTTTGATATGACGCACCTGGTGAATAGAAATGCCAAATTTAGAGTCGATATGTCCGACAGAAATATTCGAATTTCCACCCGCCATGATATGTGGATTGATTCTTACACAACAAGGAACTGTGTCTCCATAAGTCAAACCAAATTTCTCCAAAATACTCAAGTTGTCGATGTTAATATGAACTCCAATTTCGACCGCAGCTTGAATTTCTGCAAAATCGACACCGTTTGGGGTATACATAATGGAACTAGGTTGGTATCCCGCGCGCAATCCTAAATGAACTTCTTCAATTGAAACCGCATCCAATTCTGCACCTTCATTTTTCAACAAACGAAGAATGTTTACATTACTCAGTGCTTTCATTGCGTAGTGTAACTTCACCGGTAAACCATCAAATGCAGTAGATAGCTTTTTATACTGGTCTCTTATTTTTTGAGCGTCGTAAACATACAGCGGTGTTCCAAATTTTTTTGCTGCTTTACTGAGAAGTTGATTGTTCATTCTTTGAATTTTTTGCAAAGGTAAGGGGTTTCTATAGTTTGACCATGTTAAATTGTCAACAATACGTTAAAATTTTGACAAGATTAAAAAAGGCAAACTACAACAAAAGTGATAAATTTGCGTTTTTCTTTAGGAAATTGGGACGAATAGGATTGATATGTATTTTTTTGGTTGCTTTACCTTTATTGGTGAATGCACAGCGCCCTACCAATAAATCTAGATCTGAAATTGGAATTTTAGCTGGCGGCACTTATTATATCGGGGATTTAAATCAATACGGACATTTTAAAAATACGAAACCGGCTCTTGGATTGATTTACCGTTTTAATATCCACTCTAGATTAGCGTTTCGGATCAACGCAACATACGGAAGCATCAGCGCCGACGATAAGGATTCACGTTATTCTCAATTGAGAAATCGTAATTTAAATTTTGAGAGTGACATAATAGAATTGGGTTCTGGATTTGAATTTAATTATTGGCCTTTTCAAATTGGTCACCCGAGATACAAGGCAACCGCTTATTTCTTAACTGAATTGGGTTTGGTGTATTTCAATCCAAAAACGACGTATGGAGGAAGTGAAATAGAATTGCGTGATGTAGGTACAGAAGGTCAAGGAACGGATTTGGGAACAAGTCGTCGATATTCCAAAATAGCTCTTTCCGTTCCAGTAGGACTTGGCTTTCGATTTACACTTGGGAAAAAGATGTCCTTAGGAATAGAATATGGCATTCGTAAAACGTTTACCGATTATCTTGATGACGTTGGCAAAGGGCAATATTTGGATCCAGCACAACTGACGTTAGCGCGTGGTTCAACCGCGGCCGATTTGAATAACCAGACATTAAATAATATGCAGGTTGGTCAACGCGGAAATGCAAACACCAAAGATTGGTATGCATTCGCAGGTATAGGACTCACCATTCGATTGGGAAATCCTAAGAAATGTTTCTTCGAAGGAGCAGCTTATTAATGACCGTGTCCTTCGTGACCTGTTCCAGCCGCAATATTTAAAATTTCTAAATCGAAAACTAGATCACTGTAAGGAGGAATTGCTCCAGGACGACCTTGAGCACCGTACGCTTGGTCATAAGGAATAAAGATTTTTGCTTTTCCACCTTTGGCAAGCATAGATAAACCTTCTTCAAATCCTGGAACCATTCGTTGTTCCAAATAGTTAAACGTCATTGGTTCGTTTCTATCATACGAGCTATCAAATTGCTCACCACCTCTTCTAAAAGTTCCTCTGTAGTGCACTGTCATAGCATCACCTTTGATTGCTTTTTCACCTGCACCTACTTTTTCAACAATATAAACCAATCCAGATGCCGATTTTTGAGCATTCGGATATTCTTTTTTGATCTCGCTGTACATGTATGTGTAGTACTCTTCAGGCGTCATTTTGCTAACCTTTTCTCCGTATGCCGTCGCTTCTGCGGCTACTCTTGCTTTTTCTTTTTCAGCTTCTTCAGCCGCTTTTGTTGCTTTTGTAAGTTCTTCAGCAAAAACCTTTGTAGCATTAAATTTAAGTGCTTCTTCTCCTACACGTAAAATTAAAACTTCGTTCATCTTGTCATTTTGCGCAATTGCATCGACTACGTTTTGACCTTTTATGATATGGCCAAAAACAGTGTGACGTCCATCCAAATGCGATGTTGCTTTGTGTGTAATGAAGAATTGACTTCCGTTTGTTGCAGGTCCAGAATTGGCCATAGATAAAATTCCAGGTCCAGAATGTTTTAAAGATGTATCAAACTCGTCTGGGAATTTATAGCCTGGATCACCCGTACCATCTCCGTTTGGATCACCACCTTGAATCATGAAATTGGCGATAACTCTATGAAACTTCAAGCCATTATAGAAAGGCGTTGAAATTTTAATCGTATCGAAAGCGGTAAAATTTCCTTCAGCTAAACCAACGAAATTAGCTACTGTTAAAGGAGTTTTCACATGCTCTAATTTCAACAACATGGTTCCTTTATCTGTATTAAATTTAGCATACATTCCAGGCTCAAGTTTGATTCCCAATTCCATTTCAGTCAAAGAGATTAACTCTGTTTGAATTTCTTCCATAGTTTGTCCTGAGGGAAGATCTTTATTTGTTCCACAAGAACTTACAATAAGGGATAAAACGAATAATTTAATTAAATGGCGCATTGTATTTGTATTGATTTATGATTAATTTCTTTTATCTATTCCCCACATCATCTTATTTCGGATGGTATCTAGGAAGTTATTGTCTTCAAATTTAATGACATTTAGCATAAAATCTGCTTTGGAAACCGTAACAACTTCACCTTGCTTAATACTCTGCGAGATTCCGTCTAAGGAAACCAAATACCTTCGTTCACGTCCTTGAACCGTTAAAGTAATAGGCAAATGATCAGGAACAACCATTGGTCGAACGTTCAAATTATGCGGAGCAATAGGCGTGAGCATATGAATTTGGCAGCCCGGTGTAACGATCGGTCCACCACAACTTAAATTATAAGCGGTAGATCCCGTTGGTGTTGCAACGATAAGTCCATCCGCCCAATAAGAATTCAGGTATTTTCCTGCCAAACTAGCATCGACAGTTATCATTGAAGCTGCGTCTTTTTTATGGAGAGTTACTTCATTTAGAGCAACATTATCGTCTCCAAACGGATTGTTTTCCATGTCCAATTTCATCAAAGAACGAGATTGAAAAACAAATTCCTTCCGTTTTACAGCTTCTAAAGTTTCTTCCATTTTTTCCGTTGAAACGTTGGCCAAAAAACCAAGTCTCCCTGTGTTTATTCCGATTATTGGCACCCCAGAATTCCGAATAAATTTTACAGTTTGGATGAAAGTCCCATCGCCGCCCATACTTATTGCGAGGTCGATTCCAGTAGAAAAATCCTTATAGTTCTTGAACGATAAAATGGAAGGATTGATACCTACTTTAGTCACCAATTGAGTTTTTAAACTATCCTCAAGAATAGCATTCCACCCCAATTTCTCGAAAATAGAAAACAGTTGGTTGAAAACCGGAATGTTTTGTTTGGTTACCTTTCTGGCGTATATGGCAATATTCTTCATTACATTTTTAGGTAATTCATCAAAGCGTCGTATCGCAATTGCAGATCGTCATCGAATTTACTTTTTTGAAAACTAGCCTTTACTAAAATATCATAACGCTCAAAGGTACGAATGATTCTCTCGAGATCTATTTCATTAATCTTTAAAGTTACCTCTATTTTTGTAGAATCTTTTGATGACATGATGAAAGAGCTCAAGATTTTGGCGTTATTGCTTTCAACAATTTGCCCGATTTGCGCCATCGAATAATCCACTTCGTTCATTTCTATGACCAAAATCCCACCCGTATCTTTAATACTTCCAGTATTCGCAATTAATATCATTAAATGGTGAATATCTGTGCATCCTAAATACGTTTCGTCTTCATCCAATACTGGCAAAACTGAAACTTTAAAATCAGAAATTCGCGCTAAAACTTCGTAGATATGGGCATCTTTCTTAACATATGGACGTGGGAGATGTTGAAATAATTTATCCAAAGACAAATCGAGGTCTTCCATGTCCATTAACGCACTTTCAGAAATAACGCCAACATAGTTTCCATTCTTCAATACTGGAAGGTGAGAAACCTTAAATTCATCCATCCAATTCAGTGCTTTTTCTCCTGAATCTGTATGGATTAGAGGTGGGATTTCTTCCGTAATTAAATTAATTGCTTTCATAAACGTGGCCAAAGNNGGCTTTATCACCTTTGTCGGTGTGCAATAAGGGAGGGATTTCCTCTGTGATTAATTCTTTCGCTGTCATGCAGGTGCCAAAATAGTAAAATCCTTACGAACTTCATATCTTTGAAACGCAAAAAATGAGCTCAGGTATGACGAAATTAAGTGTGAATATTAATAAAATTGCAACCCTAAGAAATGCACGTGGAGGTGCAACACCGAATGTGGTGCAGTTTGCCCAAGATTGCGAACGATTTGGAGCCCAAGGAATAACGGTTCACCCTCGTCCAGATGAGCGTCATATTACCTTGAAAGACACTTATGATTTGGCTGAAGTTGTAACCACGGAATACAATATAGAAGGGTATCCAGATGCCCGTTTTCAAAAAATAATTTCCGATATAAAACCGACACAAGTGACTTTGGTTCCTGATCCACCTAATGTTTTAACTTCAGATGCAGGTTGGGATACAATTCAAAATAAAGATTTATTAACCGATTTGGTGATTGGTTATCGCGAATTGGGTGTTCGAAGCGCCATTTTTATTGAACCCGATTTGAAAATGATTGAAGGGGCGAAAGAAATTGGGGTGGATCGAATAGAATTTTATACGGGACCTTTTGCTGATAATTTTACCTTGGATAAAAACAAGGCTACCGCTGATTACGTTGCAGCTGCTCAGCTATGCATTGAATTGGGTATTGGAATTAATGCTGGTCACGATTTGAGTTTGGATAATTTGGCATTCTTTAAATCAAAAATATCTGGATTGTTGGAGGTTTCGATCGGTCATGCGTTGGTATCGGATGCATTGTATTTTGGAATAGAGAATACAATTCAGATGTATTTGAAAGAATTGAGTGTAGGTTAGTTTCACGCAAAGCGAAATGCAAAGAACGCTTAGTTGTTTGTCTTTGTTCACTTTGCATCTTCTTTCGCATGCTTCAAGGGAAAACAAAACTTTAACCCTCACTCTTCATCCGCACATCCCTCTGAGGGAAAGGAATCGTTACCTTATGTTCGCGGAACAAACGATCAATTTCAAAACGAATATCGGATTTAAAGGTATTCACATCCCAGTTCTGTTCGGCCCAAAAAAGGACTTCCATTTCTAGACCATTGTCGCCAAAGTTTTTCATTCGGACAATTACTTCGTAGTTTTTATGGACTTTAGGGTGTCCAAGCGCGGCCGTTTTCATAAGGTCTTTCACCAATTCGGTGTTGGATCCATAGGCAACAGAAACTTCAATAATGAAACGAGAGAGGGGAGAACCGTGCGACCAGTTTTCTACGTATTCTTGCGTAAGTTTGTTGTTGGGGATGATGAGCACGTTTCCATTTCTTGTTTCAATTTGGGTGGTTCTCACATTGATTTTGATGATTTTTGCAACAACAGGTTCTTTATCGCCCGTATTGTATATTTCAAGAATATCACCAATTCGAACATTTCCCTCAAATAAAAGGACGAAGCCCGAAAAAACATCCTTGAAGACGTCTTGAAGTCCTAAGCCAATACCGACCAATAAAGCTGCAGAACCCGTAAGCAGGACGGTCAACTTAATATTTAAGATTTGCAAACAAATTACAAAAGCAAAAATGTAAATGATGTATTTGGCAATTTGAATATAAACGAACTGGGCACTTGCATCTAAATCTTTGCGCGTTTTTAAATTTCTTGAAATGTATAATTTGACAAAATTAAGCAATACACGTGCTAAGAAGAACACGATAATTATTCCAATAATATGGGAAAAAGAGACAGTGATATACTTACTTTGGATTAAGTTGTGTTCCAAGATTTTTTCGAAACTTACATCTTGATTATTGAAACTAAAACTATAAACGAATCCATAAGCGGTGAAAATATATATGCTTTGACTCAGCAAACGAAGTAAGGTTGTACGTCGACCTTCCACGCTGATGTTTTGTCTGAGCAACATACGCTTTAATGATTTGTGAATCAATCTTCGCGCAGCAATAGAAACCGTTATGATAACCGTAAGAATAATTAAATTCCACAGACAAACATCATAGGGACCAAATTTGAAAAGAGTATGGCTCAGCATTTATTTTAGAATGATACGTCCAAGTTTTTGTGAAATTACCTTTTTTACACTTTCCAAACGCATTTGCTGACTCATTAAATCCATTAAGGTTTCGTCATCATCTTGATCCAGATTTTCAATTTTATCTTGAATGTCCAGTATGAGCTCTGAAATTTTATGGTTTTTGAATACATAAACGGTATCCATCACCAATCGAGGGAGTTTATCTTTTTCCCCTTGGGTAATTATTTTTAGTTTTTCGAACCAGCTTGGACTCAATTCGTATTCCTCAGATTCGATGTCTGAAACTAATCGCACCAATTCCTGATCTTCATTTCGAAGAAAATAACTAGGTTGAAAAAAAGTACTTTCTTCCAAACCTTTGGCCACCATACTGTGAATCTTGTTAAACAAAGGATAATCCAAAGTCAATTCGTCTTTTTCCAGTTCATGACAGATCAATTCGGCAACGCTAGTTTCGATTGTGATTTCTTTACCATCTTTATCTTGCGATGGAATCTCAATAGCAAAAACACCGTACTTCACCAGAACACGAATTAATTCAAATTCTGAAGAATCGAATTCGTCGGTCGTTTTTGGTTTTACTTGCTCAGCGGGCTTTTGGGTGGGAGTAGAAGTCTGAGGTTGGTCAAATGAAGTATTGGGCACATTTACCGCTCTTTTTGTCTCTCCAGCTTGTTTTTCTATTGTTTTTGCCCTCGATTTAGCTATTTCGGCGATGACAACGTCTTCGTCAATATCAAATTTAGCAGCCACTTCTTGTGCATAAACCGACCGAATAATAGTATCGGGAATTAGTCCCACTGAACTTACAACATCCCGAATCAGCTCCGCTCTTTTTAGCGGGTCATTTGCTGCGTCTTTCAAGAGAATTTCTGATTTGAAAGAAACAAAATCTTGTGCGTGGTCCTTTAAATAATCTTCCAGAACTGTCGTACTGTTGTTTTTCGCAAAGGAATCTGGATCTTCTCCCTCGGGAAATAATACAACCTTAACAGACATTCCTTCCTCCAAAATCAAATCGATTCCGCGGAAAGATGCTTTTATTCCAGCATTGTCGCCATCATAAAGTATGGTAATGTTTTTAGTATATCGACGAATGAGCTTAATCTGTTCTTTGGTCAATGATGTTCCAGAGGAAGAAACCACGTTTTGGGTTCCAGCTTGATACATGCTGATGACGTCGGTATATCCTTCGCAGAGAAAACAATTGTCATATTTAATGATATCGTTCTTCGCGAAATAAAGTCCGTAGAGAATATCACTTTTATGGTAAATGGGGCTCTCGGGCGAATTGTAATATTTCGCAACTTTCTTTTCCGTTTGGAGTGTTCGACCGCCAAATCCTAAGATTCGACCCGAAATACTGTGAATGGGAAACATGACTCTTCCTCTGAAGAAATCAAATTTTCGATCATCTTTTGATTTAACAAGACCAACCGTTTCAACGTATTCTTGCTTGTATTTTTTTGCCTGAGCCGCTAAAGTGAAACCGTCACCTTTGTTTAGGCAATATCCCAATTCAAACTTTTTAATAATGTCAGGACGAAATCCTCTTTCTTCGAAATAAGATAAGCCAATCGCTTTTCCCTCGTCGTGCTCAAACATATTTTTGACGAAGTAATTTTTAGCAAAATCATTGATAATGAACAAGCTT
>DGBF01000069.1:13673-21808 GCA_002384725.1 Flavobacteriales bacterium UBA4011
CTTTCCTTTTCGGTATGCGCCGCCATTTCTTCAGCCGTTGGCGCCTTCTCTTCTGGCAGAACGATTCCATATTTATCGGCTAACCAGCGCAATGCTTCAGGATAGGTATAATGTTCCTTCTCCATCAAAAAAGAAACAACCGTACCGCCTTTTCCAGTCGAGAAGCATTTAAATATTTGTTTGCTTGGTGAAACAGAAAAAGAAGGTGTTTTTTCATCCGTGAAAGGACTCAAGCCCATGTAGCTGGACCCTTTTTTCTTCAAGATCATAAATTCCCCAATCACCTCCTCAATACGAGCAGTTTGCATTATTTCATCAACGATATGAGGGGGAATCATTGCCATTTAGTAACCTTCAGGTAATCCGTAATCTTTTTCTACTATTGTTCCGTCTTCCGCATACGTTTTCCAAACACCGATCATGGTGTCGGCCCAATATTCTCCCATATATCTAGGTCGAGCATCGGGATAAGAATTATACGAGTGTCCTTGTCGTTTTCCATGTTCATAAATCGTGAAACCCAATTCTCTCCCATTCGGGCCGTATAATTCCCAACGACCGTTTCGTTTGTTTTCACTGTCGACAGGTCCGGTTATTTTTACTTGTTTTTTTCCAGGATAGTATTCAAAATATACTCCACCGACAGTTTCGATTAAGGTTTCTTGCTCAGGGGCATCTTTTTTCAACTCGGATTCATCATCCGAACAGGAAGCCAATAAAATGCCAATTGAAAGAATAAAAAACAATTTTTTCATATGCTCTAAGATAATCTATTGGTTGTATATTCTACTAATCCGATTAAAGATTCTTTGGCCGGAGAGGTGGGGATGGCTTCAATCAATTTCAAAGCCCGATCTTTATAGTCGATCATTACTTTGTGGGCATATTGAATACCTCCTCCGTCGATGACCAATTTGATAGCGCGTTTAACAGTTTTAGAATCTTCGTTTTGGTTTTTAACGATGTTGATCAACTCTTTTTTAGTCGCGGGGTCGCAATTGTTTAAAGTATAAATCAAGGGCAATGTCATTTTTCGTTCACGGATATCATTGCCGGTTGGTTTGCCAATGTTTTTTTGGTCGCCGTAATCGAAAATATCATCTTTAATTTGAAAGGCTATTCCAATTAACTCACCGAAATCGTGCATTTTTTCTTGTAATTCAGGACGACCAACGCTCAAGGCAGCTGCATCGCAAACACAAGCAATTAAAGAAGCTGTTTTTTGACGAATAACCTCAAAATAAACTTCTTCATCAATGTCCAGACGACGAGCTTTTTCGATTTGAAGCAACTCGCCTTCACTCATTTCTTTAACAGCGCGAGCAACGACTTGAAGCACATCCACATTGTCTTTTTCAATTGAAAGCAACAAGACTTTGGAAAGGAAATAGTCACCAACTAATACGGCAATTTTGTTCTTCCAAAGTGCATTGATCGAAAAATGACCGCGTCGTTCGTTAGCATCATCGACCACATCATCGTGCACCAAAGTAGCTGTGTGTAAAATCTCAAAAAGAGAAGCGGCTTCGTAGGTTTTGTCGGTTACTTCACCCAGCATTTTCGCGGTTAGAAATAGGAACATAGGTCGAATTTGTTTCCCTTTTCGCTTGACGATGTAATGTGTGATTTTATCCAAAAGAGCCGCTTTCGACACTAAATTTGCGGCAAAACGAATCTCAAATTCTTTTAATTCTTCCTGTATAGGATTCGTAATTTCTTCGACGGACATCATTGGTGCAAATATAACAAGATTGTAGCCTTCTAAGTAGCTACTTTAAAGAATGTTTGTTAAGAATATACGGGTCAAAATCAATACCCTAAAATAAAAAGTAAAAGGAGACTATTCTACTATTATCAGTGACATTTTACGTCTTCTTTCGGATAACAAATACGTTTTCCCATCCAATAATTGCGAGCTTTTCGTTGGTGTAATGTTTTTGAATCTGCTCGATGAAGTAATTACTTTAGTTGTTTGCACTCCACTTTGGGTGATTTGAACGGATCTCAGAAATGTTTTTCGTCCTGCTGCGGCAACCCTAGATTCTGAAATACTCTTTTCTATATTTTTCGGATTATCGTTAAATAGAATTACGATATTATTCGCATTGGATTTGGCTGCTGAAAAAGAAGAGTACTCCCCATCGTCGTTCACAGAAGTTTGTCTTTTAGTGATGACACCAGATTTCCCCCACTGGCCATATTGGTCGAATTTGAAATGAAGAATATTGCCATAAATGAACGTTTCCGTATAATTATTCCCGTCTATTTCTCGATTATTTGCCACATCCCATTCCTTTTGAAATTCTTCCGTCAAAAGCATAAATTCTCCATCATCAAATAGTAAAACGGAATGCAATTGCAGTTCAAATCTATTTTTTTTCGATTTCCGTTTCTGTGAATTAACAAGCATTTTTAAATCATCTTCAGTGAAGTCATGCAGGCAGTTTGATTTTAAACGAAAGTTTTCGTCTAGAAAAAGGTTAAAAATACCTTGTGGTTCAAAGGACTTTGTTTTTGAATAAGTGCCGCAAACAAGGATAGAACTATCCGTTGTTTTGATTTTCATTTCAATAATAAAACGCTCATTTAAATCTAGTTCAATTTCTTGCAATTGGTCTTTGTCGTACTTGTATTGAAACAAGAAATAGGTGTTTTGCTTTAAGTTGGAAATTTGTAAATCGGGCTGATACAAATCGACTATATTTTGTCCAGTAAAAGTGATTCTATTTTCACCATCAAAATTGAAATCAGTTAGTGCAAATTGTTTCGTTTTATCTCGAAATTCAACTGTTCTTGTCCATTTTAAAACTAGATTATGATCATAGCATTCAATGATGAGGATTTGTTTTTTCGATTCAGATTGCGGAATGTTTTGGGCTAGAATAAACGAAGTTTCTGTCTTGTCAGTGATTATCTTGAACTCAGATTCGTTTGTATAACCATGACTTTGGAGGTTAATCTGCAAGCTTTGTGATACATTGCCGAATTTATCCACCTTCTGAATGGTGACAGCTGCGCTTTCTGTTTTAGGGTTCATTGTAGAAACCGTATAAAAAGATTCGCGTAAAGAGAAGACTTCTTTCAATTCAGACTTTTGATCTTTTCCATCCATGGAGGTCAAAAGCACAGACTCCTTGAAAAGTCCAGATTTCTTGTCGAAAACATTGGTATAGAGCGCTTGTTTGCCTAAAAAATGGTTGTTGTGAAAATCAATTGAGAATACATTAGACGAATCAGAAAAGAGGAAACCTTGATGACTTGCCGAGTTCTTTCGTTTCACCCAATCGCCTTGTGTGTGTGAAACTTGAGCAAATGTATATGAGTAAAAAACGAGAAATGAAAGAAGGAGGATTGTTTTGCCCATTTCTAAAGTTATTGAATATTATAGGCTTTCGAATTTCTTTAATTCCAATTTTTCACCATCAAATTCGGCATAGGTATGATAGTTCATCCATTCACCCAAATTGATGTATTTCGAATTTTCTCCAACGATGATATCAATCGGGTAGTGTCGGTGACCGAAAACGAAATAATCGAAATGTTCTTTTTCTAAAGTTTCTCTACAAAATATAGCGAGCCATTCTTTATCGTCGCCGAGGTATTTTTCATCATCCACAGAGGTGTGAAGACGACTTTTCTTCGACGATGTATTGGCCAACCAAAATGAAAAATTGGGGTGAAGTCGGGCGAAACACCACTGACAAAATTTGTTGGCAAAAACTTTTTTCAAGAACTTGTAGCCTTTGTCGCCAGGGCCCAATCCATCGCCGTGACCAATAAAAAATTTCTTACTGTTGTATTCGCGAACAATTGGCTCTCGATACAATTGAATTCCAATTTCTTTGGGCAGGTAATCGAACATCCACATATCGTGGTTACCAGTGAAAACATGCACTGGAATTCCAGCATCCGTCAATTCGGCGATTTTGCCTTGTAGTCGAATAAATCCTTTGGGGATGGTAAATTTATGTTCGAACCAAAAGTCGAAAAGATCACCAACGAGATAGATTTCTTGGGCAGAATCTTGAATAGAATTAAGCCAGCGAACAATCTTGTCTTCGCGTTCTCGACTCTTTTCATGAGACGGAGCCCCAAGATGAAAGTCGGATGCGAAATATATTTTCTTTCCAGCTTCTAAAATCATTCAGCAAATATACGCTTCAATTCTTGCTCTAGCTCCGCGCCGCGTAATTTCGTTTGGATAATTTTTCCTTCTCGGTCAATTAAAACTGTAAAAGGAATGCCTCTGACTTGGTATTTTTGAGCTGCTGCACAAGACCAACCTTGTAAATCACTGACATGATTCGGCCAAACCAAACCGTCTTTTTGAATCGCTTTTTCCCATGGGTCTTTCGTCTTGTCTAATGAAACAGACATAATTGTAAAACCTTTGTCCTTGTATTCATTATACAATTTTACGACTGCAGGGTTCTCTCTGCGACAGGGTCCACACCAAGATGCCCAGAAGTCCAAAAGAACGACTTGTCCTCTAAGATCTGATAACTTCATTTTTGTCTTTCCATCCAACATTAGCTCCTCAAAATCAGGTGCTTCTTTTCCAGGAGAAAGGAAATCCATTGCTTCCTTTTGTGCTTTTTGCGCCAAATAATTATCGTAGTTACTTTTTATTGAAGGTGAGCCAGGAAGACTTTTTTCAATCATCAGCGCTACAGACTCATAATATTGCCACTCAGTATTGACATCATATGTGGTCATTGCTGGCAAAAGTGCGGGAGAGTTTCTGTTTTGTGCTACGAAGATTTCTCGGTTACTAATAAAGTCTGAGTGAGCACCTTGCAAATCTTTGCTAATTAATTCTCTATTTTGAGGTTCAGTTTGCAAGCGTTGTTCTAATTCTGCTCGTTTCTGATTGTACTCTAACATTTGAGTAATAAATACTTTCATGTTTTTGGATTCATCCGAACCAACGATGTTGCAAAAGGTATTCAAGTTTGCTCCATCACCATATATTTTAATATCCGACTCTTCTCTTAATATTATATTGATTCGGTCTTCACCAATCAAAATCACATAAAAGTCTGGGTAAGGTACTTTTGTGCTGATTGAAAAATCTCCTTTTTCAGTCATCGGAACCTTTGCGATATTGGAGAATCTGTTGCCCACGAATTGCGTAAGTGTAACAGAATCAACTTTCGTATTAAAAATGTTCCCCGAAATTTTTATTGGAATTGGTTCTTGCGCGAATGTTAAACTCGCCATTAAAATTCCGATACTTGCAATAATATATTTTTTCATCATATTGTTTTTAAAGAAGTTCTGTCAATTTTTGTTCCAAACTTTCTCCTCTTAGTTTTGTGGCAATGATTTTTCCTGTTTTATCTAAAAGAACGGTGTGTGGAATACTGTTGAAATTATAAGTGTTGATCACTGAAGTTTCCCATCCATTTAGTTCACTTACATGATTTGGCCAAATCAAACCATCAGCTAAAATGGCTTGTTTCCAAGCAGAAGCGTCTTTATCTAGAGAAACACTCAGGATCGTAAAGTCTTTATTTTTGTACTTGTTATAAAGTTTCACCACCGTTGGATTCTCTCTACGGCAAGGTCCACACCAGGCAGCCCAGAAATCAATGAGCACGTATTTCCCTCTAAAATCACTAAGGTTGATTACTTTCCCTTCAGGATTTTTCATGGAAATTTCAGGTGCCATCTGGGAAGAAACGATAGAAGCATCCTTGTCAGTGCCATTCACGTGCGCAGTGTATGCACTTTCGATCTGGAAAACCTGATTTTCTAAAGTTTTCACAATTGGAGAATCCGTAAATCGTTTGGTGTATGCTTGATAAACTTTCTTCAATACATCCAAGTTTTTTGGATCCCAATCGTCAAATGAACCTTTTGGAGTAAGAGCTCTGCTGAAAATAATGTTCACTGGATTGGAGGGCATTTTTATCATTTGAGCAATGGCGAATTCATTCAGAGGGACTAACATTTTATCATAAGCAGCACGAAGTTCTTCTTCCGATGCACCATCGGTCTGTAGCTCGGCAAATTCCGTGTCCTGACTTGCCAATTTGTTTGCCATTTGCATATACCGCGTTAGTGGTTCGGCCCATTCTGTTCCAGAATACTTAGGACTAACAGCATAGGAGTTGATGTCTGTGTTGATTTTCACATGATCTTTCGGCATCAAAGTCATCGGGATGATTTTGTCATCGCCGTCACCGAGTCTCAACTGATAAATTCCCATATCCGGAATGTTGCCCTTTATTTCAAAAGAACCTTCAGTATTTGTTTCACCTGAAGCAACGTCAATTATACCATTTTGACTTGCGGCTTCAACGTAAACGTTCAAATTTTTTGCCCCCGTTATCTTTCCAGAAATCGTAAAATTGTTTTCTAGTTTTTTCGAATCTGTTTCCTCTTCATTGCAAGCAGATAAGAAAGGTAAGAGAAAGAAGGGTAGGTATTTGAGTTTATTTTTCAAGTTCATTTCTTAGCATTTGATTAGCCGATTTAGGATCCGCTTTACCTTTTGATATTTTCATTAATTGCCCCATTAAGAAACCGGTCAGTTGTTTTTCACCGTTTTTATAACGAGTAACTTCTTCAGGATGTTGCTTCATTACTTCGGCAATAAACCCTAAAATCGAATCTTCATTGGAATCCTGAATCAAGTTCATTGACTCGGCAATGGCCAAAGGTGATTTTTCTGGAGCGTTCAGCATTTCAGGAAATACTTTTTGCGAAGCTACCGTATTTGAAATTTTACCTTCTTGAATAATAGAAATTAAGTCGGCAATTTTCTCTGCAGAGATAGGAAATTCTTCCATTTCTTTGCCTTGTGAATTCAAATAAGATTTAATATCTCCCATCATCCAATTGGCCGCCAATTTGTATTCTTTGGTGCGCTTTAAAATGGATTCGTAATACAATGCAATCGATTTGTTATCCGTTAAATTATAAGCATCGTATTCGGAAAGTTTAAACTCATTTGTGTACCGAAGAAACAAATCTCTCGGTAATGCTGGCATTTCGGCTTTGATGGCGTCAATTTGATTAACTGTCACTTTCAAAGGTGTCAAATCGGGCTCGGGGAAATAACGGTAATCATTTGCCGCTTCCTTCGAACGCATGGCAATGGTGATATTCTTGAGCGCATCATATTGACGCGTTTCCATGAAAAGTTCTCCACCGTTTTCCAATACTTCAATTTGTCTTGTGATCTCAAATTCGATAGCGCGTTGAACGTTACGAATGGAGTTCATGTTTTTCACTTCTATCTTGGTTCCAAATTCTGTTGCACCTATTTTTCGGACCGATACATTGGCATCACAGCGCATGGAACCTTCTTCCATATTTCCATCGCAAATGTCCAAATAGCGAACAAGTTTTCGGATTTCGGTTAGGTAATTGTAAGCTTCTGTTGAGCTTCTGAAATCGGGTTCCGTCACAATTTCTAGTAAAGGAACTCCAGCACGATTCAAATCCACCAAAGTGTCTTTCACATCTATATCGTGAATGCTTTTACCAGCATCTTCTTCCATGTGTATTCGTGTCAAACCGATTTTTTTCTCGTTCTCGTTTTCGTCTTTAACGATTGCGTATCCGCCTGTGCAAATTGGTGTTAAATCCTGAGTGATTTGGTATCCTTTTGGTAAATCAGGATAGAAGTAGTTTTTGCGTGCAAAATATTGATTTTCCGCAATGTCGCAATGCAAAGCCAAGCCTAATTTGATGGCGTTTTCTATCGTTTTTTTGTTCATCACAGGTAAGGTTCCTGGGTGACCCAAAGTAACTGCGCTGACGTTCGTGTTCGGAACAGAACCGTATTCGTTCTTATCGTTCGAATAGGCTTTGCTTTTGGTCAGCATTTGCGCATGGACTTCCAATCCAATTACGACTTCGTATGTATCTCTAATTTCAGACATGCGTCTCGTATTCCTTTAGATTCGTGCGATTAATTGACTCATGATAGCTGTCATTTTGGGTTCTTGACGATTCGCTACTTCGATAACATCTTGAACAGAAACTTTCTGAATCTTTCCAGGAACGCCTAAATCAGTTATGATTGAAATGGCGAAACAAGGAATTTCCATGTGACGAGCAACGATTACTTCAGGAACAGTTGACATACCAACTGCATCCGCACCGATATTTCTAACATATTGATA
>DGBF01000069.1:21962-23036 GCA_002384725.1 Flavobacteriales bacterium UBA4011
ACTCTAATGTTCAGTTCCTTAGCAATTTCTTGCGCCAAAGTAATCATTCCTCTATCGTACGGTTCGCTCATGTCCGGGAAACGAGGTCCAAGTTCATCGATATTTTTTCCAATTAATGGGTGAGCAGGGAACAAATTGATATGATCATTTTGAATCATAATTTCTCCTACTTCAAAATCTGGATTAACTCCGCCTGAAGCGTTGCTCACAAAAAGTGCTTGAATTCCTAATAACTTCATCACGCGAACAGGAAAAGTAACTTGCTTCATGTCATATCCTTCGTAGAAGTGAAAACGACCCTGCATAGCAACCACTTTCTTTCCGCCCAATTCACCGAAAATCAATTTCCCCGAATGGCTTTCTACCGTAGAAACAGGAAAGTTTGGAATCTGTTCGTACGAAATCTCATCAATAATCTTGATTTCCTTTACCAATCCTCCCAAACCAGTTCCTAGAATAATTCCTACAGTCGGTTCTACGGATGTTTTGCTTTTAATAAAAGCTACAGATTCATGAAACTTTTCTAACATATGCTAATAATTTATCTTTTAATTCGGTTTCTCTATCTACTTGCACGTTCATTTTTTGAACGAACCAAGGGAAATTCTTCAATTCACCCGCTTTTTTAAAAGCTTCTAATCGAACGGCATCTTTTTCCGTTGTTAAAATGATTGAATTTTCGCTCGCGAAGTTACCAAAATTCTCATGAATTACAGTCAAATCCTTCGTCGTAAAGGTATGATGGTCAGGAAAAATAAGGGATTTTAACGAAAATTTCTTTGAAAGAGATTCCTCCAAAGGTTTTGGGTTGGCAATTCCAGTGACCAAAATAATGTTTTTAAGTTCTTTTGGAAGGTCAAATTCTCCCCATTTTTCCATTTCACCATATACTATTTTGGAAAAATAAATGTCTTCCTTTGGCAGGTGAATATTCTTGCGAAAATCTAGTCTTTCTTTATCGGAAAGTTCCGCTGGACATTTACTGACAATAACAATGTCTGCTCTTTTTTCTCCACTTTTAAATTCGCGTAAATCGCCAGTTGGTAGCATGAAATCTTTGAAATAGGGTTTCTT
>DGBF01000099.1 GCA_002384725.1 Flavobacteriales bacterium UBA4011
TTTTGCCGCAAATATTGCCGGCCGTACCGTTACCCTGATGAACATCTAAATCTAATATAAGCACCTTGTTCACTTTGCAAGAATCTAGAAGGTATTTCGCTGAAATTGCATGGTCATTCAACAAACAAAAGCCTTCGCCTCGATCTGCGTATGCATGGTGTGTTCCGCCGGCAATATTTGCGGCAAAACCAGATTCCAAAGCATAATCACAGGCTCTTCTCGTTCCTTCCATGATCAACTGTTCTCTGTGTATCAATTGCTCGTTATGGACAAAACCAGTAATACGTTGTTCACGTGGTGAGAGTTTTAAATTGTATAAACGAGTAAGGTATTCCGCAGAATGCACGGCAGAAATGTAAGTTTTATCAATTACCTCTGGCTGAAAAAAATTGACGTGTTCAAGCGTACCTTCATGCAACAATTGTTTGGGCAACAGGTCATACTTCTCCATCGGAAACTTATGGTTGTCTGGTACAGGGAAAACGTATTCTTCGTGCCAAGCAATTTTCAACATAGACTTTTAATAAGGTGCTAAACAAAGAAACATTAATATCTCTTTGTTGTTCACGTTTTCATCAAACTCAACGGTGAATAGGCATTCGAAAGTGCTCCGAGAATCGCCCCTCCTCTTTCAGAAATAGCACAATTAACCAAGCGCTTCATGTAGAATTTTTTGGTTTCATCCATGGACAATCCATTCAGATAATCAAGATATTCGGACATGACTAAGATTTCACTTTTTGGTGAAACATTGAAGAAATGAATTCGATAGGCATCTTTCGTTTTCACCAAAAGACTTGCACCCATATGTTTTCCACCTTCACTTTCTCTTCCATGCTTGTATATATTTTGAAGGCCTTCGACGAAAATTGTAAAGATTCTTTTTGAGGTAGTTCGCTGTTCTATATTTTGAATTAATTTATGCTCGACATCATCAATAATAGTAGAAATAGAATTCTCATTAATATCCCCAAAATATTCGGTAACAACAACACCGTCCAATAAATCATTTTTTCGACTTTTTGTCCGGTCATAAATTTGCCTTAACAGATAGGCAGGTGTATTGTAACTTATTTCAACCATTAACTATGGTAATGATTTGATTTAATTCTCTTCCTTAACGTCCTCAAAAGCTTAAAGTTGCATCTAACTTTTATAAAAATACTAAAAATAGCAGTGGTACACCAAGTCTAAGAACTAATCGCCTATTAATTAAGGTCTTTAATTCAAGAGTTAATAACAATTTTATCCACGATTTCAATTACAGCAGGACATACATCCAAGTTTTTTTGTGTTAAGCCCATAATCTGGTGCATGTTCTTTCTATCGGTATGCGGATACTCTCTGCAGGCCAAAGGTCGAACATCGTATATATTACATTTATTGGTATCGTGGTCCAAGAAAGCGCAGGGCGAACTATTCAAAACATAATCTTGGTCCTCGTCCAAGTGGAGATAATCCGATATGAAATTCTTTTCGGAGGTTCTCAAATTTTTTGAGATACGTTTAATATCTATATCTCTGAAAATAGGGCTTGTTGTTTTACAGCAATTGGCGCAATCCAAGCAATCAATTTTGGCAAATGCTTTATCGTGTTCGGCGTGAAACAATTGATCAAGCTTTTTTCCTTTTAACTTATTGTTTTTGAAGAATTTGGCAGAATCTTCTTTTACTTTTATTCCTTTGGTTAATATATCTCCGTACTTCATTGTTTCTCGTTTTACTTGCCTTCTAGTTCCATTGCTCGCAGTGTGTTAATCATCAAAGAAGCGATAGTCATTGGTCCTACTCCACCTGGCACTGGCGTGATAAACGAACATTTTGGTGCGACCTCATCAAAATCTACATCTCCGCGTAAACGCCAACCTCTAGCTCTGGAATCGTCTGGAACGCGCGTTGTCCCTACGTCGATTACAACGGCACCCTCTTTCACCATGTCGGCTTTTACAAAACCGGGTTTTCCAATTGCAGAAATTAAAATATCTGCGGTAAGACAAATCTCTTTTATGTTTTGAGTTCTACTATGGGTAAGCGTTACAGTGCAATTTCCAGGATCAGCATTTCTGGATAGCATAATGGAAACTGGCATTCCAACGATATTGCTTCGTCCGATAACAACGCATCTTTTACCGGAGGTTTCAATTCCATTTCGTTTTATGATTTCGACTATTCCAGCTGGTGTTGCAGGCAAAAATCCAGGAAGATTTAAAACCATATTGCCCAAATTCACGGGGTGAAAACCATCCACATCTTTCATTGGATCGATGGCTTGGGTCACCCTTAATTCGTCGATATGATCGGGCAAAGGAAGTTGAACGATGAAACCGTCTATGCTCTTATCCTCATTCAATTGTTGCACTTTTCCCAAAAGAATTTCTTCGGAAACAGATGAATCGTAACGAATCAAAGTGCTTTCGAAACCAATTTGATCGCATGCCTTCACTTTCGCATTGACGTACGTCATTGAACCACCATCGTTTCCAACCAAAATAGCGGCTAGATGTGGGATTTTCTTCCCTTCTAGTTTTCTTTGTGCTACTTTTTGAGCAAGTTCTTTTTTTATTTCATCGGAAGTTTTTTTTCCATCTAATAATTGCATGCTAAGTAATTTTTGACAAAGATAATCAGCTTTTTGAAAAGAGTTGGAGATATAATTCTTCTGTTCGTATATTTGGGACATGAAAAAAATGGTATTCCTTTCGCTTTTTATTATTTCCAGTTTTTCGTATTCTCAAACCTATGCTGAAATGCTAAAATCTGAAATCGGAATAGATGGATATTTCTCTATTGGAAATCAAGGTGGAAACTTCAGTGCTGGCTTGAAATGGGGATTGTTGCAAAAAAAAGAAGATAGCAAAATAATTATTGGTCCTAGTGTTCGATGGATCCGCGTTTGGACGAAGAATTTAGCCTTTGGAAATCAAGCGACAAGTTACAATATTGTTGGTGTTGGCGGATTTATTCATGCAAGAGTTTTTGAGGCTTTGTATGCAGGCGTTGAAATAGAGGGTTTGAAAAGTCCGATTAGTTACACGAATATTACACCGCAAAAAACATGGATTCCAACCGTTTTTATTGGCGGTGGATATTCTAAAAGTTTCGATGAAAACTTTCGCTTAAATATTGGAATTTTCTATGACATCGTTAACAACTTAAATAGTCCGTACCGACCATCTTATGTTGCAAAAAAGACCGGGCCGAATGGTGAACCAGGAGCCTTGATACCTGTTTTGTATCGTGTACAATTGTTTATTCCTTTGGGAGCCAATGGTGGAAATTGAGAATTTGAAGTAGATAAGGAATAGTGTTGAAGTTCCAACTGTCTCGATTGTGATTGGTTTGGTTTTATAGCAGTTTTCGACTCTAACTATCTAACTACAAGAACCCTTTCAGCAATAAGCGACCGCCGCAGGCAGCAACGCAGTTAATTGCAAAATTTTCGAATTTTATCAATTTAGGAATACAACAGTTTTTAATCACATCTCTTATTAAACTTTAAACATTTCTCTAAACCAACTCAATCTTATTCCCATCAATTTCAATTACATCACCCACAATCAACTTCGCCCGTTTACGTGTTTCCACTTCTCCATTTCGCACTACTACTCCATCGTCCACAATAAATTTCGCGTGACCTCCAGTGCTCGCAATCCCGGTAGCTTTAAGCAATTGTATTAAATCAATATATTCTCCTTCTATCTTAAACTGACTTGTCATTTACCCACTTTTTAAATAAGATTTCAGCTGCCTCGAAAGGTGTGATTTCTTGATCAATTATTTTCTGTTCAAATTCCTGAACCGAAGCCTTCGCCCCTTTTTGATCCAAGTAATGATGTAAAATTATTTCTTTTAAACTTTCATTGAACCAGCGCAAATCTTGTGATTTTCGCTTTTTATCAAACCAACCATTGACTTTCGTGTGATTCTGAAAACTTTGAATTTCCTTCCAAATAGTATCGATGTTCGTATTTTCCAACGAACTACAAACGGCTGTTTTCGGTATCCACTCGTTTGCGTTTGCGGGAAATAGGTGCATGGCATTCTTATATTCTCGAGCGGCCATTTCCGATTTCTTCAAATTGTCGCCATCAGCTTTGTTGATCACCAACAAATCGGCCAATTCCATAATGCCACGTTTGATTCCTTGCAGTTCGTCTCCTGCTCCGGCCAACATCAGCAACAAAAAGAAGTCGACCATAGAGTGCACCATGGTTTCGCTTTGTCCCACACCAACTGTTTCAATTAGGATGACATCAAATCCAGCCGCTTCGCACAACAAAATACTTTCTCTCGTTTTTCGGGTAACGCCACCCAAATTTTTTCCGGAAGGCGAAGGTCGAATAAAGGCATTCTCCGCTTGACTCAGATTATGCATTCTCGTTTTATCGCCCAAAATACTTCCTTCTCCTTCTTCACTACTTGGGTCAACAGCTAATACGGCCAATTTCTTCCCAAGAGATATTAGATACAAGCCAAACGCTTCTATAAATGTACTTTTACCAACTCCTGGCACACCTGTAACACCAATACGGATTGCTTTTCCAGAATGCGGAAGACTCTTTTCAACCAAAGAGATCGGAAGAGC
>DGBF01000031.1:0-10373 GCA_002384725.1 Flavobacteriales bacterium UBA4011
CATTTTCTATATTGAAAATAGAAACGGCGTTTTCAATCGTTTGCTCTTGTGCAACTCTTTGAATAGTTTGGATTACAATTTTCTTAGCTTCTTTCGTAGCGTTCAAGTTTGCTTCCTCCATGATTTCTTTGATGTGAGACATTGCACCAGTTCGGGCTTCATCTTTCATCGCTTCCATCATCATGGTTTTCGCCTCTTCTTGGCTCATTCCACTCAATTTAGACAATTCCAAGACTCTTTTTTCTTGTGTCTTGTCCAATTCAACTTGTTTCTTTTCAAGGATGTCCAATTTACTGTCGAACAGCTCTTGTTTTTTTATGAAATCTTTTTCTTTACGAGAAGTTTCTTCGATTTTTTGAGAAAGCGTTTTCTCTTTCTGTTTTGCTCTGTCTTCGATAGATTGAATTTTTCGTTCTCTATCTTTCGTATTCGATTCGTGTTCTTCTTTTAGTTTCAGAAAACGCTCTTTCGCCTGAAGAATCTTATCTTTTTTCATTGCTTCACCTTCGGCATTAGCGATTTTCAAGATTTGATCCTGTTTCTTTTTAAGAAAGACATTTTGAAGTAAGAAAGCAACAACAGCACCTGCTGCAACTCCGATAATAATTCCAATAATTAAGTTCATAAATCCTATATTTTAGCGTTATAGAACTCGACTCAGAAATGAAATGATGCGGTTATTTAAGTTCGTCTAACTCAGAATTTAACTTTCCGAGAGACTCTTCAACCTTAGAATAGTCAGCTTTTTCAACAATGGGAGCAGCCGTTTGCGGAGCCCCAGATTTTGATTTAGTCGCCAATTGCAAAGCTGCCATTGCTAGCAAGTCTTGCATATCTTTAACTGCATAATTGTCTTTAAGAACTTTGATGGCCTTATTGATATCTTCTGCAGCACCTAGAACCTTTTCTTGTTCTTCAGCTGATACAGTAAGAGGGTATGTTCTACCCGCAACTACCAATGATAAGGATTTCTTCTCCATTCTTTATTTTCTTAACTGACTAATGCAGTAATCTATTTCTTTCACCAATTCATCAATTTCTTGTACATTCCCTCTGGAAGGGTTTGCGTTAGAAACTGAGCTTTGTTCTGTAAGTCCAACCATTTGCTCTTCTTGTGCATTCAATTTGGATTCTAAGCGCGAAACTTCGGCTAATTTCCCATCCAAATCAGATTGCAGTTGTTCGTTTTTAGAAAGTAGATTTGCATTATTCTCTCTTTCCGCAACCAAAAGACCATGCAGGGCTCTAGATTTCTCTGAAATTTGATTAATAATGCTCTGAATACTTTCGGTCATTTGGTTTTAGACTTTGTACAAAATTAGCATTGTCAACGAATAAAGTCAAGATTTATTTCTGATTTTGCATTACTTTTTTATCAAAAGGCTATTTTTGAAAAATGATGACAATGATTAACTCACTACTTATATTCGTTTTAAACTGGCAACCTTTCTTTTTTGAAGATCAAAAGCTAAAGCAAGATTATCACCCACCTCTCAACATACCTTTGATTTTAGCAGCCAATTTCGGTGAATTGCGTTCCAATCATTTTCACATGGGTTTGGATTTTAAGACCAACGCAAAAGAAGGATATTCACTTCACTCCATCGACGAAGGGTACATCGCACGCGTTACTGTTTCGCCTTATGGTTATGGTCGTGTCGTTTATATTAATCATCCGGGTGGAATAACAAGTGTTTACGGACATTGTCAAAGATTGACGGGTAAACTGGAAGAAAAAGTAAAAGAATTTCAAATACGAACGAAAAGTTCGGAAGCAGATTTGTATTTCCAACCCAATGAATTGCCCATGAAACGAGGTGAAGTTTTTGCCTTATCGGGAAACACAGGAGCTTCAAGCGGTCCACATTTGCATTTCGAAGTGCGCGATACATATACGGAAGAAGCCATCAATCCTTTGAAATTTGGTTTTAAGATAGAGGACAATCGTTCGCCCAATTTGTACAATGTAAAAATTTACGGACTAGATGAATATGGTTATTTGTGTCCAAAAAAAGAAAAAGAATACAGTTTGAAAGGCAAAGGCGGTGGTTATACGATTGGAAATGGAACAGTTTTAATTCCAGCCAATTATGCTAAAAAACGAACGGGCGATATTATGGGTGGAATTGGATTTGCCCTTAACGGAGTAGATAAATTTGATGCAGCAAGCAACAATTGTGGTTTGTATGGAACCACATTAATTGTTGATGGAGATACTATCATGCATCAAGAAATAGATCGTGTTTCGTTTTCCCAAACTCGCTTTTTGAATACGTATACCGATTATTCTGCCTTTCATGCAGGACGAAAATATCACAAAGCCTTTCATTCTGAAACGAATCCCTTAACGGTTTATAAGACCAAAACCAAAGGGATTTTAAAGATCGAACCAGGAAAATCATATGAAGTAAAATATGTCGCTTTTGACTTCAAGGGAAATAAATCGGTTGTTGAGTTTACACTAAAAGTAGATGAAGGAGAAGCGAATTCAGACGCAAGTGTCATCAATAATCCAGATTATGTGAACCCGAAAAAAGGTTGGGAACAAAATTGGGACAATGCATCTGTGATTTTACCCGAAAACTGTGCTTTTGAACCTTTTCCAAAGAAGGTTAGTTTTAATGGGGCGTCAGTTTATGTATCTGCCAGTTCCTTGCCTGTTCAAGCTGCTTTTACTGTGCGAATGAAAGCATTGAGTGATGTGCCGAAGCACCAACAATATTTGGCTGTGAAACGAAGTCATGGTTATTCGGCTTTAAAAACATCTGTTGTTGGCGACTATCTGGAGGCTGAATCAAAGTATTTTGGAGAAATAAATGTTCAGGTTGATGATGCTGGACCGTATATTAAATCGGTCAATGTTTCGGGCACAGTGGATTCGAGAAAGTCATCTCAATTAGTATGGAAAATGGGCGATTATCGTTCTGGGTTGATGAATTACGGCTTATGGATAGACGGAGAATGGCGCGTTTTGGATTACGAATCGAAAGGTGATTACGCATTTTTTGAATTGAAAGATACTACTCCAGGACGACATGAAATGAAAATTGTAGCGAAGGATTATTGCGGGAATGAGACGACGGAAGTTTTTGTGGTGGTTATTTTGTAGACGTTGACTATTGACCATTGAAGTTGATGTTGGCTAAATGTTAAAGATCAATTTGTTTTACAATATTAAAAATGGCTCGACGTTCTTTTTGGGAAATTCAAAAACCACTGATATGAAAGCCACTATTTTCACATTTCTCTTTATTTCTATTGGACTATTGTCTTGTAAAAAGAAGAATGTAGATCCATTCAATGGTTGTGTTACACCTCCGAATCCGATGGTTGAACCAACTACCACGGCTTTTTTTTCCATTAAAGGTTGGTGCTTTTTGGGTATACTAAGTTTTTAAAATTGACGAGAATCGGATTGAAACAAACACAGGAGTTTCTGATACAATTCAAGTAACCGGCGACACTTCTATTAACGGTAAAATATTTTTCAAATACACAGTCAAACATCAAGGCACAGCGCCGAACACATGGTTATATAGAGATTCGTCAGGTTACATTATTGATCAATACGGGCTAATTCACATCAATTTCCAGGATTTTACGGTCACAATGCAACCGGACCAATTTATTCCGACATGGCAAAGAACAAAACAATTGATTAACTTAACAAACTCACCAATAACAGTTCCTGCAGGTACGTTCCAAACGATGGATTTTCAAAATATATTTTCGAATATCGACGGAACACCAATTGATTCGTGCGGAAATTGGAGTTACATTCAGTACAATCACTATGGATTGAATGTAGGAAGTGTAAAATGGAATTCACTTTATTATAATGAGATTCCGCTATGCAAAAACAGAGAAAGCAGATTGATCAACTATTATATTCCATAAAAAAAGCCCTTCTCCAGAATAAATCAGGTAGAAAGGCTTTCTTAAAATTCGTAATTTTTTTTACAATTTCTTAAAGATACATTCGTCACCAGGTTCATAATTCTGGTTCAATCTTTCAAGTCGCATTTCATCTTTTGATAAGAAAACGATTTTCCAATCATCGGCAATAGAAGCTTCTGGGGTTGTTTCTCCGATATTCAATATTAGGATTGCCGGATTTTTGGCATCTTGTGTATCCCAAGAACCGATATTTTTTGTTCCACTATTTACTGAAATAAACTCTTTGTGATCGGTAAATTCATAGATGTAATCTTCGAAAGTTTCCGATTTATTAACTCCTTGATCAATCCATTTGGCCAATTTCCAGTTATTATTTACTACCAAACGGTCGAATTTCTTTGTTGATGAATTCTTTTTACACGCTCCTAAAGCTGCAAAAATGAATAATAAGAAAACTAATTTTTTCATGTTCTTTTTTTTTAATCTGTATACTTTTTATGCTTGTGTAGTTGGAGGTCCAAAATTCATTGGCGGCATATTATGTCCGTCATTCTCCTCAATTGCTCCAAAAGCTTGTTCGAATTTCGAAATATTCTCTTGAAGCGCACGCATGTATCGTTTAGCATTTTGAGGCGTCATAATTACTCTTGAACGAACTTTCCCTTTTGGCATTCCCGGCATCAACTGTACAAAATCGCTAATGATTTCTGCTGGAGAATGGGTGATAATAGCCAAATTCGAGTATACACCCAAAGCTACGTCTTCAGACAATTCTATATTTACTTGATTCTCGTTATTGTTTTCCATTTTATTTTTTTGTTGGGACACAAATGTATCGCTTTTCTATTTATTATTTTAAGAAAAGGATAATCTGTTCTTAGTAGTTAAATAAAGAAGTAGGGTGAAAAGTTACAGTTGAGGTTATAAATCTTTGAAAAAAGTTGGCTGTTGGCAACATATTAAAAATTAACGAGTACCGAATTAATCGACGAATTAAATGCCATTCAAATAAAAGTCGCAGTCTTCGACAGATTCAGACCGTTTAGCTATTATTCAGAATGGAGGTTTCTACAAAAAATTAAAGGGCAAAAATAATCAAAGAGGTCTTGGCTCGTCGAAGACCGTCCAAAATTACCTCAAACACTTAAAATAATCGAACGGCTCTTTGCAACTTAAGCAATTATAATGTGCTTTGCAGGAAGTGGAACCAAACTCAGATATCATTTTAGTTTCTCTCGAATTGCAATTGGGACAAGGAACTACCAACGGAGCGGAAAACAAGACGCTTTTGTCTACCTCATCTTCTGGTGGTGCGATGCCGTATTCCTTTAATTTCTGACGACCATTTTTTGATAACCAATCTGTCGTCCAGGCCGGACTTAGCTTCGTTTCAATTTTTAAATTGGTAAGTCCTTCACTCAATAGTTTTCGGCGTATATCTTCTTCAATAACACCCATGGCAGGGCATCCGCTATAAGTTGGTGTGACGGTTATTTTGATTTCATTTTCAGCAATGTTTACATCTCGTACCACTCCTAAATCGACAACCGTAAGTACAGGAACTTCAGGATCAAAAACATCCTCTAACCATTCCCAAATTTGTTGTTCACTTACCATTCCATGTTTGGATAGGTGCGCTGCATGTATTGCATTTCTGCGAGCAAAAATCCTAAATGTTCAGAATGATTTCCTAGTCTTCCACCGCGTTGTTCCCAATCGTTGTCTGGAAATTGAATAGTCGCTTCCGACAAAACGAATTTGATATTTTTCATCCATTCTTCTTTGACTTTAGACATATTTGGAAGAACTCCAGCCACTTCTAAACCTTTTTCTACCTCATCCGCCATGAAAATATCAGCTGCAAAACGATAAATAGAATTCATAGCAGTTTGCACTCGCCGGTGTGACTCGTCGGTTCCATCACCTAAACGGATAATCCATTCAGCTGAATGTCGGTAATGATATTTCGTTTCTTTTAAAGACTTTTCCGCAATTCCTGCAAGCTGCTCATCCTTCGAATGCTGTAAAGCTTCAAAAAGTGGAAATCGATATGCATCAAATAAAAACTGTCGCATCATCGTCACTCCAAAATCTCCGTTCGGTTGTTCGACTAAAAGGTTATTTCTATATTCTTTTTCAATCCGAAGAAAAGCTAATTTGTCTTCATCGCGACCTTTACCTTCTACTTCTCCAGCATATTTTAACAATGAAGTTGCTTGACCGATTAAGTCCAAAGAAATGTTCGTCATGGCGATATCTTCTTCCAAGATGGGTCCATGTCCGCACCATTCAGACAAACGATGTCCAAGAATCAAACTATCATCACCGAGACGCAGTAAATATTCAAATAAATGTTCTTTCATTTTCTCTGATTACATGTGCGTGATTCCGTCTGGCACATCATAAAATGTAGGGTGACGATAAACTTTTGTGTTCGACGGTTCGAATAAAGAGTCCATATCCGAAGGGTCAGAAGCATGCACTTGATTGGATTCCACCACCCAAATACTTATTCCTTCTGAACGACGCGTGTAAACATCACGCGCATTTTCAATCGCCATTTCGGCATCTGCGGCACGCAAACTACCTGCGTGTTTGTGATTTAATCCTTGTTTGCTTCGAATGAAAACCTCCCAAAGAGGCCAATCTGAATTTTTCATTGTCTTTTTTTATGCACGAATTAACCTGCTACTTTCAATCTCTTTTTTTCGGCGTAAGCGGTCGCTGCCTCTCTCACCCATTCGCCATTTTCTTTGGCTACACGTCTCGTATTCACACGATCTTCATTGCAGGGTCCGTTTCCTTTAACGACATCCCAAAACTCATCCCAGTTGATTTCACCGAAATCGTAATGGCCTGTTTCTTTATTGAATTTGATGTCTTTATCTGGCACGGTCAAACCAATTAATTCGGCTTGTGGAACTGTTGCATCCACAAACATTTGACGTAATTCATCGTTCGAAAAACGTTTGATTTTCCATTTCATGGATTGCGCAGAATTTGGCGATTCATCGTCATTTGGTCCAAACATCATAAGTGATGGCCACCAAAAACGATTCAAAGCATCTTGCGCCATTTCTTTTTGTTCGGGTGTGCCATTGGCTAGAGTCGCCATAATTTCAAAACCTTGACGTTGGTGAAAAGATTCTTCTTTACAAACCCGCACCATCGCTCTTGCGTATGGTCCATACGAACATCTACACAAAGGCACCTGATTCATTATTGCCGCTCCATCGACCAGCCAACCAATTGCGCCCATATCAGCCCAAGAAACAGTTGGATAATTAAAAATGGAAGAATATTTTGCTTTTCCCGTGTGTAAATCGTCAATTGTTTCTTCACGATCAGCACCCAATGTTTCAACAGCTGAGTACAAATACAAACCATGACCGGCTTCATCTTGTACTTTTGCTAGCAATACCGCCTTACGACGTAAATTGGGTGCACGTGTTATCCAGTTTCCTTCCGGCAACATTCCGACTATTTCAGAATGTGCATGTTGGGAAATTTGGCGCACCAAAGTTTTGCGATAGGCATCTGGCATCCAGTCATTTGGTTCGATACGGATATCTTTATCAATTTTATTTTGGAATCTTTCTTCTAATTCCTCTTGCGTGAATTTTTGCTCCATAGTTGAAATGTATTCTTGTTACAAATTTAAGGTAAATCTTGGGCTTTGGCAATAGAACAAAGTGGGATTGAGAAAGTTTAGATTGAGTTTAATTAAGATTGTGATTTTAAGAGAGCCTTCGAATGGCGTTGAGGCAGGACGAAGAACTGAAGTTAGAAAGACCAAAGGGCGGAGTGTTAAAGAGGAGGACTGAAGTAGGAGGACTGAAGTAACAGGTAATAATAAATTATAGGAATTGAAGTTTTATATAAGTAAAATCGACAGATTCATTGTTACTTAAGACCTAATAAATAAGGTCGAATCAAATAAATGAAACGATCTTTTTTAGGTACGGTTTTACTTCTCCACTTCCAAAGTAAACTTGTAATAAAAGGTTTTATCGATAACGTCTGCTTTGTCGATGTCAATTATCATTTTTTCAATTGTTTGATAATATCTGAACTGATTCCCTCATTGTCAAAAAGAATAGAATCGATACGAATTTCTATGTTCTCTTGAACCGTGAATTCGACGTAGACAGTTGCATCCACTTTTTTCGAAATATTGAATGGATAATGGATGAATTTATTCATCTTTTTACTGAAAGCCCGTTAGGCATTTCCTGCAAAAGATACACCTCCTATTAACACTAAACATACCGTTAAAAAAATTGATCTTGCTCTCATAATATTTGATTTTAAAATTGTTTCGAATGTAAGACTATAGAATATTGAAAAAGTTACAAAATACGCTTAAAACATTGTAAAAGAAACAGATACAGAGAGCCAAAAAAATAGACACTCCATTTTCTAATTTTACATCTTCATTTAAAAAAGGATTAGATCCCAAAAAAAATCACCATTCAGAAGAAAATATAATGTGTTTTTTTGAATGAATTCTTCCTGTTATCTTTGACAGAAACAAATTATGGCACTCATCGAATCGAATCCTTTTCCTACTGGAACACTTGCACCCGATTTTAATCTGTTGGACACCGTTTCTGGGAAGAATTTATCACTTACGTCGATAAAAGGAGAAAAGGGAACGGTGATTATGTTTATTTGCAACCATTGTCCGTTTGTGATTCATGTGAATGAAGAATTGGTTCGATTGGCAAATGATTACTCGAACAAAGGGGTTGGTTTTGTCGCCATCAGTAGTAATTCCGTTAAAACACATCCGCAAGATGGTCCTGAGTTCATGACGGAACATGCTAAAAAAATGGGCTATCCGTTTCCTTATTTGTACGATGAAACACAAGAAATTGCCGTAGCTTACGACGCAGCCTGCACGCCTGATTTTTATATTTTCAATGCTGAATTAAAATCTGTCTATCATGGACAATTAGATCCTTCACGTCCAGGAAATGAGATTCCTGTATCTGGAGAAGATATGCGGAAATCGTTGGATAATTTATTGGCGGGAACTTCTCCTTTGGAAAATCAGAAGCCGAGCATCGGGTGCAGTATTAAGTGGGGATAAACTTTAATTCTTTCCGTTTGACAAAATGATTTTTTGAATCTCCATCATTTCTTTATCTATGTCCGCCATTCGTTCACTTACCGAATAATCTACTCTAACGTCTGGCAACAATCCTCGACCATTATTCTGTCCATTCACTTTATGATTAAAATGATAATTTGGAACAACAACACGAATGCCTGAATTTGGTAAAGACAATTGACCTGTTAAAACAGCATTCGAACCTTCCTCTGTTCCGCCCGTTTCTATACCAATTATCGTCGCATCTCTATTGTATTTCAATTTTGCTGCAACCAAGGAACCCATTGAAAATGTTGCCCCATCTGTCAGCACAATCACCTTTCCGTCGAAGTGATTTTTCTTTTTGATTTTATACCGAATTTGATAATTTCTGTTCAGATCATTTTTATCTGAATCTGGAATAGTACTGAAGACCAACTTCGTCATTTTATTCGGAAACGGCATTATCAAATATTCGTTCTTTTTTGGTTTTTCTGGGTTGCGATAAAAATCGAAAGTAAACTTTTCCTTCATCAGGTATTTAAGCAACATGGCGCCATGCGGAAAAAACCCTCCTCCATTACCGCGCAAATCAATTACGAGGTTTTCCGATTTACTTTGAGCCAATTTCTTGAACATACTTTTATAGAACTGCTTAAAATCTTTTCGATAAAAAGTATTCAAATCAAGCACAGGGATTTTTGATTCGCCATACAAATAAAAGCTTGCACCAGAACTTTTTACTTGTAAATCGTAAAGTGTAGAATCTTGAAATTCTTTGGCAGGCATGATGTCAAAAGAACCTGAAACCAGCTCAATTGTTCCCAGTCCGCCTTTGTAATTGTATTCCATCACATGCGACAATTTTGCCCCGTATAGAAAATGATGATACGTTTTGAAAATACGCTCAACCTTCGAATTGCGAAAAGCTTCCTCTAAGCCATCACGTTCTTGAATAGCATACATATCTTTCAATATTTGTTCAGCTGTTCTGCCATCAATGGATAAAATTTCAGCTCCAATTAAGTCTATTTTCCCTTCTTGATAAATATGTTTGACATAGATTGTATTGTTGATTAAGTATATTTCAAGCGGGATTCTCGACGGATTTTGAGCTTGTGACTCATACCATTCTTGATTGGGACGAGCCATGGTATGTCCACATTTGATTTCTTCAATATACTGACGTACCAAAATATGAAACTCCATCGATGATTTCGGTTCAGTGAATTGTTGTCGAATAGCCGTTTCTGTTACAGCTAATTCCTCCTTTGTTGTATATTGATAAATGGCGGGATGAACATCCGCAAGCGCCGAAACTAAAAGATCGAAATCTGCATTTAATTGCACGGGAGTTAGTGATTTGCGCCAAACATTCTCTTCG
>DGBF01000031.1:10525-12617 GCA_002384725.1 Flavobacteriales bacterium UBA4011
GTATAAAAAGGAGGTAAATTGTTAATCGCATGCGTTTATAAATGTAGAGATTGCACTTTACGATAACAAGTAATAACAATCAATTATTTTTTCTCGTACACGTTAACTTTTTAAAAATCTGACTTTTTTTCTCCTATTTATATTGAAATCTAAAGTATCCATACTTCAAAACGAACAAATTTAGTGTTGGAATCAATTTACTTTATCAACGAATATTGATCCGCCCCATTCCACCAGCGTGAATCCTTTTCTTGTCTTTTTTAGGTTTGAAATATCTTGAACTGGGAAGTCGATTTTCGTTTGCAAAGGTTTGTAAATCATCATGACCCGAATAACGGTTTCGGGTAAAGGAGTGACGTTTAGTTCCGCCAATTCGACATACGCTTCGCCGGAAAAATGAATTAAATTGAATGGATTTTTTTCTAATTGAGGAAGCCAAAACATAATAAATTCGTTTGCTTCTCTCCTATTCAAAGCCAATTCAGCAAGTTTTTCTTCCAAAAAGGGAGCCGTTTCTGCACCAGAAATAACAAAACCATTTTCAGGAACAATTTGATTTGTTGGTTTACCTTCCCAGAAAAGTGCGTAATATTCCATGCCTTTTTCGTCGAACAATGTTCCGTCCGGTAAGGCCTTTACCTTCCAACCATTTTTCGGATATTTCGGATAGGTGTGCGTCAGTTTTCCATTGTAGTTTATGCTGACGGAAACATCCAATTCGGATTCGGGGTACAAATAAATGACAGGTTTTAGTGTAATTATCTCCATTTGTTCGGCTACCAGCATTTCAAAATCAATTTTTGTTGATGCATTAATTGTTAAAGCCTTCATTAATATTGGTTCATAGCCCATTGAATTCACTTCAAAATCGTATACACCTTCTACAATATTCTCAAGTTTAAAGTTTCCATCTAAGTCAGTAAAAGCACCATATTTTATCACCCCTTGTCTAATCAGCATAACTTTAGCAAAAGGTAGAGGTTCACCCTTTTTGTCTTTTACTGAACCTATTACTTGACTTGGTCCAGCAGAATCTATGATCGTGACTTTGAATTGTGGAGTCTTTTCTAATATTTGAGCAGTAGCACAACTACCCAATATAAATATTGCTAAAATCAATTGAATAAAATTTTTCATATGATGTTTTTATTTAGGATTCATTTTAAAGGGTAATTCCACAAAATTAATTTTGACATAACGAAAAAGGTCGTCTCACAATGTGCAAGACGACCTTTTTTATTCTATAAAAACTTTCTAATTAAGCATTCGCCATTTCAACGAACTCATCGTAAGAAACTTCTTTCTCTTTCAATTTTACGGTGTTTTTGAAAAACTGCATCAACTTTTGTTCCGCCATCATATCAAAAATACGATTTGACTCTTCACGGTTTTTCAACACTTCCATTGCCGATTTTGTTAATTCAGCATCTTCTGGAGCTGGCATTCCGTATTGTGCATAATTGTTTGCCAATAAGGATTTCGTGTAATCCATCACTTCTTGGTTGTCCAATTTGATATCGTTCGTTTTGAAGATATTCCCTTGGATCAATTGCCATTTCAAGTTTTTCGCATACGATTCGTAGTGCTCATTTACTTCTTCGGCAGTGATTGGTTTTTCGTTCGACATTTGAATCCAACGTTTCATGAATTGGTTTGGCAAATCGATTTTCGTGTTTTCGATTAAGCTTTCGTATACTTCTTTCGTCAATAAACGATCTGAATCTGCACCGAACATACCTTCTAAATCAGTAGAGATACGAGCGCGCATTTCTTCTTCATTTTTCACTTCGCCGTTGTACAGTTTCGTGAAAAAATCTTCGTTCAATTCCGCCAACTCCATACGTTTGATTTCGTTGATGGTAATTTGGAATTTATTTGAAACGTTTTCTAATTCTTCTTCTTTTATACCCAACATGGCTGCTGTATCTTTTCCACCACGAGAAACTTTCGTTGGATCAACAATGATTTTGTCGCCAACTACTTTTCCAATGATTTCTTTCTTTACCTCTTTATCTTCAACAAATTCTGTAGAAATAGTTGACGAATGTAAAATTCCAGCTTCTTTGATTGAATCGTCTTCGTTTAATTCAAC
>DGBF01000031.1:12794-13073 GCA_002384725.1 Flavobacteriales bacterium UBA4011
TCTTTGTCGACTTTGATTTTTACGTAATCGAATTTGCTTTTCCCATCCAATTTCACGCTAACAGTTGGTGCAAGACCGATATCATATGTGAATTCGAAAGTATCAGGTTTTTCAAAATCACCTTTCACTTCTTCTTTATCGTTTGGAATTGGATTTCCAAGAATATCTACCTTGTTTTCAGCCAAAAAGCTGTTCAAAGCCTCGTTTACCAAGTTGTTCAATTCATCCGCTAACACAGATTTACCGTATTGCTTTTGAATCATACCAGCGGGTACATGT
>DGBF01000158.1 GCA_002384725.1 Flavobacteriales bacterium UBA4011
GAAGGCCTATGAAATCATTTTAGCGGATGCTTTGGAATACATAGGAATGGAATTGTCTCACGTTCCATCGCCCAAATACAGCGAAGCGAAACTGGGAATTAAAACAATGCCTGAAGGTCAAAATTTCAAAGTAATGTCTGTCTTTACTGGCGGAACGGCTGATATGGGCGGAATAATGTTGGAGGATGATATTATTGCTGTGAATGGAAATGCTTGTCAAGGTGAACTGGATCAATGGTTGGAATTATGCGATAACTTTGAGAAAACTTTGTTGGTTCAGCGAAAAGGGAAGATAGTTGAATTGAGATTGCCGGAATTGCAACGTTCATTTTTCAATGTGTACAGTATTGTTGAAATGAAGAATCCGACGAATGGACAGGTAAAGGCGCTGGAGGCGTGGAAGAAATAATTTTTTGATCTATATATTTGATAAACTTAAAGACTTAGAAAAGTCTCTAAATGCTTTTTATTTTCAGTGTTTTAAGTCGTTATTTTGTGAGCAAATCAAAAAAATAACCCGACCTATAAGCCGAGTTCCATCCAATTCTATAAAACTTTATTAATCGAATTTAATCTTCGATCACACGAACTTCAACGTTCTTTAAACGAAAGCTCTTCATTGGCTCGGGCTTTTCTATATCCAAAAATTTGCTAAAAATACGCAAACGCTTGGGTTAAATTAATTTTCATCAACGATCCGAATCTTGTCCGAAAGAAAATCCAAAAACAAATAGAAAGTCGAGGGCTGTAAATGTGCTTTTTGGTCTCATTATGATTGGTTTAGAATAAGTTAACTTATTTCTATTGAAAAAAAAATAACGGTTTTCGAGATACGCTTTGTCAATAAACTGTTAAGCTACGTATGTTAAAAACGATAAAACGGCTGTCAGTTGCCTTTTTTAAAATTTATAACTCAAGCCTATACTTGGAAGAACGGGGAATTGGTAAAGTGTTTCTTGTGAAACGCGATTGATGTAAAATATGTTTCTTCGATCGTAAACATTCGTAACACTTGCTATCAATTCCAATACATCTTTGTTTTTGAAAATAAACTGCTTCTTCACAGTAATGTCCAAACGGTGGTAGTAAGGCAGGCGTTCTGAATTCAAATCATCCAAGCTCGAAGAAATAACATTTGGGTTGCTGTTTACGTAATCTGTACCTACACCATCTGAAAATGTTTCTCCTTGAAAATAAGCTGCAGTAGGTGTGAATGGAAGACCAGACCCTAAATTCCAACGGATACTTAACTCTAAATCTTTCTTTTTACCAAATAAGTAGGTACCAACAAGATTCACGTTATGTCTTCTATCAAAAACAGGAAAGTACTCATTGAATCCGTTCCACCTAACCGATTTACCGTACGAATAAACTCCCCAAAGGAATAGACGCTCTTCGCTATATTTCAAAAGTAAATCTGCTCCGTAACTAGAACCCGACTCGATTAAAAAGTCTTTTTTAGATTCGTCTGGTACGCTCGCAAATTCTGCAATATCATCGTAGGATTTGTTGATATTGATATTACTCAACTGTGGGAAATACTTGTAATATGCCTCAATATTCATCGACCATTTTTTAGTCAAATCAATTTCACCACCAATAATTGCGTGCCATGAATATTGAATTCCGTTACTCGGAGTTTTCGTTTTTCCAAATTCATTTACGAATGTTTCTTGCACCGACTCAGGAGCAGAAAGTAAGCCATTGAATAAATTCACGATATCTTTATCCGATGATGCAGAGGTAAAGTTTTGAGAGTATCGACCACCTGACATTTTCAAGCGGAAATTCTCATTCACATTGTACTTCGCTCCAAAGCGTGGCTCAAATGAAATGGTGCTCAATGTAGCGTAAACTTGGGTTCTGAAACTAGGTTGAATTACCCATCGATCGCGAACAATTCTATAGTTAGCGTACAATCCAATTTCTGTCGTAAATCCTTCCACTTGGATTGTTTGACCAATTTCATTTGAGGTTTTAAAGTCCGTTGAAAACCCACCTAAATTAATTCCGTAGTTGAACTCGCTTTCTTTCTTCAAGAAATAGGTGAAGTCAAATCCTAAATCAAACCCGCCAATAGAACTTGTTCTTGCAGGCGCCCCAACTTCATTGAAGGTAGTCGTATAATTTGATCCATTCACATGTCCTCGAATAAAAACGGGCGAACTGCTTGGTACTAATATGAAGTTCACACCTCCACCAGAAGCTTGCCAATCGATATCTGCAATGCTATAATTTACACTATCGCGGTTATGAAAACCAAATACACTCACTTTAGAACCTCCTTCCGAATTGAAAGTCACTTTTCCATATAAATCCGTAAAGTTGAAAGGCAATCCGTTTCCATCATTGATAGAAGGGTATAATTTCCGAGAGGTATAATCCAATAAACTATGTTTCGCAGAGAATATGTACGAAGCATTACTGGCTGAGCTATCGGCATTCTTGGTAAATGGACCTTCTAGTACAACTTTGGCCAAAAAGGGTGATGCTGATACTTTTCCTCCAAAATTCTTTCTGTTTCCATCACGGTACGTAATATCCATAATTGAAGAAATACGTCCACCATATTGAGCATCGAATCCTCCGGTGTATACATCTGCACTTTTTACTAATTCTGTTTCAAAAATCGAGAAAAATCCGATAGAATGGAAAGGACTATAAATCGTCATTCCGTCCAAAAGAATCTTATTTTGAATTGGCGTCCCACCACGAACATAGAGTTGCCCACCTTGGTCACCAGTTGTCACAACACCCGGCGTAACGCTTAAGGCACCAATAATGTCGTTCTCGGCTCCCATACTCGGAATACGTTCTAAACCTTTTTTATCCAATTTAATAGTTGAAATCTGCACTTCTGTTTTCTTCTGTTTTGATTCGGCGCTTACCTTAACTTCACCGAATGCCTTAACTTGATCATCGATTTCCAACTCAAATTTAACATCAATGATTCCTGTTGGTTTATCCACCTTAATAGGTTCCCAAATAGTTGCGAAATCGTACGAAGAGACATTTAAGATATATGTTCCTTGCGTTATTCCAGACATACTGTAGTATCCGTTAATATCGGAAGTTGCTCCTGTGACAATCGAACTATCTTTTACATTGAGAAGTTTTACTTTCTGATACGGGATTGCTTCACCGGTTGCTTTTGAATAAATGAATCCTCTAATGTTGACATCCTGTGCGGCTAATTGAAAACCCAAAAAGAGGAAAATAATGGCAATAATAATTCTCATTCGAATAAAAATATCTTTGAAACGCGAATATAAGTAAACAAAGAAGTAATTGAAGTGAAAACGAGTAAAAATCTAGTCAAGGGTAGGACTCCTTGATTGAACAGTATTTAGTTGTAAAGTTTTACGAATTCTGCCTGAGTTCTAATTTTGCTTTTTCCCAATAAATGTCTAGCTTTTCTAATCCCAATTCGCTGATTTTCCATCCTTCTTCTAGAATATATTTTTCCATGAGTTGAAAACGAGCCTTGAATTTATTGTTGGTTTTGGCCAAGGCATTCTCTGGATTGATGTCCACGAAGCGAGAATAATTGATTAAAGAAAAGAGCAAATCGCCAAATTCTTCTTCCATGTTGTCCGATTTTTTTTCGGCTTCCACCTCAAATTCTTGTAATTCCTCTTTTACTTTATCCCAAACGTCTTTTTTATCCGACCACTCAAAACCGATTCCTTTTGCCTTTTCTTGTATTCTAATCGCCTTCACCATGGCTGGAAGAGAATTTGGAACGCCTTCTAACACAGACTTCTTACCCTCTTTCAGTTTTAATTTTTCCCAGTTTCGCTTGACTTCTTCTTCGTCTTGAACTTTAACATCACCATAAATATGTGGGTGACGGTGGACCAACTTATCGCAAATTTGATCCAGAACAGAAGTGATATCAAACAGTTTCTGTTCGCTTCCAATTTTGGAATAAAAAACCAAGTGCAACATCAAATCACCAATTTCACCTTCCAGCGATTTCCAATCTTCTTCCAAAATTGCATCGGTCAATTCATAACTTTCCTCAATAGTGAGGTGGCGAAGTGTCTGAAAGGTCTGTTTCATGTCCCACGGGCATTTTTCGCGGAGATCATCCATGATATTCAACAATCGTTTAAAAGCTACAAGTCTGGCGTCCATACTTTTTTTTGTGATAAAATTAGGTTTTATCTGAGAACATAGAAGAATAATCTAAATTTGTTCCCGAAAGATGAACAAGCTCGTTATACTTTTCTTGATTTGCAGCAGCAATGGAATCTTTGCCCAAAACAATTGGGGATTGGAGGCCAAAGTGCATTCAGGTTATTTGGCGGTTCATCGTCCGACGATTGCACATTTACCAAAAGATCCCGTTTTTGCAGGAGAATTAACTTATTTTCTCGACTTGAAAGAAGGAGAAACATGGGCAAAGGCATATGCAACTCCACGAATTGGCATTACTACTTTTTATACAAGTACAGGTAATTTAGATATTTTGGGTTCACTTTTTGGAGGATTTGCTTTTGGAGATTTGCCATTTTATCGGACTGATAAACATTCGTTTTCTGCTCGCGTAGGTTCTGGATTAGCAATCGCGTCAAAGGTTTTTGATCCTATTTCTAACCCAAAGAACAATGCTATTTCTGCGCATGTAAACGTAATTGTCCAGATGTCCTTGAATTATCGATTTTATAGTAGAAATAACGAATTTGGCATAGGTATGGGTTTGAATCATTTTTCGAATGGTGCAAATAAATTGCCCAACTTGGGTTTGAACTATCCAACACTTACTTTGTCTTATGGCAACAAACGAGGTATTTTTCGGCAAAAGGAACGAAGTAAATATGCTGGATCGTGGAAGGCTCCATGGGATTTTGGGATAAATTTTATTTTATCCGCTAAAGATATTTCAATATCAAAGGGAAAAAAATATCCGATTTACGCATTGAATGTTTTTGCTCGAAAAGTTTTTAGTTCAAAATGTGGAGTTGAATTTGGTCTGGATGGAATTTATAAAACGGCACTTCTAGAATATTTGCCTGAATTTGAAAAAAAACCAATTGACATTTTTCAAGGTGGATTTTTTACCGGATACGTGTTGACTTTTGACCGTTTTTCGACTGTACTAGGCATGGGGTTCTATTTTAAAGATAGATATCTACCAGAAGATCATATATATCATCGGATCGGGATGCGTTATAAATTCAAGAACAATTTATTGGTCGGCGTAACTTTGAAATCGAATTGGGGAAAGGCTGATTACGTAGAATGGAGTGTAGGATATGTTTTTAATAAAAAGAAATGAATCGATTAATACTTCTTCTAGTGCTTTTTGCTCTTGGTTGTAAAAAATCAGAAGATAGATCTTGTTGGAAATTTAATGGATCAACAATTGATAAAAAAGTTGATTTGTCGGATTTCCATAAAATAGATCTTGGCGCTTTTTTGAACTATCATTTAATCCATGATTCAAGTTCGTTTGTTGTTTTAACTGGTGGTGAAAATGTCTTGAATTCGGTCTGCACGACAGTGATAGATGGCAGGTTAACTATTACGAATGAAAACAAGTGCAAGTTTTTAAGGAGTTTAAAAAAGATAATTTCGGTTGAGATTCACTACAAATCTTTGGATGAAATCATTTATCAAGGTTCTTACTCTCTGACCAACGAAGGAACACTCTCATCTCCAAAATTGGATGTAATACTACGAGAAGGCTCTGGATCCGTGGATTTGTTGGTGAATTGTATAAATTTAGAGGTATCTGCTGAGCCATCATGGACTGATTATACAATTCGGGGGAATTGTAATTATGCACGATTGTCCGCGAAGGGAAATGCATTTGGAGATACTCGTGAATTGCAGGTGCTCAATGACTTAATTGTTATCAGCAAAGGTTCAAATGACTTGAAAATTGGAACAAATAGCGCGAATGTTTTAAAATGTGAGACATGGAGTAGTGGCAATGTTTATTACACTGATACTCCTGGTTCAATAGAATGGAGTAACTATGGAACAGGGAAATTGTTGCAAGGCAATTGAAAAGCCTTAACTTTGTCTTAAAATTAATTCAAAATGAAACTTGTTTTACTTTCTATCGGTTTATTAGCACTTTGTTTTGCAGGTATTGCAATCAAAATTTGGGCGAAAAAAGACGGAAAATTTGCTGGAACTTGTGCAAGTAACAATCCTTTAGTGCAAGACCAAGGCGCTTCTTGCGGATTATGTGGAGCTACTCCGGAAGAGAAATGTAAAGCTTAAGCGTAGCGCTTCAAATTCATCAAGATCTTAAAAGCGATATCTATTTCAGCTTGATTCACAACGATCGTAAACTCATTCGAAGTAGACACTACTTGTACGATATTAATTCCTTCCCACGCCAATTGCTTCAGAATATAATAGTAGATACCGTAAATCTCTGTGTTTACAGTCGGTAATTTTACCGTGACGGATGCTAATTTCTCGCTGTGTGCCTTGAGTTTTTCTTTCTTGAAGAATTCTTTTACTATTTCATTTTGACTGGCCGATACTATAAAAGTTGTTTCCGATAATCCTTGAGAGATGGTGTAAAAGTTGTCGTTTTCCTTTCTCAATAATTGTATGAAATCGGTTTGTGCATTTTTTAAAGACTCTGAATTCTCATAAGTAAAATCGGAAAGATTACTTCTCACAAGAAAATCACCTAATTCCGACATCATATTCGTAATCTTGATATTCAATCGATGATACAGACCAGGAGACATACGTTTTATTGTCATCACAATAGCGCCTTCTTTAATGGGTTTGCCCATTTTGCTCTCAATTTCTGGTTTTAACTTTCTCGCCAAAGCGGAAATGTTAATCAAGTTATCCGTTATTGCTTCACGCAAAAAAGGACTGCGGTTTATGAGGTCTTCTGTTATTTTTCCTATTGAATCCATTTTCAATCAGTTCTGTGATTCTTGCGAATCATTGGGGATTTATATTTTAAAATGAGTAGGTGATAGTGTGAAATTCTTAAAGTATTGTGTCAGAATTCGCACAAATATAAAGTTATTAAGCTGAAATTTCACGAATACGGTCAATAACTATACTCAATTGTTCCTTTTTTGACAAGCGTGAGTTGTCCAACACCCATGCATCTGGGGTCTGAATCAATGGGCTTTCTTCACGTGTACTGTCTATTCGATCTCTTTCGAGAAGATTTGTTTTAATTTCAGCAATAGTCACGTCAGCTCCAGTCGATTTTAACTCGTCATATCGGCGTATTGCTCTAACTTCTGGAGAAGCGGTTAGAAATATTTTCAATTCAGCATCTGGGAAAACGACAGATCCAATATCACGCCCATCCATGATTACACCGCCCAAAGCACCCATTTCTCTTTGTTCTTCCACCAATTTTTGGCGAACCTCCTTTATTGTTGCAACCGGAGAAACGACATTGGAAATTTCCATCGAACGAATATATTTTTCCACAAGTTCACCGTTTAAGGTCAATTGCGGCTTTTCCATTACTGGTCCAAAAATGAATCGTAGTTCAATTTCGTTCAGATGCGCAATGATTTTTTCTTTGTCTAAATGTTCGGGAGAAACCCAATCATGGCGTCTACAGAAAAGTGTCACCCCTCTGTACATAGCGCCTGAATCGATGTAAATATATCCCAATTCATTCGCCAATTCCTTCGCCAATGTGCTTTTGCCGCACGAGGAATGTCCGTCTATGGCAATTGTAATTTTTTTGGAGTTTAAGCCTTCGTTCATCGGTGACGAAGATAAGTAATTTTCTGCCTTATTTGCGCCATTGGTCGAGGTCGGTGCTCAAGGAGATCATGTGTTGAAGTCCAGCTCGTGAAACTACGGCCATTCCGTAATCTACAGAGAATTTCTTGAAATAAAATCCTGCACCAAAAGAAAATCCACTCGCTCCCGGACGTGCTTCCAATTTCATTTGTTGTCGTTTTTGTAAGTCAAAAGCAGCGCGTAAATGGAAGTTTTTCGAAACGAGTATTTCTGTTTGAAACGTCAAATGCCGACCAATTTTCTCCACAAAACCTGCGGTTGGGACTGGAATAGTATCACCTGTTAAAGCATCTATCGTTTCTTTTGCATTTGGATCCACATAACTCAAATCCCAACGATTTAAAGTGTGCGCCAAAAAGGAAAACCGAAAGGGTGCGTGTGCCAATTTCTTCGAAACGGCAAATTGAACATTCACGGGCAAGGGATCGTGTGTTTTCTTCGTATATCCTTTGAATTGGTATCCTGCATTTTTAACCATTAGGGTGGCCAAAAATTCATTGTCTTCGTTGTAGTAATTTCCTGCAAAATCGACCGAAGCGCCCAAGGAGGTGTAGGAAGCTAAGGTGGAATAAATAAAATTAAGTGAAGCACCAATCGAGAGCTTTGGTGAGAATGGTTTGGAAACACTCGCTCCAATGATCATATCCATTGGTTTGAAGGTACCTTGATCATTTCCGAATTCATCGCGTCTGGTCATTTTTCCATAGTCGACAAAACGAATGTGTCCGACACCGACAAAGTTCTTCTTCAAGGTTCTCGCGTAATTGACCATTCCATAATTTATTCCGCCAGGAACTAGAGCTTGACTAAAAGAGGCATGCTTGTCCATCTGTGAATTGATCAACGACGGATTTGCAACGCCAAGATTGACATCGGTATCTTTTACGGAAATGAAATCGGTTCCTAATCCCAGTGACCGTGCATTGAACGCTAAATCCATGAAAGTGAAGCTGTTCGTGCCGCCTGTTTGTGGTGTGGCAGTAAAACTGATAAGGAAAGCGATAACGCCAAGTTTTATCTTCATTTGAGGGAATAACGCAAAGCGATTTAAAAAATTATATTCAAACACGACTTCCTAGTTCAATTGCTTCCATGTTTTTTATTTTTTCTCCTTCTATTTCGAACCTCAATAAGGTTCGAACGGCATGAAAACCTTTGATTCCGGATGCTCCGGGGTTTAACCAAAGTATATTGAACCGTTTGTCGTGTTGTACCAAAAGTATATGCGAATGACCACAAACAAAAATGTTTGGCCGTTCTTTTGTCAACAATTCTGGAATTCCTTTGGCATATCTACCTGATCGTCCCCCGATATGTGTCATGACAACTTTCATTTTTTCAACGGTGAATATTTCGGTTTCTACAGTTTCTGTCCGAATTTCTGTTTCATCTATATTACCGAAAATGATGCGGCAAGGTTTGAATTTTCTGAGTTCATCAACTACTTCCAAACTACCAATATCACCAGCATGCCAGATTTCATCAACGTCTTTGAAATGAACGAAAATTTTTGGATCGAGATGTCCATGGGTATCAGATAAAAGCCCGATTTTTGTCATGAATACGAAGATATTTAAATACTTTGATTTGGCTTGGCTTTGAAGCGAGTGATTAATGCGACCAATTTACTAAAATCGACATTAAATCCTCCGATTTCAATCA
>DGBF01000010.1:0-1991 GCA_002384725.1 Flavobacteriales bacterium UBA4011
CAAATACGTCTAACCCGGCAGCTGCAACTTTACCATCGTCAAGAGCTTTTAATAGAGCATCTTCATCAATTACTCCGCCGCGTGCCGCATTTACTATACGTACACCATGCTTCATTAATGAAAACTCCTTTTCACCGAATACAGCGCTGCCATTATCTTGTTTTGGGACGTGCAAAGAGATGAAATCCATTTGCGGAAGATTTCCGTGCAAATCAGTAGAAACGTAAATCGATACGCTAACAGGGTTGATTCCATGTAACAACGGGAGGTCAATATTGACAGTTTCGGCATCAATTCCAATAGCGACAACTCTCATCCCGCTGCCGATTGCATAAGAAGCTAAGCTTTGTCCAATTCTTCCAAATCCTATAATCCCCAATGTTTTCCCACGTAATTCTACCCCTTTTCCGAATTCTTTTTTCAAGGTTTTAAAATCTCCAGATTCCATGTTCTTGTAGCTGGAGTTTAAAAAACGAGATATGGAATAAAGTTTCCCCATCACAAGTTCTGCAACAGATTGAGAAGATGAAGCGGGTGTATTTATTACTATTCTTCCTGCTTCTCTAGCATAAGAAACGTCGATGTTGTCCATTCCCACTCCACCACGTCCAATCAATTTTAAATTGGAACAGGCATCAATTACCTCTTTTCTAACTGTGGTTGCGCTCCTTACAAGAACGACTTCGAAGTTTTTATCGTTTACTGCAGTTGCTAAATCTTCTTGTTCAACTTTATCTGTTACGACAGTGTAACCCGCTTCTTCAAGTTTTAATTTTCCGGAATTTGAAATTCCGTCGTTTGCTAATATTTTCATTTACCCTTTGGATCTTGTGAATTCATTCATTACGTCCACTAAAACTTTTACGCTTGAAAGTGGGAGTGCATTATACATTGATGCTCTGTATCCTCCGACAGATCGATGCCCCTTAAGTCCAACGATGTTAGCATCATTCCACATTTTGTCAAATTCATCTTTCAAAGATTCGTCTGACAAAAGAAAAGTAGCATTCATTTTAGAACGGTCATCTTTGTTCACGGTAGCCGTGAATAGAGGGTTTGTATCTATTTCCTTATAAAGCAATTCAGCTTTAGCGTTATTTTCTTTTTCAATTACCGCGACACCGCCATTTGCAATAGCGTCTCTTAAGTTGAGCATAGAGACATAAATAGAAAAGACAGGTGGAGTGTTTAACATAGATCCTTTGGCAATTTGTGCAGCAAGGTCCATGTATGTTGGCATAAATTTAGAAGTAGATTGACTTAATACATCATCTTTTACAATATACAATGCAACCCCAGCTGGTCCAAGATTTTTTTGAGCTCCAGCATAAATCAAATCAAAATCGGCGACATTGATCTTTCGTGAAAATATATCCGATGACATATCACAGACTATACTTCCTGAATATTTTGGGAACTTTTGGTATTGTGTACCATAAATTGTGTTGTTTGATGTAAAGTGCAGGTAGTCTAAATCCGACGGGACAGCAAAGTCTTTAGGTATATAACCGAAATTTTTATCTTCAGAACTAGCAAGTGTATTGACATTCATTCCAACTTTTCCAGCTTCTTTTATTGCCCCACTTGCCCAAGTACCCGTATTAATATAACCAGCTTTTCCCGATCTCATCATATTCAAAGCAGCAATTGAGAACCCTAAAGTTGCTCCACCTTGAAGAAAAGCGATCGAGTAGCCATCTGGGACATTAAGTACTTTTTTAACCAATTCAATAGTTTCATCCATAACAGCCACAAAATCTTTATGACGATGTGAAACTTCTAATATGGACAATCCATTAAAATCAAGAACGGCTTTGGAAGCTTCTTGAAATACATTTTGAGGAAGGATACAAGGTCCAGCTCCGAAATTATACGTCATACTAATATTATTGAAAAAAAAGCTACCCAATTGGACAGCTTTAAGTTAACTATTTTTCGTCAGTTTTCTTCGTTGTTTTCTTTGCTACTGGCTTTTTTACCGGTTTTTTCGC
>DGBF01000010.1:2134-6199 GCA_002384725.1 Flavobacteriales bacterium UBA4011
TTTTTTCGCTTCTTTTTCTTTTTTAGGTTTGGCAGAAGAGGCTACGACAGCAGGTGCTGCCTTCTTTTTTGGTCTAGTATTACCAAATGAACCGATTGTTCTTTTTCCTTTTGCAGTTTTTTTATCGCCTTTTCCCATGAGTTTGTAATTTTAATTTCGTTTTTTATGTATTAAACAAATATAGTACTCTATTTAGTTTTTTCCATTAATCGTCTGCGAATTTCTTGTTCAATTTTATCACCGTCCCGGATGATTTTCGTTGCCCACTTAATCTTTAATTTGATTTGTTCTTCTTTTGAGAGATCAAAAGAGATGTTTTCGTTTTGTAAACGATTCCGTATGGATTGCAAAGTTAAAGCAACTGCAATTGAAATATTGTAACTTTCTGTGAATCCATACATTGGGATTTTAACAAAGTAATCAGCGTTATCAATAACTTCACTGGAGATGCCGTCCATCTCTGTGCCGAAAACGAGTGCCATAGGGCAATCTAAAGGTAGCTCGGATAATTTAGTGTATTTTTCATGTGGGGTTGTAGCCACGATTTTGTATCCTATGGATTTGAGTTCGTTTAAACATTCTAAGGTCGGATTTATCCCGCTGCCATAGCCATATAGGTGGACCCATCGTCCCGCTCCACGAGAAATGTATCTTTGAATCTTGTATTCGTTGTTTTTTTTAATCGTGCGCAATTCTTGAATGCCAAAACAGTCACAAGTCCTTAGAACTGCACTCGCATTGTGCTCCTGATAAATATCTTCAAGAACTACTGTTAAGTAATTTGTTCTTAATGCTGCAATTTCCTCAAATAACTCAACTTTTTTGAGCTAATCATATTGTTTAATTCAATAGGAACATCCTCTTCCATTTCTTTAAAATAAAAAAAGGGAATCGTAAGATTCCCTTTGTAATGTATTCAATTGAATTTATTAATTCACTTTTCCAGCTAATTCAGAACCAGCTTTGAATTTCACTACATTTTTTGCAGCGATTTTGATTTCTTTACCAGTTTGAGGGTTACGACCTGTTCTAGCAGCTCTGTTTGAAACTGAGAAAGATCCAAATCCAACTAATGAAATACGATCTCCTTTTTTCAATGCTTGTCCTGTTGTTTCAACGAATGCATCTAATGCTTTTTTAGCGTCAGCTTTAGTGATTCCGCCGTGTGATGCCATTGCATCAATTAATTCTGCTTTGTTCATAATTTTTTAAGTTTTAATTATAGTTCTTTGTAATACTTACATAACAAATATAGCTGAATATCAATACACCCAACGGTTTAACGGTTAAAAAGGGGTGTTTTTGTGGAAAAAAGATAGATTTTGTGCATAACAGCCACTAAAATCAAGGGTTTCAACAGTTTTTTCACAGTTATTTTATTATTTCTATGTCCAAAATTGAATTTCCCCGACGGAATTCTTCATAGGACATGCGCCTTTTTCCTTCAATTTGTATCTGTTCAATAGCGATGTAATAGTCTGCGCAAGGGAACACAAAAGTATTTTGGTTAGACATTTCCAATTTTTGCTTGGAGTTAATGTTTGAAACCGACGAATTAAATAGTTTACAGGTTAGTTCTTTGCCTTTAAATGCAATATTACACCAAGAACCTGGATAAGGACTGAGGCCTCGTATGAAATTATGAACTTCAGTTGCTGAAAGGGCCCAATTTATTTTACAATCTGCTTTGAATATTTTTGGAGCACTCTTTATGTTTTCTGTTTTTATGTTTTCCTGATCCAAAGCATATACAGAATTTTCACTGATTTGAATAATGGTCTTGTTCATTACCTCAATACCAATTGATGCCAATTTATCGTGCAATTGACCGGCTGTCATATCTTCTGTGATCTCAATTTTGTCATTTAGAATAATTTTTCCTGTATCAATTTCTTTTTCAATAAAAAACGTAGTGACGCCTGATTCTTTTTCTCCATTTATAATTGCCCAATTAATAGGTGCAGCTCCTCTGAAGTTGGGTAGGATAGATGCATGTAGATTAATCGTTCCTTTTGGTGGTAATGTCCATATGACTTCAGGAAGCATTCTAAAAGCTACAACGATAAATAAATCCGCGTTTAATACTTTCAATTTATTTACAAAATGTTCGTCTTTTAAATTTGTTGGCTGAAGTATGGTCAATCCTTTTTCTGTTGAATACGTTTTAACGGAACTTTCAGATATTTTTCGTCCACGACCAGCCGGTTTGTCTGGTGCTGTAATTACTCCAACTATTTGAGCGCCCTCATTTATCAAACCGTCCAAAATTGTAACGGCGAATTCAGGTGTTCCCATGAATACTATTCGTAAATCTTTCATTTAGATTTTTTTGTTTTGCCAAATGTAATTTTTCAAATACCAATAGGACATTATTCCTAATAACCCAAAGTATATATATTCTACCAGCCAAATATAAAATATATCGAACTTCCAGATTTTTATGAATAAAAAAGCAGCAATAAGATAGAAAATCACACAGATCGTTTCTATTATAAGCGTAACTCTCGTATTCCCGCTACCATTTATAGTGTGGTAATAAACACTTATAAACCCAAATAATAGAATCGAGGGAGAAACCATTCTAAGGATTTGTGCACTTTTAGCTAAATATTCTGTTTCTGGATTTACAATTGATATTAAAGCTTCAGGATAAAAGAAGGCTCCATGAAAGATCACAATTAAACAAACCATGGTAAGGAGCTGAATTCTTTTTTGAATTTTAGTAACCTCTTTTTTTCTTTCACCACCTAAATATTGTGAAACATATGTTTTCGTTGTTGCTGAAAATCCCCAAATTGGTATGAAAGCCAACAAATAAAAAAGACGAATATTTTGGGAAACAGTTAATTCAAACTTACCGATTTGCTCAATCCATGTAAAAAAAACGGTCCATGTCGAAAGGGCCAAAAACCCTTGCAACATTAAAGGGGAACTGACACGAAATAAAATCTTCATAGCTTGCCATTGAAACCCGAGTTTTTGGAAAAGACCAATTTTCCAATTCGATTTATCTACGACCAATAAGAATAAAATAGTAATCATTCCAAGCCCATCGGCAATATTAGATGCCCAAGCAGCACCTTCCAATCCCATTTCAGTAAATCCGAAATTCCCGAAAATCATTCCGTAGTCCAAAAAAATATTGCTCCCAGCCGCAATGAGCGAAGCAATTAATACTTTCCAAGTTTGACCTTTAGCGAATAGGAAGGCATTGGCCGATAATCCAAAAACATGGAAAAAGAGCGCGTAGCTGCGGATACTAATATAGGACCCTTGAGCTATTGCAATATCCTCATGCTTTGAGTATGACAAGAGAGCATCAGACATGAAGAGTTGGATTCCGAAAAATAAAATTAAAGCCAATATTAAATTCGTCCATATTGTAGTGCCCAGAATAGTGCCAAGTTCATCCAGCTTTTTTGCTCCGATACGTCGCGCTTGAATAATTTGAGATCCATCCCCAATTCCTTGTAATGCAACAAATAAGGTAATGTAAATTAGTCCTGCGTTTCCAGATGCATCAAAAGCCACGGTGCTATGTCGACTTAAAAAAGCCGCATCGGTAATAAGCACAAGAGATTGGATAAAACTTGCTCCCATGAGTGGCAAAGCCACCATAAATATGGTTTTATACCTTAAATCCAGCATCAGTTTACTTGAATAACCAATCCTTTTAAGTATTCCCCCTCAGGATGAAAAGCACTTATTGGGTGATCAGCAGGTTGATGCAGTTGTTCTAAAATTCGAACTTCTCGACCAGCTTCAATTGCTGAAGAAATTACAGTGTGATTAAATAGTTCCTTTTCTACCACTTGTGAGCATGAAAACGTAAAAATAATTCCACCTGGTTTGATTTGTCGAATGGCATTAACGTTCAGGCGTTTATAGCCTTGTACGGCTGCATGTCTTTTCTTTCGATGTTTGGCGAAAGCAGGAGGGTCTAATACAATAATGTCATATTCAGTGGGCAAATCATTGAGAAACTTAACAGCATTGTCAACAATAGATTTATGTTTTCCTTTGAATTTGTTGAGGTTTAGATTTTCTTCGGTCAAGGTTATGGCT
>DGBF01000182.1:0-159 GCA_002384725.1 Flavobacteriales bacterium UBA4011
AAATGTGATCCGCGCCATTCAATCTCCACAATTCAACGGAGCTAACTGGATTACAGGTATTGTAAACAAAACGGTCAACTGTAATTCCGTCTGCTGCTGTATTTGGCAGTTGAGTACTATCTGCTGTTGCGGCACATCCGTGAACATTTTGCCAAAAAC
>DGBF01000182.1:432-1016 GCA_002384725.1 Flavobacteriales bacterium UBA4011
GAATTATAAGGCACGGTTCCGTCTGCTGTTCCGTGCAAATGAATTACTGGTGTTGCATATGACGGAACGCAATTTGCAATATCATCTGTTGGCATAGTTCCTGCCATTGGACCGATCGCTGCAAATCTGTCGTTCAGGGCACAAGCTAAATGATGCGACATAATACCGCCCATCGAAAAACCAGTAACATAAATTCTAGATGCATTGGCGTTTTGATTGTTCAACATTTCGTTAATCATAAAATTGAAAAAAGTGATGTCGTCTGCTGCGCTACTCGCTAAAGTTCCATTATTCCATGCCGTTTGTCCAAAAGCATTAGGCAGAGCGTCTGGATAAATCGCAATTACTCGTGCTGTATCAGAAATTAAATTAAATCCTGCCAAGGTCATCTGTTGTGCATTTCCACCGAGCCCATGTAGAATGAAAACTACAGGTAAATTCTCAGATGCTTGATAGTTTACAGGAAGATATTTGTAATAATTTCTTGAGGCAGTGCCGACCATCATAGAATGTTGCGTCAATTGGGCAGACAAACTAAAGGCTAAGAGCGCAGCAAATAAAGCTGTAATTAATTGTTTCATAGT
>DGBF01000182.1:1165-2529 GCA_002384725.1 Flavobacteriales bacterium UBA4011
TTTCAAAAACCGTTAATAATAATTCGAAGTGAACCATAAAATATGCCGTTTGCTTTGCTAATTTAGTGCTGGAAATGAAGAAAATATTATTTGTACTGTTTTTTATCCCAATTATATCCGCAGCTCAAGGATGGATGCCAACTGGAGCGCGATCAGGCGGTGTTTTAAATACCAGTTTAACCATAGAAGACAATTGGGCGTATTTCAACAATCCCGGTGCAATTGGAATGGTGGAAGACCTCTCAGTTGGTGTGAGTTATGAAAATCGCTTTTTAGCGCAAGATTTACAATCCCAATCCATTGCGGTTGCCGTTCCCACGAAATATGGTGTTTTTTCAGTAGGAGGATTCAATTATGGAAGTACTGAATTTCGAAATTTTAAAACGGGAGTGGGATATGCCATGAAACTTGCCGATAATTTTTCGGCTGGTATTCAAATCAATTACCAAGGACTCCGATTACCAGAGTTTTACGGATCATCAAACACAGTGACAGGTGAAGCCGGTGTGCTCTTGAAAATCACAGATGAATGGAATTTTGGAGCGAGCATTTTTAATTTAGGACGAGCTAAATTATCCGATTTCAAAGATGACCGATACAATACCGTTTTGCGAGTTGGAACCAGTTTCACACCTTCCAAACTCATGAAAATTTCGGCTGAAATCTGGAAAGATTTGGATGGGCCTGTTTCCCTTCGAGGTGGAATAGAGTATCAGCCTTTCGATGATTTTTACATGCGTGCTGGCATCGGATCGCAACCAACGGCCTTCGCTTTTGGGTTTGGTTATAAATGGAAAGTAATTCGATTTGATATCGCAACGGCCTACCATCAAACATTGGGCTGGTCGCCTCAGATATCGTTTACCTATGAAAAAAAGAAGTAAATGAAATTGAGAATTTTCTTCTTGGTTTTATCTTTCTTTGCTTGTGTGCTGGGTTCCATTGCGCAGGAAAAAAATGATGTTATCCAGCAACGAATAGAGTTTGTTTCCGAACAATTGGAAGACGAAAGTCCGGATTTGACGAATCTTTTCGATCAACTGTTCTATTTCTATGACCATCCAATTAATCTGAATAATACCAATATTGACCAACTAAACGATTTAGGACTTCTTACCGACCTTCAAATCAATGATTTATTTCTCCATCAAAAACTTTTTGGGAAGTTAATTTCCATTTATGAGCTTCAAAGTTTCGCTTATTGGGACATGGAAACTATTCGTATGGTACTTCCTTTTATTCGAGTAGATGATAAATTGGACAACCTGAACGTTACTTTGAAGGAAGCATTGAAAAATGGGAAAGTGGAGGTGTTTTTCCGATATCAAACCGTTCTGGAAGAAAAGAGCGCCTATCAAGATGTG
>DGBF01000182.1:2661-2873 GCA_002384725.1 Flavobacteriales bacterium UBA4011
CGGATAGTGTTCTTTTGAATAGTAATAGCTATTACCATGGAAACCCAGATCGATATTATTCTCGCTTTCGTTATACCTATAGAACGAACTTGAGTATGGGGATCACGATGGAGAAAGATCCAGGTGAAAAGTTTGCCGGTGAAGCTCAACCTTACGGTTTCGATTTTTATTCCATGCACGCGTTTTATAATGGTGGAAAATATATCAAAACT
>DGBF01000111.1:0-2125 GCA_002384725.1 Flavobacteriales bacterium UBA4011
ACCAACATCTCCTTGACGACCAGCACGACCTCTTAACTGACGGTCGACTCTTCGTGAATCGTGACGTTCTGTACCAATAATCGCCAGACCTCCAGCATCTTGAACGCCTTCACCTAATTTAATGTCTGTTCCACGACCGGCCATGTTTGTCGCAATGGTTACGGCTCCAGCTTTACCCGCACCAGCTACAATTTCGGCCTCCATTTTATGTTGCTTCGCATTCAAAACTTTGTGGTCTATTTTCTTTGCCGTAAGCATAGAACTCAAATATTCCGAAATTTCAACTGTAGTGGTACCAACTAAAACTGGTCTTCCTGCTGCAACTAGTTTTTCTGTTTCCTCAATTACTGCATTAAATTTCTCACGTGCCGTTTTGAAAACAAAATCATTTTGATCTTTTCTTGTAATTGGTCTATTCGTTGGTATTACAACAACATCCAATTCATAAATATCCCAGAATTCTTTTGCTTCCGTTTCTGCCGTTCCCGTCATACCCGCTAATTTGTGGTACATACGGAAGTAATTTTGTAAAGTAATTGTCGCATACGTTTGTGTCGCAGCTTCAATAGTTACATTCTCTTTCGCTTCAATCGCTTGATGCAATCCATCGGAGTAACGACGTCCCTCCATGATACGACCCGTCGACTCATCAACGATTTTTACTTTTCCTTCAAGGATTACATATTCCACTTCTTTTTCAAAGAGGGTATAAGCCTTCAACAATTGATTTATAGAGTGAATTCTTTCCGATTTGATGGAATAATCACGAATAATGCGATCTTTCTCTTCAATCATTTTTTCTTGCTCCAAACCAGAATTTTTAATTTTCGCTATTTCAGCACCAATATCCGGCATGATAAAGAAATCTCTATCGTCTTGACCTGAAATCAAATCAATTCCTTTATCAGTAAGTTCTATTGTATTGTTTTTCTCATCGATAACGAAGAATACTTCCTTGTCGATTTTCTTCATTTGCTTCCCTTGTTCTTGCATGTAGAAGTTCTCTGTCTTTTGCAAGTGAGCTCTTATTCCTGGCTCGGAAAGATATTTGATTAATGCTTTGTTCTTTGGCAATCCTCTATGTGCTCTCAAAAGGGCTATGCCACCATCTTCAAGCAATTGCTTCATTTCTTTTTTATCATCAACTGGCTCGTTAATAACCGTCAACATTTTCTTCGCATCGGCAAGGCATTGAGCAACGTATTGACGCTGTGCGGCAACAATGTTCTCAACTCTTGGTTTCAACTGATGAAACTCGTGTTCATCACCTTTAGGTGTTGGACCTGAGATAATCAAGGGTGTTCTTGCGTCATCAATTAAAACTGAATCGACTTCATCGACAATTGCGTAGTGGTGTTTTCTTTGTACTAAATCATCTACATCGCCTGCCATGTTGTCACGCAAGTAGTCAAATCCAAATTCGTTGTTCGTTCCAAATGTAATATCAGCTAAATAAGCCTGACGTCTAGCATCTGAATTCGGCTGATGCTTATCAATACAATCCACAGACAAACCATGGAATTGATACAAAGGTCCCATCCATTCTGAGTCACGTTTCGCCAAGTAATCATTCACAGTTACCAAGTGAACTCCTTTACCTGCAAGGGCATTCAAGTATACAGGCAAAGTCGCAACCAAGGTTTTTCCTTCACCCGTTTGCATTTCGGCAATTTTACCTTGATGTAGTACCACTCCACCAATTAACTGAACGTCGTAGTGAATCATATCCCAAGTAATTGCTTTTCCTGCTGCATCCCAAGAGTTGGCCCAAATTGCATGATCCCCATCAATTGTGATATACGATTTAGACACTGATAATTCAATATCTTTTGCAGAAGCTTTGACTTTTATAGAAGTATTGTCTTTGAAACGTTTTGCTGTTTCTTTAACCACAGCAAAAGCTTCNNTTTCCGTCGTGAAGAACACCACCACCCATCAGCTGTACATCATAATGAACCATGTTCCATGAAACTTCCGCACCTGCAGCTGTCCATTTGTTGTGCCATGTTGCTTTGTCACCTTCAATTGTAATTCCGTCTTTCTTTGTCGCTAAATCTCTATCAAAGTCTTGCGCCGTCACGGATAATTCACCGTTATCAACCCATCTGCGTGATGTTTCTTTGAT
>DGBF01000111.1:2415-2655 GCA_002384725.1 Flavobacteriales bacterium UBA4011
TATTGTTTTGGTGTATGAATCAATTTTTTCGTACAAAGCTTCTTTTTCATGTACCGGAATAGTAAGGTCATTTGACTTGTCTATCAGAGCAGTAAGTTCTTTTTCTAAATCAGCAATCCCATTGCGAATAAACGACTGAAATTCAACTGTTTTTCCTCGTAATTGATCGGTTGTCAAAGCTTTGAATTCAGACTCAAATGCACGGACTTTTTCTATTGTTGGTTGGTAGGCTTTTTGGTC
>DGBF01000068.1:0-233 GCA_002384725.1 Flavobacteriales bacterium UBA4011
TCAATAGCTTTGTCTGGCAAATGACGATCTGTAATGTATCGTTCCGTTAACTTCACACACGCCCACAGCGCTTCTTCTGTGTAGGTAACACCATGATGGTCTTCGTAGCGTTCTTTAATATTATTCAAAATCTGGAAAGTTTCTTCCTGATTTGTAGGTTCAATAATTACTTTTTGGAAACGACGCTCTAATGCTCCATCCTTTTCGATGTGCTGACGATATTCATCCAAAGT
>DGBF01000068.1:454-718 GCA_002384725.1 Flavobacteriales bacterium UBA4011
GCTGACGATATTCATCCAAAGTGGTCGCTCCAATTGCTTGAAGTTCGCCTCTGGCCAATGCTGGTTTAAACATATTGGATGCATCTAGAGAACCCGAAGCACCGCCTGCGCCAATAATCGTATGGATTTCATCTATGAAAAGAATAATGTCATCGTTCTTTTCCAATTCCTGCATTACAGCCTTCATTCGCTCCTCAAACTGTCCACGGTATTTCGTTCCGGCAACTAGCGAAGCTAAATCCAAAGAAACAATTCTCTTATCAA
>DGBF01000068.1:976-1728 GCA_002384725.1 Flavobacteriales bacterium UBA4011
TTTTACCAACACCAGGTTCACCAATTAGTATTGGATTGTTTTTCTTTCTGCGAGAAAGGATTTGACTAACTCTTTCTATTTCTTTTTCACGACCGACAATTGGATCCAGCTTTCCAGCTTCCGCCATTTTCGTTAAATCTCTACCGAAATTATCCAGCACAGGTGTCTTTGATTTTGGATCGGCGGCCTTTCGTTGCGAAGAGAATGATTCACCTTGTCCTTCATCTTCCGATCCTGGGAAGTCTGCTTTTGATTCAATAGTGTCGTTTAGAATTGCTTCCAATTCATCTTTTGCATTTTCGTGTATCACTCCGTATTTGTTTAGTATTCGACACGCAACACTATCCGGCTCCTTTAAAATAGAAAGGAGTAAATGCTCCGTCCCTATCATTGGGCTTTTAAATAATTTTGCTTCGAGGTAAGTAATTTTAAGAACTTTTTCTGCCTGTTTCACAAGCGGAATATTGGTAAGGTTAGCATTTTTAATAGATGCAGATTTCGTTAAAGTGCCTTCTACCTCCGTTCGGATTTGATTCAAGTCTAAATTGAACTCCAACAAAATACGAATAGCTTTGCCATCTCCTTCGCGAATCATACCCAAAAGGAGATGTTCCACACCTATATAATCATTTCCCAATCGAAGAGCTTCCTCTCGACTGAAACTTATTACGTCTTTGACGCGTGGTGAAAATTTTGCTTCCATATAAACTTCTAATTGCGACTAAATAAACGATATAAATAGCCTATTTAGG
>DGBF01000068.1:1815-2034 GCA_002384725.1 Flavobacteriales bacterium UBA4011
ATATACTTAGTTAAAATTGTTAATAAGTGCCCCGAAATACCAATTTCCCACAGATTTTTGTTAGTAATTAGCCTTTTTAATTAACCGCTTACTACTGACGAAATGACTAATTTCGGGGCTTGATTAAACCAGCACAAAACACGTGCTAAAATTGAAATATTGTCATTATGGCAGACGGAGAAAGAATTATACAAATAAACATTGAAGATGAAATGAAAT
>DGBF01000068.1:2302-6741 GCA_002384725.1 Flavobacteriales bacterium UBA4011
GCGTACATCGATTATTCGATGTCGGTTATTGTTTCGCGTGCATTACCAGATGTACGTGACGGTTTTAAACCCGTTCACAGAAGAGTTCTATACGGAATGCACGAATTAGGTGTAGCTTCAAACAAAGCGCATAAGAAATCGGCAAGAATTGTCGGTGAAGTATTAGGTAAGTATCACCCACACGGCGACAGTTCTGTGTACGACACAATGGTGCGCATGGCCCAAGATTGGTCATTGCGTTATCCGCTAGTGGATGGACAAGGTAACTTTGGTTCAGTCGATGGAGATAGCCCAGCAGCAATGCGATATACAGAGGCGCGTCTTCGTAAAATATCGGAAGAGATGTTGGACGATTTAGACAAGGAAACAGTAGATTTCCGTCCGAATTTTGATGATAGTTTGACGGAACCTAGCGTTCTTCCTTCTAAAATCCCAAATCTATTGATGAACGGCGCGAGTGGCATTGCTGTCGGGATGGCAACCAATATGGCTCCTCATAATTTATCAGAGGTAATTGATGGAATTAATGCATACCTTGATGATAAGGATATTGATCCTGAAGAATTAATTAAGCACGTGAAAGCTCCAGATTTTCCAACTGGCGGTATAATTTACGGATACGAAGGCGTTAGAGATGCTTTATTGACAGGTCGTGGACGAATTGTCATGCGCGCAACTGCTGAAATAGAAGAAGACAAAGGTCGTGAGCAAATCATTGTAACAGAGATTCCTTATCAAGTAAACAAATCAGACTTAATTAAAAAGACAGCTGATTTAGTAAACGACAAGAAAATTGAAGGTATTTCTGATATCCGAGATGAATCAGATAGAAATGGTATGCGTATCGTTTATGAATTGAAACGTGATGCTATTCCGAACGTTGTTTTAAACAAGTTATATAAATACACTGCACTTCAAACGTCGTTTTCAGTAAACAATATTTGTTTGGTCAATGGACGACCACAAATGTTGAACCTGAAGCAAATCATCGGATACTTCGTTGATTTCCGTCACGAAGTAATCGTGCGGAGAACAAAGTACCAATTACGAAAAGCAGAAGAAAGAGCACATATATTAGAAGGACTAATTATAGCATCAGATAATATCGATGAAGTAATTAAAATTATTCGTGCATCGAAAAGTCCGGATGAGGCAAGAGACAACTTAATCACACGATTCTCACTTTCCGACATTCAAGCAAGAGCAATTGTTGAAATGCGTCTACGTCATTTGACTGGACTCGAGCAAGACAAATTGCGTGCTGAGTTTAACGAATTGACTATTTTGATTGCAGACTTAAAAGACATTCTTGCGAATATTGATCGTCGAACAGCTATTATTCGAGACGAACTTCAAGAAGTAAAAGATAAGTTTGGTGATGAGCGTCGCTCTAGAATTGAATATTCAGCAAGCGAAATGCGAATTGAAGATTTGATTGCTGATGAAGAAGTTGTAATTACGATTTCACATGCAGGTTACATCAAACGCACAAGTCTCGACGAATACAAAGTGCAAAACAGAGGAGGAATGGGATCGAAAGGCTCTACCACTCGTGATAAAGATTTCTTAGAACATTTATTTGTCGCTACGAACCACAATTACTTATTGATCTTCACCGAAAAAGGAAGATGTTTCTGGATGCGAATCTTCGAAATTCCTGAGGGCGCCAAAACGACTAAAGGAAGAGCCATTCAAAACTTGATCAACATTCCACAGGATGATAAGGTGAAAGCCTACGTGAAAGTTCAAGATTTGACAGACGTCGACTACGTGAAGAACAATTTCATTGTTATGGCAACGAAAAATGGTGTCATCAAGAAAACAAGTTTAGAGGCGTATTCTCGTCCAAGAATAAATGGTATCAATGCCATCACTATTCGTGACAACGATGAATTGTTAGAAGCGAAATTGACAAACGGTTCAAACGAACTTGTATTGGCAACATCAAGTGGACGTGCAATTCGATTCAACGAGGAGAAAGTTCGACCAATGGGACGAAACGCTGCTGGAGTTCGAGGAGTGAAGCTAAAAGAAACTGACGACGAAGTAATCGGAATGATTGCTGTCGAAGATGTATTCTCAACTGTCTTAGTTGTCTCTGAAAATGGGTACGGAAAACGCACGTATTTGAATGATCCGAAGGATGAAGAACCGGTATACAGAATAACAAATCGAGGTGGAAAAGGTGTGAAAACCATTAACATTACGGACAAAACTGGTAAATTGCTTTCGATTAAAAACGTAACAGACGAAGAAGATTTGATGATTATCACCAAATCTGGAGTTGCCATTCGAATGCACATTGATACGATTCGTACAATGGGTCGTTCAGCGCAAGGAGTTAAACTAATCAATTTGAAAGGTACCGCTTCCATTGCAGCGATTGCTCGTGTTCCGAAAAGTGAGGACGAAGGTGATGTAGTTTACGACGAAGATGGCAACATAATCGAAGTTGCAATTGATTCAGAATCAGACGATAGTTCAGATGACGTAACAAATGGCACGAATATTGAAAATGATACGGATGTGGAATAATAACTAATTTTGCATCATTATTAAAAACATGAAAAATAAAAACATGAAAAATTCAATACTTGTCGGAGCGCTGCTAGTAAGCTCTCTTTCATTCGGGCAGAAGAAAAACGAAACTTCTGCTGCCGTAGAATTCAAAAACAAATATGCTCCCGCAATGCAAAGTGGAGATATGGAAATAGCGAAGAAAACAATCTTGAGCGCTAAAGAATATATTGATTTGGCTGCAGAACATCCGGATACAAAAGAATCTGCAAAGACACTTTACTATAAAGGCGAGATTTATGTTGCAATAGCTGACTTAGCTGACAGAAAAGCGGATAGTGACTTATCAGCAATGGTAACAGACGCTTTTTTACAACAAGCTGTTGAATCAATTAAAAAGGCACATGATGACAAAAAATGGTCGAGTGATGCTGGTGAAGCTTCATACAGAGCACGTTTTTCTTTAGACAAACAAGCAAATGGAAAATACAAAGCTGACAAGTTTTCTGATGCGGCGAGACTATACCAATGGCAAGAAGCATTTGCTTCTGCAGTAGGTGTTATCGATAGCGCTGCCATTTATTATGGTGCTGCTTGTTCTGAACAATCTGGTGATTTCACTGCAGCAGCAATCGGTTTCTCCAGAGCGGCAAAACTTGGCTATAGAGGAGCTCCAACATACTCTTATGCATCAGGTGCATACCGCAAAGCTGGTGACAACGCTAAATCAAAAGCAATTATAGCTGAAGGTAGAGCGAAATACCCGAATAACAGAGATTTACTTTTGGAATTGGTAAATATCAATATTGATGAAAACAATCCTACTGGAGCAGAAGCAGCATTAAATGCGGCCATTGCAGCAGATCCAAAGAACAAACAGTTATATTATACAATTGGAACCATATATATTGAGTTAAAAGAAAATGAAAAAGCGGAGGCTGCCTTGAACAAAGCTTTGGAAATTGACCCAGCATACATGGATGCACAATATCAATTGGGAGCCCATTTGGTTTCTTGGGGAGGTGATTTGAAAACCGAAGCAAGCAACTTGAAATTTGGTGATGCTCAATACGAAGTAATGCTTTCGCAAAGTACTGATGTTTATCAAAGAGCAGCAGCACCATTGGAAAATTACATCACTGCAAATCCAGGTGATGCAGCTATTTTGAATATTTTATTCCAATTGCACCGATCACTTGGAAATGCTGACAAAGCCGCAGAGTACAAAGCTCGAGCTGCTGAGGCGAAATAAGATTTTACAAACCAACATATTACTAATTGGGGATGATTAAAAATCATCCCCAATTTTTTTTGGATAAACAATTGATTTCTATTGCATAACTGAAGTCTTTCCTCTATCTTTGCACCCTCAAAATGGGCATCCTTGTACCGCCCTATTTATAACACTTTCAATTGGCAAGGCAATTGAAATACAAATTTTAAAGCCAAAATGGCAAAAGAAATACAAGCGCAGGGAACTGCAGAATTCGATTGGGAAGCGTTAGACCTAGATGGTTACACGCAAATCGAGAGATCCGAGTATTCAGATAAATACGAGGTAACTCTTTCTTCAATCGAAGAAAGAGAAGTGTTAGAAGGTACAGTAGTAGCTTTGAACAAAAAAGAAGCTATAATCAACATCGGGTTTAAATCCGAAGGTGTGATTCAAGCGAATGAATTCCGCTACAATCCAGACTTGAAAGTTGGTGACAAAGTAGACGTTTACGTTGAATGTCAAGAAGACAAGAATGGACAATTGGTTATTTCACACAAAACGGCTCGTATGCACAAAGCATGGATCCACGTGAATAATGTATTGAAAACGGGAGAAATCATCACAGGTTTTGTAAAATGTCGTACAAAAGGTGGATTGATTGTAGATGTATTTGGTTTAGAAGCTTTCTTACCAGGATCTCAAATTG
>DGBF01000068.1:6828-15956 GCA_002384725.1 Flavobacteriales bacterium UBA4011
GAAGCATTCTTACCAGGATCTCAAATTGATGTGAAACCTATTCGCGATTACGATATCTATGTTGGTAAAAACATGGAATTCAAAGTAGTGAAAATCAACCAAGAGTTTAGAAACGTAGTTGTTTCTCACAAAGCGTTGATCGAAGCTGAGTTGGAAGAGCAAAAGAAAACAATCATCGCTGGATTGGAAAAAGGTCAAGTATTGGAAGGTATCGTGAAAAACGTTACTTCGTACGGAGTCTTTATCGATTTGGGTGGTGTAGATGGATTGATTCACATCACAGACCTTTCTTGGGGACGCGTTAATCATCCAGAAGAAATCGTTGAATTGGATCAGAAATTGAATGTTGTAATCTTAGACTTCGATGATGATAAGAAACGAATTGCATTAGGATTGAAACAATTACAACCACATCCGTGGGATGCATTGGACGGAAACATGAACGTCGGAGACAAAGTAGAAGGTAAAGTTGTCGTTATGGCAGATTACGGTGCTTTTGTTGAAATCGCTGCAGGTGTTGAAGGTTTGATTCACGTTTCAGAAATGAGCTGGTCACAACATTTACGTTCTGCACAAGACTTCATCAATGTTGGAGATTCAGTTGAAGCTGTTATCTTGACGTTGGACCGTGAAGAAAGAAAAATGTCTTTGGGTATCAAACAATTGATGCCAGATCCATGGGAAGGAATTGAAGCGAAGTACGCAGTTGAAACGCGTCACAAAGCGAAAGTTCGTAACTTCACTAACTTTGGTGTATTCGTTGAATTAGAAGAAGGAGTTGACGGATTGATTCACATTTCTGACCTTTCTTGGCAAAAGAAAATCAAGCATCCATCAGAATTCTGCAAAGTAGGAGACGATATGGAAGTTGTGGTTTTGGAAATCGACAGAGAGAACAGAAGAATATCTCTGGGTCACAAGCAATTGGAAGAGAATCCATGGGAAGTATTCGAAACAATCTTCGGAGAAGGTTCGGTACACCAAGGGACTATCATCGAAAACAAAGACAAATCAGGAATCGTATCCTTACCATACGGTGTAGAAGGAATTTGCCCTGCTAAGCACTTGCGTAAAGAAGACGGAAACAATGCAAAAATCGAAGATACTTTAGATTTCAAAGTAATTGAATTCAACAAGGACGCTAAGAAAATCGTTGTTTCTCACACACGTATGTTCGAAGAAGGTGAAGATCGCCCATCAACTAAGTCTAAACCGTCAGGAGGAGCGAAGAAAGGTGGTAGTGGTTCAAACACTTCAAATGCAGTGAAAAATGTAAACAGCTCAAACGAGAAATCTACTTTAGGTGACTTGGATGCATTGTCTGCATTGAAAGAGAAAATGGACAAAGGAAAATAAGTTTCCCTTTAATCTATAAAGCTTAAATGCCCGATTCAATATTGAATCGGGCATTTTTTTTAGATAAAAAAATGAAGATAAGTATTAACTTAGGATGCAGGGCGAATAGTAATTCGCCCCCGTTAGTTCCCTAAATTAAATTTTATTCAAAAGAACTAATCTCCAACCGTAGGATTCACCATCTCGGCCATACCTAATAAATTATCCTCAGAACGATAACCCACAAATTTCTTGATCAATTTACCGTCACCATCTATAAAAACAGTTGTAGGATAAGCACTTACAGCATATGCTCGAGAGACGAACTCTCCGTCAGCATCTTTTTCAGCATCAATTTTTAGATTGATGAAAGAAGAATTGTAAACACTTCCGACTTTTTCATCTTGGAAAGGCCCTTTAGCCATCATTTTGCAAGGGCCACACCAAGAAGCATAAATATCAATGAAAATTAATTTTCCAGTCTTTTTAGACAATAACTTTGCTTCCTCCAAACTCATCGTTTGAAAAATGATTCCTTTGCCTTCTTTCTGATCAGATTTTGAATGACTAAATTCATTTCTCCCAATAAAGGACAAACATCCTAAAACGATAGTGATTAAACCAATTCCTAAAATTCTATTCTTCATAATCTATATTTTTGAAATCATTCCTGACTCCTTTGTACTGTATAAAATCGTAATTTTATAATTCGTTACACAAAATTCATTCCAAGTATGTTTGCGATTACCTATTCGGATAATTATTTAGACCAGAAAAAGGTGATTTCCTTTCAAGATAATTTTCTAAATAGCAGTTCCGTCGAATTGAATACCTCAGGTTCAACGGGTAATCCTAAAAAACTTTCGCTTTCCACGGAAAATATACGTGCTTCTGCACACATGACAAATATTTTTTTCAATTTTAACAGCAACACAAAAGCACTTTTGTGCATGTCCATTGACACCATCGCTGGAAAGATGATGCTTGCTCGTGCAATTGAAGGGAATTATGCAATTGACATCCAAACACCCTCGTCGAGACCATTGGAGCATTTTGAAACGAAAATCGATTTTATCGCTATGGTTCCTGTGCAACTCAATGAATCCTTGAAATTTGACTTTGAAAAATTAAAAACTATCCCAACTATTTTGGTGGGTGGCGGACCTATTTCTGAAGAGATAGAGAACAGATTAAAGGAATTGAACATCACTGTTTATCATAGTTTCGGGATGACAGAAACCGTATCTCATATTGCCATGCGGAAGGTTGGTAAAGAAACTACTCCTTATTATGAAGCTCTATCAGGCGTAACTTTCAAAGTAAATGATGGAATGTTGGCGCTATCTGCTGAACATCTTGGCATTCAAAACCTCGCAACGAATGATTTGATTCAATTAGACTCTCCTACCCGATTCCGTTGGTTGGGAAGGGCTGATTTTGTTGTAAATTCTGGCGGTTACAAAATTCAATTGGAAGAAATTGAAAAATTGTTGACTTCCATCCTACCCGATTCTTTTTTCTGTTGGAAAGAACCAAGCGATAAATGGGGCGAGATACTCGTGCTTTGTGTGTTGGATTCAGATTTCAGTTCTAACGACTTTTCTTCCTTAGACTTACCTGCTTGGAAAATTCCGAAGAAGACATATGTCTTTTCAAAATTCATTCATTCTGAAAGCGGTAAAATTTTAAGAAAACCTACTTTTGCTCAAATTCCATTAACTATTCATGAGTAATTATCATCGAATTCTCGGTGTTTCGGTCGGTGCAAGTACAGTCGAAATAAAAAAAGCCTATCGTGACAAAGCAAAATTACTTCACCCAGATCGTAATCCTTCTCCCAGTGCGGCAGACCACTGTCTTTTTGATTGTGGATTATCGCTGGCTTCATCTTCTTACCGTAGGATTTTTATAGTTTTATAGTGCATTTCAATATAAAATGAGTCAACATCACCGAAATCTCGGAATACCACCTGGAGCAAGCAGCGCCGATATAAAACGTGCATATCGACGTTTGGCAATGCAGCTCCATCCGGATAAAAATTCCGATCCAAAAGCTTCGGAATTATTCGCTGAGTTGCAGGATTCATACGACGCCTTGATGAATCTAAGTCAAGATGCTACAAATACTCGGGAAGCTAGAACTGCTCAACGCAAACAAAAAACACCCGAAGAAAAAGCCAAGGAGGCTCGCGACAGATATCGCACCCACATGAAACGCGAAGAAGCGAAAGACGAACGGTATTACCAGAGTTTAATTTCAGGATGGCGCTGGAAATACGTCAATATTGGCGCTAAGCTTTGTATGGTAATTTTCATTGCCATACTTTGGGATTTTGTGCTACCAACCCATCGCGAACAAGATGAATTGTTACAGTTTGCTACTCACGAAGAAGTGGGTTATAAATACAAGAAAGTCCGCACTATTTTTACCGCAGATTACGGCTACGCTTATATTGCCGAAAGTAATTACCACCATTTACAGAGCTATCCGGGATTGTATATCGAGAAATCTAGATTATTGCATATTCCAACGAACGTGTTGCACGTGGTAAACGGAAATGTCGAACGATACCCTTTTGATAAACATACTTGGTCGTACATGCCGCTGCCGCTGATGATCTTGTTTGTTCCCACTTTTTTGGTTTTTTACAAAAGAAGAACAGTCTATTTTACCGGTGCATATATGGCGAGTTGTTACTTAAGCATACCGATGACAGTCGCATTCCTTTTGAGAGACGATCGATGGTTACATTTATTAACCTTAGGATTTGTTTAATTATTGCTTCAAGGCGCGATCCATATCACGCTTGTCGTCTTTGGCTTTAAGATCATCACGCTTATCGTACAATTTTTTACCTCTTGCCGTAGCGATTTCAACCTTCGCCCAACCTTTATCGTTGATGAACACCTTCGTTGGAATGATGGTATTCCCTTTATCTTTAAGCCATTTTTCAATCTTGTTGATTTCTCGCTTGTTCAACAATAGCTTTCGATCTCCCTTTGGTTTGTGATGAAAGAAAGATGTATTGACGTAATCGTTGATGAACATGTTTCGGATGAAAACCTCACCATTGACAAACACACAGAATGCTTCCAAAATACTAGCCTTGTTGTTGCGAATGCTTTTAATTTCCGTTCCTGTCAGAACCATGCCAGCGGTAAAAGTATCCTCTAAATGATATTCAAAGCGGGCTTTTTTATTACGGATATTAACTTTAGACTGGGACATATGGTATTATCTCAAACGATTGGGCATTAATTTTTGAGTCGATTTAACCCCTACAAAAAAGAGCATAACGCAAGCTAGTATAAAGATATGACTTAGGTCGTCTTTGTTGAGCCATTTGTGCATATTAAATTTTAAACCAAAGATAAATGCCGAAGGTAACAAGGCTAAAACTCCGTAGTAAAAATAGCTTATACCCCTCCATTCTTTCTTACTCTGTCGATATGCTAAAAAGCCACAAAAGAGCAAATACGTGACTGATGTGTCCAGTGCTACGAAAAGAAATTTAAGAGTAACAAAAGATAGCGACAACAATATAACCGACTTGATTAGAACAATTCGTTGCAACAATTTTTTCGAAGCTTCTTTATCGACCGTTTCAATCATAGCAAATGAGGCGAGGATTCCCGCGAGAACGCCCAACGTCCAACTCGGGAACTTTCCGTAAAAACTAAAATACTGGAAGAAAAGATGGCCTAATCCGCCAAAAATCATTCCGATTCCCAAAACCATATAAAACGATTTCCATAAATCTTGGAACAAACTTACCCCCTTTTTTAATTGAGCATATGCATAAAAAGAAAAAGCCGCGATCATCCAATTGGTCAATAATGCCATTGGTTCCTGAAGGGTCATTCCTTGCCAACTAAACTCAATAATTTCAAATCCTGAATTCATACGGCTACAAATATAAGGGAAACGTCACGATTAATTAAAGGAAAAGCACAGACAAATGTTGGTAAAAAAGGCTAAATTATATTCTCGTACACTTCATGTTTCTCTATCTTTGACTGGTGAAAATCTCTTCAAAATACATCGACGAAGCTGTAGAACAATTGTCTTCCCTGCCAGGGATAGGAAAAAAAACTGCACTTCGACTGGTGCTACAAATGTTGAACCGAAGTGAAACTGAAATTCAACAGTTTTCTGAATCGTTTGTTGAAATGAAGAAAATGGTGAAGAAATGCACGTCTTGTGGGAATATTTCAGACCAAGAATTGTGTGAAATCTGCCAGAACCCGAATAGAGATCATGCCCAAATATGTGTCGTTGAAGATATTCGGGATGTAATGGCCCTGGAGTCGACGAATTATTACAAAGGAATTTATCACGTACTAGGAGGAATTATTTCTCCTATGGACGGTATTGGACCTGCCGATTTGAATATTTCTGCCTTAATAGAGAAAGTGCAAAAGGAAGAGGTGAAAGAGATAATTTTCGCTTTGAGCACCAATATGGAAGGAGACACCACCAATTTCTATTTGTTCAAAAAACTTGCTCCTTTTAAGATCAACATTACCTGTCTATCTCGCGGTGTGGCAATCGGAACCGAGTTGCAATATGCTGACGAACTGACACTTGGACGCTCATTAATCAATCGCCAGCCCTTTAAATTATAGATAAACAAAATTATATGTTTAAGGAATTTAAGCGTTTTAATTATGACCGGAAATGTGCTTGAATTAGCAGTTGCCGAAAATGGCATGAGGTACAATTACATATCTGAACTACCTCAGCATTAGATGAAAGAATCGAGTAACTTCTTTGAAGATTACAACAAATTAGAAAACAAAACTTTAAAAGAAGAAGACTTTCAAAATGCGGCTTAAGCGAAGCAAGTAATTGAGCAAAGTAAAATTGATGAAGAAATGGAAGATTTGTAAAACGAATTAGAGATCTATTGAAAAAATCATAAGCTTAACAAAAAGACAAAAGGGACTTTTCGGAGTCCCTTTTTTTATAGCCAAAAATGTCATCAGTATCAACCTTTTTTATCGTAATCTTGTGAAAATCAAAAAAAAATGTAATTTCGCACTGTTCATGGACATTACATGTACGATTAACAATTGAAAAATATAATTCTCACGATTACATTATGACTAGCATTTTTGTTGCTAAATTGGACTTTGCAGTCGACAATCAACAACTCCAATCCCTATTTGAAGAATACGGGAAAGTCAACAAGGCCACGGTAGCCTTAGACAGAGAAACAGGAAAATCCAGAGGTTTTGGCTTCGTCGAAATGTTCGATGATGCAGAAGCGCAAAGCGCAATTGAAGCTTTGGACGGCCATGAAGTAAACGGTAGAAGTTTGGCAGTAAAAGAGGCCGAAGATCGTGGAGGAAGCAAACCAGCTCCTAGACGAGACGCTCCTCGCCCAGTCAATCGCGATTCGAGTTCAGGTTCGAGTTCAGAAACTCCACCTTATAATCCTAGTGCCACTTCGGACGATGCTCCAAGCAAAGATTTTTCTCGTAAAAAAACGAACAAGCCCAAGACGCGAAGTTTTGATACTCCTGACGAAGGTCGGGGAAAGCAAACGAAGTTAAATCCGTATAAGAAAAGCGGTAAGAATAGTATTCACATCGAGGACGATGATGATTTTGAAGATATCGATTTATTTGGCCGAAATGACGACGACGACGAGGATTACAGCAAATACTTAGTCAATGCCGATGATAGCGACGATGACGACTATGATGATGAGTATGACGACGACGAAGAGTATGATGATGAAGATTAAATCTTAATCAATTACGCATTTTTCAATTTTCTATTACGAATTATTAACGCGCAATTCTCAAATTAGCGTAATTCATAATTCAATAATTCTTAACTTTACAACACCAAAATTAATGGGGCCGTATTGGCTTTGACAGCGATGGAGGTAATTAGGTGTCAGCATGCAGAGCGTTGAAGTGAAGCTCTTAAATCTCTTGCTCCAAACTATAATTGACAACACGTCATACGCACTTGCAGCTTAATTAACTGAATGTTAATTAGCTTAATCTAGGTGAAGTTTAGTAACCAGACAAGTACTCTCGCTTGGATTCCGTTCATTAATCCCGGCATTTGAGAGTTCATTCTTTTGATCTAGTGTTTGCGATGATTCTAAGCATATGCGAAATTTAGAATCTAAGTTATCGTCTTGGGTGTTCATGTCCGTTTCGATAGTCGAAAATTAATCATGGAATAAGCATGTAGAAAGCTTAGTTGCACATTGTTTGGACGAGGGTTCGAAACCCTCCGGCTCCACTCTGATAAAATGCTGCTCCAAAAGGAGCAGCATTTTTTATTTACTTGCTCATTTTCAGTGGTTTTACAAAACACCATCCTTAAAGAAAACAATTAATGCGACAGAACCTTTTTATGCTATCTAATTGATCTTAATGAATAAACTNNACAATTCAGAAGACAAAATCAGAATTATTATCGAAGGAATGCGAGGTGAAACCACCATTGCAGAACTCTGCCGTAAAGAAAGTATCCATCAAGCCAACTACTATAAATGGTCTAAAGACTTTATGGAAGCAGGTAAACGTAGATTGAGTGGGGATACAATGCGAGAGGCCAACACATCGGAAGTACATGAACTCAAAGGGGAGAACGGTTCGTTGAAAGAGCTGGTCGCAGAACTTTCCTTGGAAGTCCGCTTTTTGAAAAAAAACTTACGTGGAGACGAGTAAAACGCAAGAAGTATATGCATTACAGTCAATCAGAAAAGTATGAAATCATACAACTCGTAGAACAATCAGATCTTGGTGTAAACAGAACACTCGAAGAGTTAAAAATAAATAAAACAACTTTTTATAATTAATATAACTCTTACGCACAACAAGGTTTTGAAGGTTTGAAGCGTAAAAAATCAGACCGAATAGGAACATGGAATAAAATCAATAATGAAGACCGAGATAAAGTTGTTGAAATAGCTTTAGAAAAACCGGAATTCTCTTCCAGAGAAGTAGCTTGGTATATTACGGATAATTACAATTACTACATCAGTGAATCCAGTGTATATCGCATTTTAAAGGAAAACGGGCTTATTTCATCGCCATCATTTAGAATTATGAGTGCTTCAGATAGTTTCCATGATAAAACAACTGCTGTCAATCAAATGTGGCAAACTGACTTTACCTATTTCAAAATATTTGGTTGGGGTTGGTATTACTTATCCACTATTTTGGATGATTATAGTCGTTATATTGTAATCTGGAAGCTTTGCTCAACAATGAAAGCAGAAGATGTCACCAATACAATCGATGAAGCTATTGCATTCTCTGGGGTTAATGAAAAATCAATGCCTCGCTTGTTGTCAGACAATGGTTCTTGTTATATCTCACACGAATTAGCAGAATATATTGGTGAGAAAAATATAAAACATGTCAGAGGGAGACCATTACATCCTCAAACTCAAGGTAAAATTGAGCGTTATCACCGTTCAATGAAGAATATTGTAAAGCTTGATAATTACTTCAGTCCGGGGCAATTAGAAGCTAAAATGAGAGAATTTGTTCAGTATTACAATTATAAAAGATATCATGAATCTTTGAAAAATGTAACGCCAGCTGAAGTATATTTTGGAACAGCTGAAAGAAAATTGAGAAAACGAAAACAGACAAAAAATAGAACTTTAAAAGCAAGAAAAAAACAGTATCAGAATTTTAAACTAAATTAGCAGAAACCTCGCTTAAATTTTGAGTGAAAAAGTTCAATTTTATTTGACGACATACATATCTCACACGAATTAGCAGAATATATTGGTGAGAAAAATATAAAACATGTCAGA
>DGBF01000068.1:16129-16319 GCA_002384725.1 Flavobacteriales bacterium UBA4011
TTTTATTTGACGACATACATATGTTTACCACAAATGGTTGTATTGATTTTATGGTTAATAAATTACCCCAATTTAAACAAGTAATAAAACCATTGATAGAAGCTTTAGAAGATAATTTTGAAGCAATCCATGAACTTGAATTAGTAAATGAAGAAATGTTTGTAAAAAATTATCTTGAAAAGCATTTCAA
>DGBF01000076.1:0-7218 GCA_002384725.1 Flavobacteriales bacterium UBA4011
TAATGAAATACAAAAGAATTCTCCTAAAACTGAGCGGTGAGTCCCTTATGGGCGATAAACAGTTTGGAATCGACAATAAACGTTTGAGTTCGTATGCCGAACAAATCAAAGAAGTACATGAATCTGGCGTAGAAATCGCTATTGTTATTGGTGGAGGTAATATTTTCAGAGGTGTACAAGCCGAAGAAGGTGGAATGGATCGAACCCATGGTGATTATATGGGCATGTTGGCAACTATGATTAATAGTATGGCCTTGCAGGCAGCATTGGAGTCAGCTGGTGTGAAAACCAGATTGCAATCTGCCATAGAAATGAAAGAAATCGCTGAACCATTCGTTAGAAGAAGAGCCATGCGTCACCTTGAAAAAGGGCGTGTCGTGATTTTTGGAGCTGGAACAGGCAATCCGTATTTCACAACAGATTCAGCAGCGGCGTTGAGAGCTATTGAAGTAAATGCAGATGCCATTTTGAAAGGAACGAGAGTTGACGGAATTTATACAGCAGACCCATTTAAAGACCCTACAGCCACAAAGTACGACATGATAACCTATGATGATGCGTATGGAAAAGGATTAAAAATTATGGATATGACGGCGTTCACCTTGTGCAAAGAAAACAATTTACCAATTATCGTATTTGACATGGATACTCCAGGAAGATTAAAACAATTGTTGAACGGCGAACAAATTGGCACAATTGTTCGTAATTAGTTCATGAATTTAGATTAATACTTTATTATGATTGAAGATTTAAATATGATATATGATGAATTCAAATCAGCTAACGATAAGTCGTTGGAAAGATTGGAATTTGATTTGTCAAAAATACGCGCAGGTAAAGCGACTCCGTCAATGTTGAGTAGTGTGACAGTTGATTATTATGGTACGCAAACCCCATTGTCTCAAGTGGCAAATGTGAATACTTTGGATGCTCGAACTTTGACGGTTCAACCTTGGGAAAAACCTTTGTTGAACGATATAGCAACGGGAATAATTAATGCTAACTTGGGTTTTGCGCCTCAGAACAATGGAGAGATGTTAATCATTAGCGTTCCGGCCTTGACGGAAGAGCGCAGAAAGGATTTGGTTAAGATTGCTAAGGCTGAATGCGAAAATATTAAAGTCGCTGTTAGAAATCACCGAAAAGATAGCCTGGATATGGTAAAAGATTTAAAGAACGATGGACTTTCAGAAGACATGACAAAAGATGCTGAAGGACGAGTTCAAGAAATTACCGATGCTTATACAAAGAGAATTGATGATATGTTTGAATTGAAAGAGACGGATATCATGACAATATAAACTCCCTCGAAACTAAATATTGAAGATCCCTTTTTGTGACAGTTGTTGTAAAAAGGGATTTTTTATAGTATCAATATTTCAACTCGACGATTGGCTCTTTACTCTTCAGCGCGAGTTGGATTCTTGAAAACTGGTCTTGTGCCCCCATAACCTGTGGCTGTCAACTTTTTCACAAATATAAAACAAAACACTATGTGTCTTATTGGTGAATCAACAGAGAATTCACATTAAATAGTTAATCAAGAATTATTCCAAATACGATTTAGATTATAGCCTGATGGATAAGTTTCCAGATAAATCCACAATTAGCTGAATCCCTAATGTTCCAATATTTAAGGTTGAAATATTGAAATCTGTCAATTTACCGCTGAAATAAGCAAATTGACCTTTTGATATTTCCATTGGAATGTTCAATTGCGTCTCAATTTCGTTTCGTGCCAATTCCAATTGTTCCGTCAAATCGTACAATGCTTTTTCTCGTAGAAGAGTCGTCAGTTTTTTGTCGAAAAGCCATTTTGCCGATTTCAAAATAGCATCCCGTGATCGAATATCGAATTCTAGATCAGGAAAACTAATAATATGTGTTTTGGAGTCGTAGGCTGGTGTTCCTATCAAGTACAGTTTGCCTTTTTTACTTCCAGTAAAAATTACTTCAAACAGCAACTTGCTGCCAACTGGGCCTAGCGCTTTTGCCGAAGTGATAATAATTTTTTTCTTTTTGTAGGGAATCACCAAATTATCCATGTTCTGACTCAAAATGGAATTGATACTGTCATATGAAGCAAGCGTAAGAATAGGAAGGCTGAAGTCCTTTTTAGATTTTATCTTCGTTAAAAAGGGTAGACTTTTCTTTGTTAAATTGATAGAATCTGTCGAAAAAACGGGACTTAAAACAAGATTAACGGTTACGTATCCTTTTTGCTTTTTAAATGTGATTGGCTCCACATCAATTTCCTGAGGACGAAGATTTAAATAACCCATACCTTCCACCAGCATCGATTCCTGAAGGGCGTCCCAAACTTCGGTAATCGTCGATTTCATGTCTACTGAAGCGATTTGCTCATCGATTTCATCCTCCATTTCAATTAAGGCGGTACTGATCTCCTTTTCAATAATTTTTGAAGCGTCGTAATTGATAAAAGACAATTCGCAAGGATTGATAATATTAGTTTTCACCAAGGAGGTTTTACTCTTCAGTAAATAATTTGCTTCTAATGCTATTTTGCTTTCAAATCCTATTTGAATTTTTCTCAAAGGCTCTCCCACACCACAACTCACATAAATACGGGGTGTCAAGCAAAAAGGCCCACTACCAAAAGCTTCGGCGCATTTTGCACAATAGTTTGCCCGAATGTTATATTCCCCGTCAATGTTATACGTCATTGTGCTTTTATTGCCCTCAAACTGAATAGGCTCTCTTTTGAAATAATAGCTGTACGCAACGCCGTCGCATGGATCATCTTTCCCCCAAAATTTCGAGGGTATTTCTTTGTCCACCAAATCCAAATATGGTGTTAAATCAATTTCAATGGGCAATTTTAAAGCACCCGTTCTTTCTGGGACTTCTAGAAGTGCTGTTTCCGTAAAACTGGGTTGTTGTGGAACGATTGATCCGCATGAACCCATAGTTATTAATAGAACTAAGACCAATAAAATGGATAATATTAATTTCATTGGTTTAAAGTTAAACAATTATTAAAAGTGAACATATTTGCAGTGGGAAACTGTAATAACTTCGTATTATTGCTTAATATCGCTAAATGGAAACGTTTTTATTGGATTGGGGTTTGTCACATACGATGAGTAAAATTATTCCGTATGTATTGGTGATTCTTTTTGGGTTATTGCTGGCTATTCTCGTTTATCGTCGGTTCAAATCGGACAAAAGAATAGCAATCACTTTGGGTCTTTTCTTCTTAATCACCCCTTTCATTGGTTATTTTACCGTGAATACTATTTATCAAGGTGATTTTTCAGATCAGGGGACAACCATTTCCATTAAAAATTTGAAAACACAAACCATGAGAAATGGACTTTTGGTGTTAGCTCTGCCAGGCTGTGGCTATTGCATGGAATCTATCGAAGGGCTGAAAATCATGAAAAAAAGAAAGCCGAAACTCAAAATAGAATTTGATGTAATCGGTTTTCTCGCTGGTGAGGCAATTGGAAAATACGAAAAAGCGATAGACGGAAAATTCAAGGTCAAACAATTGAAAAATGACATTGAATTCACTGCCGTAACTGGAACAAGTTATCCCACTTTCATAATGATTGAGAACGGAAAGGCCGTCAAGTTTTGGACGAACAACCAATTTGGGGTTGTCGCGAAAGATAGAGTTGAGAATTTTGTGAGTGATTAACACTCGCCCACTAAGCCAATATATTATCGCTCAGCTTCTTCAACAACCCGTTTAAAGTTCCACTCGGCCGCATCGCTGAAGCTACCTTTTGTGCATTAGGATGATAATAACCTTCCATATCCACAGCTGGTCCTTGAACACCGTTTAATTCAGCAATAATCACAGCCTCATAGTTTTTTAAATCTGAAGCGATTACAGCAAATTGTCCTTTCAACTCAGCATCGTCATTTTGGTTGGCTAAAGCTTCTGCCCAGTACATCGCCAAACAGAAATGACTTCCGCGATTATCTAATTCTCCTACTTTTCGAGAAGGACTTTTATCCTCATCCAAGAATTTACCAGTAGCTTGGTCTAAGGTCGCAGATAAAACCTTCGCTTTGCTGTTTCCCGCCGTTTCGCTTAAGTGCTCAAAAGAAGCCGCTAATGCTAAAAACTCACCTAAACTGTCCCAACGCAAGTGATTTTCTTTTACAAATTGTTCCACGTGTTTTGGAGCAGATCCGCCGGCACCTGTTTCAAACAATCCACCACCATTCATCAAAGGAACGATAGACAACATTTTTGCGCTCGTACCTAATTCCAATATAGGGAAGAGGTCGGTCAAATAATCACGAAGTACATTTCCAGAAACAGATATCGTGTCTTTTCCGGCTAAAACTCTGTCTAACGTTGCAAGAGTAGCTTTGTAGGGAGAAAGAATCGAAAGTTCCAATCCAGATGTATCGTGATCTTTCAAATATAAATTCACTTTTTTGATTAATTCAGCATCGTGAGCTCTATTTTCATCCAACCAGAAAATAGCCGGCATTCCTGATAAACGTGAACGAGTAACCGCCAATTTCACCCAATCGCGAATCGGATCGTCTTTCGCTTGACACATTCTCCAAATATCACCTTGTTCTACATTATGTGAAATTAAAGTATTTCCATTTGCATCAACAACAGTAACAGTTCCTCCTTCTTTCATTTCGAAAGTTTTGTCGTGCGAACCGTATTCTTCAGCTTTTTGGGCCATCAAACCAACGTTTGGAACAGTTCCCATTGTCGTTGGATCAAAAGCTCCGTGTTGTTTACAGAAATCGATTGTCGCTTGGTAAATTCCAGCGTAAGAAGAATCTGGAATCACCGCTTTTGTATCTTGTTGTTTACCTTCTTTGTCCCACATTTGACCCGAAGTACGAATCATTGCTGGCATTGAAGCATCAATAATTACATCACTTGGAACATGAAGGTTTGTAATTCCTAAATCGGAATTAACCATCGCCACCTCAGGTCCATTTTCGAAGGCTATTTTGATATCAGCTTCCAATTCTGCTTTTTTATCGGCAGACAGTTCGTTCATTTTTTCGATTAAGTCGCCAAAACCATTTCTGAAATCAACGCCCAATTCGGTTAAAGTACTTTTGTGCTTCGCGATCAAATCCTTAAAGAAAACTTCAATCGCCATTCCAAAGATAATAGGGTCAGAAACCTTCATCATCGTTGCCTTCATGTGAAGCGAAAACAAAACACCTCTTTCTTTCGAATCTGTAATTTGTTGATCCAAAAAGGTCATCAATGCTTTTTTGTTCATCACAGTTGCATCGATGATTTCTCCATCCAACAAAGCTAAACTGTTTTTTAAAGTCGTTTTAGTTCCGTTCGAAGAAGTATGAACTATGCTTGCGTTTGTCGCAGAAGGCATGGTAACCGATTTTTCGTTTGCGAAGAAATCACCACCGTTCATTGTGGCCACATGCGTTTTCGAATCGCTCGACCAAGCACCCATTCTGTGTGGATTTTTCTTGGCGTAATTTTTAACCGCTTGAGGTGCACGTCGATCCGAATTCCCTTCACGTAAAACAGGGTTCACAGCACTTCCTTTGATTTTATTGTATCGTGTTTGTATGTCTTTTTCTTGCTCGTTTTGAGCATCTTCAGGATAATCAGGCAATTTGAACCCTTGTACTTGTAATTCTGCAATCACCTCTTTCAATTGAGGAACAGAGGCAGAAATATTCGGCAATTTTATGATGTTTGCTTCAGGTGTTTTTGCCAAATCACCTAAGATCGCTAAATCATCGCTCTTCTTTTGGTCATCCGTTAAAAAATCTGGAAAAGACGCCAAAACACGCGCTGAAAGTGAAATATCTTTCGTCTCTAAATCAACTCCAGCGGTTCCTGCAAAAGCTTGAACGATGGGTAAAAAAGATTGCGTTGCCAAAGCCGGAGCTTCGTCTGTGATGGTGTAAATGATTTTAGATTTTGATGACATAAAGCGTGATTTAATTCGTGTTTTACCTCTGTTCGAGGGGGGCAAAGATATGGAATCAACGCGATTTTATCAAGCTATATTTACATATTCTCTGATAGGAAAACTAACATTTTGGCAATCGCTCGTCCGCGGTGAGAGATTTTGCTTTTTTCGGTCATTGTCATTTCTGCAAAAGTACAATTCGCCTCGTCTGGTTGAAAGATAGGATCGTATCCAAAACCACCGTTTCCCGAACGTTCCAGTGTTATTTTTCCTTTTACTATTCCTTCAAATTGCTGAAATTTTCCGTTCCAAAACAAGGAGATTATGGTTTTGAATTGGGCTTTCCGGTTTTGATTTTCATCTAATTTTTGCAACAACAAATCCATATTTGCTTCGCTATTTTTATCAATACCAGCGTATCGGGCAGAGTAGATCCCAGGTTCACCGTTTAGCGCTTCTACTTCAAGTCCAGTGTCATCTGAGAAACAATTCATTTTAAAGTGATCCACGACAAATTGAGATTTGATGCGCGCATTTTCTTCTAAGGTAGAACCCGTTTCTGGAATCTCATCGTGCCAATTCAAATCAGATAAGGTTAATAACTCAATTTTTTGGGGCAATTGAGCTGCAATTTCTTCTGCTTTGTGTTGATTATGAGTAGAGAAAATGATTTTCATGATATAAAAAGTTGAGTATATTTTTCTTTGGAACCCATTTTGTAAAGTCGTCCCATTCTTTCCAGTGAATTGGCTTTGGTTATCCACATAAAAGGGCGAAACAGACGTGATATGAGCCGCCATCCTGATAAACGTACAAATGCACTACCGCGAATCCGACGGCAGAAATTAATTTGAAGTAAAACGTGGGTGAGAAATATTTAGCGCAGCTTTTTTCTCGAATACTGCTGTAATACCAAGCTGCAAGAATTACGACTATTCCAAGCCAGAGTATACATGATATGGCAGAAAAAACATCGAATTGGGTGAAACTATTCATGGATTGTTATTAAAACCAAAGATAAAAGATTTGTTGAGATTCAAATCAACTATGATGATAAGGTTCACCCTTCAAAATGGTCATCGCTCGATAAACTTGTTCAAAAAACAGCATTCGAATCATTTGATGCGAAAAAGTCATCTTCGAAAGTGCAATTTTACCGTTCGCTCGCGCATACAATTCAGCGGAAAACCCAAACGCTCCACCAATGATAAAAACAATCGTTTTACCGCCCTGATTGAATCTTTTTTGAAAGTATTCGGCAAATTGTTCACTGGTAAATTCTTTTCCTTTTTCGTCTAAAACTACGACGTAATCCGAGCTT
>DGBF01000076.1:7273-7948 GCA_002384725.1 Flavobacteriales bacterium UBA4011
TACGACGTAATCCGAGCTGTCTATTTTAGCCAAAATTTCTTTGCTCTCGAGAGTTTTCACCTCTACTTGCGACAGTTTTTTTGCATTTTTAATATCGGGAATTTCTACTTTTTCGAACGGTACATAATGCTTCAGGCGCTTCAAATATTCGTTTTCACCTTCGACTAGAAAGCTTTTACCTGTTTTCCCTATGCAAATGACTTTTATTTTCACATCGCGAAGGTACATTTGTTCATTTAACTTTACAAGCTTGAATTACGGCATTGTTTTTGCTAAATTTGGTTAAAATTATTGATCATGAGTTACCTATATATTTTCATTGCGACCGCAATCTTGAGCATCTCTGGAATTTCCAGTTTGCCGCATGCCGAAATTGAGAAAGCCTTTAAAGCTAGTGATGCTGGAGCAATAGAAAGCCTGATGAATGAAAAGGTTTTGATGACGGTTCTCGGTAAAGATGGTGCCTATTCGAAGTCGCAAGCGAAATTGATCCTAAAAGATTTTTTTACCAAATATCCCAAAGGTAAATTCGAGATTATCCATCCTGGGAAAGAAGGGGCAAGCGCTTTTTCAATTGGTAATTACACCGTTAATGGTAATGTTTTCAGAGTAACCTTCCACTTCAAAAAGGTCAACGGCAAATATCTTATCGAGACCTTGAACATAGAAAATTAG
>DGBF01000151.1 GCA_002384725.1 Flavobacteriales bacterium UBA4011
GATTTCGAGCACTCAATTAAAAGAATTGGCTGAACCGTTGACCAAGAGCGGCTATGGCGATTACCTTTTGGAATTACTTAAATGACGACGAAAATAATTGTACTTTCTAAACTTATTGAGCAAGGTATTCAACAATTTGAATTACCGCAAAAACCCAATAATCTATATGGCCCACTTCGTTATTTCATGACGCTTGGTGGAAAAAGAATACGACCAGTTTTAACTTTAATGGGTGCAGAATTATTTGAAGTGCCTGCTAAAAATGTGCTTCATGCCTCAGTTGCAGTTGAGTTGTTTCATAATTTCACCTTGATTCACGACGACATAATGGATGCGGCACCCTTACGACGAGGGAAAGAAACTGTGCATTCTAAATGGAATGAAAATATTGCTATTCTTTCTGGAGACGTATTGATGGTGAAAGCTTATGAAGAGATTTGCAAGCAAAAACCCGAAGATTTACCTGAATTGTTAACGCTTTTTAATCGAACGGCAATTGAGGTGTGCGAAGGTCAGCAAATGGACATGGATTTTGAAGAGCGAGACAATGTTTCGATTGCGGAATACATCGAAATGATTCGTTTGAAAACGTCAGTATTGCTGGGTTGTTCACTTGAAATGGGTGCTATTGTTGCCAAAGCGAACAAAGCAGATCGTGAGAAACTTTATAGTTTCGGACAAGAGTTGGGAATTGCCTTCCAAATAAAAGATGACATTTTAGATTTGTATGGAGACCCTGAAAAATTCGGGAAGCAAATCGGTGGAGATGTGATGGCCAACAAGAAAACCTTGCTGTATTTATTGGCGAGAGAATCGGCAAATAATGATCAAATGAATCAATTTGATGCCTTAGAAAAGGATACAGATTTGACTCGAAAAGTGGTGGCCGTCAGAGCATTGTTTGACCAACTTCGCGTTCAAGAAAAAGCAAAAAATGCAATGGAATTGCACCGAAAAAATGCAATGAAAGCACTAGTTGAAATAAACGTGCCTGAAGAACAAAAATCGGACTTAAGAGAACTCGCCGAATACTTGATGACGAGAGAAAACTAAGTACTTCCCTCGCTCAACAAGACCTTCACATTTCAATTTATTCAATAATTAAGCCGATATTCGAGTTATAAATTATACCGCATGAAAATTTCATCATTCTTTGTCGTGCTCCTTTTTTTTCAACTTTCAGTTTATGGAAATGACGAGATTCTCATTAAGAAAAGCGACATCAGTTGGATCAAACCTGTTCGTGATTCGTACGTGGCGAAATTGAATCAAACATTGGAGCTGGGATTAAATCTAGACTCAGAGATCGCACAACAAATCGAAAATTTTATCACGGGTGCGAGAGCAAAGCAATTGAACCCATACAATCCAGAGGAGGTTGATGTAATTGCCGTTTTCAATTCACCATCCGGAAAAACAAAGAAAGGAATTGGATTTTATTACCAAGAGTTTCAAGAAGATTTGGCAACTGATGCCTTTTTACTAAAGAAAACAGAGGAACCTTGGCGCGTGCGATTTGCACCGAATGAAGTTGGCACATGGACCATTCAAATTGAAGTAAAAGCAAAAGGTTTCGACAACCCGTTAATGTACAGCGTTAAATTTAAATGTGAAACATCTGAACACAAAGGGAGATTGGTAACGCATAAAACGGGAACAGAGGAAGATAGATATCTGTATTATGAAGCATCGAAAGAACGATTTATTGCTGTCGGTATGAATATTTCAAGCGGTGGCTTTTTCACCTACAAACCGTCCCAAAATAAAAGACAAATGGGTGGTTTGGAAAAATTGGCAGCAGTAAACGGAAATTTTGTTCGCTTTGAAATTGGTGCACAGGGGTCACTTCCCGATTGGAATGATGTGTATAATTACACCTCAAAACAAGACGAAATGTTTGGCTTTGATCGACTGTTGGCAACGGCCGAAAAAAATAAAATTTATGCCATTTTATTCCGTCATCACGTAGAAATAATGGGGGCAGCTTGGGACTTACCCAATTGGCAAAACAACCCGTACCGTAATCAATTTCAGTTTGAAAAAATCAGCGAATATTTTACAAATCCAGAAGCGATAAAATTGCAACATATGAATTTACGCTACATATATGCTCGATGGGGTTATAGTCCTTACTGGTCATTTTATGGGTATTCCGAATTGGAAAAATTCATTGATCCTATAATTGAACAAGAAGGGATTTCGGACCATGAGGCCATTCAAGTTTTCAAAAAATGGTTGGAAGGTCAAATCGACTATATCCGAACAAATTTAGACGATCAGGCGATGTTTGCCAATTCATATGGAAACATGAAAAAACCAGAGCGAAAAAATGGATACGACGGCATTTTGAAAGCATCGGACGTAACAGCGGTTCATGTTTATTCGACAATTAAAGATGGAAATTTCTACAATCGCGCCAATTACGTTGATGATTTCTGGAAGTCCTACAAGCAGCCTGTAATATTGGAAGAAATAGGTTTGACCGATGATAAATTAGCCTTGTATTGTTGCACGGGAATCGATTTTCACAACCAAAGTTGGGCGACTACTTTTACGGGTTCTATTGGAACAGGATTAGATTGGTGGTGGGATCGTGGTGTGATGGATTTCGGCTACGAAAGTTCATTGGCACCACTTCAAAAATTCATCCAACCGCTTTCCGATAAATCCGTACAATTTTCGCCTTATCGTTGGGCAGATGCAGGCGAGAAAAGTCGTTTGCTGGAAACCTACGCTTTGATTAGTGACGATCAACAAGAAATATATGGTTGGTTGCACAATGCAAGTTACTATTGGCGAAATGACGTCAATAACTCTTGTGTTCAAAGCCTTTTGGACAGCAGCAATGTGATAGAAAAATGTATAGTTGGCGACAATACAGAAATCGGACGAAACGAACCACCGCGCGATTATGCCCAAGATAGACATTCCGATAAATACTCCTCTCGTGGTGGATTTCAACAAATATCTGGAGGAATGGAAGACAACCCGTCTTTTATCCTGGAAGATGTTTTAAAAGGTAGAGGTAAAAACAGAATTTGGTACAAAGTTGAATTCTACAGCACCCGGCCTGTGGAAGATTTAAAACCTATAAAAGGATTTGATCAAGTGGTTCGGGCAGGATTTAGGAAGAAATTAAAAATCGTTGTTCCGAATTTGAACGATGCTAATCCAGATGTAGCCTATAAAATTACCATAGCTGGTTTAGGCAAAAAGAAGAACGAAATTCAAAGACCTAAACAGGGAGTTAGATGGTTTTGACTCCTTTTTTAAACTTTTTGTAAAAGAAAAATACCAACAGTAAAAATCCGTAGTTGTAAATCGTGTCCTCGACTGGGATACTCACCCATCTTGGCCCCATGATTTCCGCTTCGTTATACCAGACGATTGGTTCAGGAGTGAACATACCCGTCAAAGCTCCATTCACGAAAAAGAACGGGATCTGAATCACTAAAAATGTGAGCGCGAAATCGGCAAACCACTTCACTTTTCTGCCATAATACAACCAAATCGTCAGGGCAAGAGCAACAATACACGCCACACTTGTATACAATTTTTCGAGATAAATAATAGACAATACCAAACAGAGTATACTCATGGAAAAGGCGAAAACTCCAGCCAATTTCTTGAATTTTAAGTATGGGAAATAGGCCTTCAAACATTCGTAAACGAAAATGCAAGCGTAAGGAACAAAGATGAAAAAACAAATTTCTTCAATAGGTAAATTCCCTAAATACCATCCTTGTAAATACTCTGGATTGAATCCCCAAACACCCCATTGTGTATATAGTTCATCCCAAATAAGGTAAACCGTTGCTACGATTAAAGTTGCTGAAAAGAGTGGTTTCCAATACATGTAGAAGTGCACCTTTTTATCGAAAGAAAGGAGAACTGGACCAGCTAGTGTTCCGACCATGAGGATGAAATAAAGACTCATCTTTTTTTGTATTTCCGTTGGAAAGTGCGCTTCGCTTCTTTGTAATACTTCAAGGGAACAATTAGCATCCCGAAGCATTCTCCATGTTCTTTACCCAAATGTTTGTGGTGTACTTTGTGCGCTTTTCGAATCGACATGAAATACGGATGATCGATATCGCGCAACCATTTGAATCGACGGTGAATATACACATCGTGAAACATGAAATAGGCGAAGCCATAAGCGGCTATGCCATATCCAATCCAAACAGCAGCGTATTGATCATAAATCATTCCGAGCATAATACACAACCAAGAGGGTATGGCATAAATTAAAAAGAAAACATCATTTCGTTCGAAAAAACCAGATTTTTCAACGTGGTGGTCTTCGTGAAATTTCCACATCAATCCATGCATAACAAATTTATGGGTTGCCCACGCCATGAACTCCATTCCTAGAAATGCCAAAATCAATAAAAAGGGACCCCACCAATACATTTAAACAAAATTTAGTACTAAAAAGAAAATGGCTAATAGGACGAAAACAGCTTTGGGTACTGAATTGTTCTCTGCCAAATTCCATTTCATATAAAAATAGTGCATTGGTAAGGAAATAACAAACCAACAGATGTAATTATAAATTGGAATTTCTCCTCCAGCCCAAGACCAAAAATTGAGTTTAATGGCAACTGGTTCAATTAAAAAGTCAAGAGAAGTCATCAAAACTGCAGCTAGAACTGATCTCCAAATCAACTTCAGTTTTAAACGATGAACAAGAGTCGAAGAGCACACCACCATTGTTGCCCAATTGACACCGATAATCAAAGAAACGCCAAATACTTTCGCCCCTAAAGTTACTCCATATTTGTAATCGCCGAAAAGTATTCCTGTATTCGTGCCTATCGATTCCACCAAAATACCAAGGACAAAAATCAAGAACGCAAATAGAAAAAACTTCTCTTTTTTGTCTTTTCGAGAATAATAAAGCACGATGAACGTCAGCAACAAATGAAACGAACTTAAGCGAACTAGCGCATCTCTATAGTCGGGTAAGGCAATGCCAATCGTTCCCACAGCGAAAAATATCGTGATTAATACGATCCAAAAAATCTCCATTTTCAAGAGATCTTTTAATTCAAAATCGGCTTTACTTTTCATCATTTCACACGACCCTTTACGGCATTATCAATTGTTTCTTCTAGGGAATGGAATTCATACCCCAACTCCTTTTTACATTTCTCATTCGAATAAACAGTAGTTGATAGCGCACTGTTCACTATTTCATAGGTAATTGGCGATCTTTTTTTTGAAAACAGGTAAACAAATCCAAAAATCACACGCGCCAAATTCAGCCCAAACGCACCTACTGCTTGTTTTGGCGGCTTCTTCCTTATTCTATTTGCAATTTTTATAAAGAGATTTTGGAAGGAAACATTTTCTCCAATTAATAGAAATCTATCTTCGGAAACGTCACTTTTCATCAATTTTTGCATAACATTTGCTACGTCTCTAGCATCGACTATCGCATTTCCACCCGGTGGATAAAACGACAACCCTTTTTGAATCTTTCCTAAAATCGTCAAGGAACTTTCTGACCAGTTTCCTGCTCCAAGGATCACACACGGATTGACTATTACTGCATTCAATCCTTCATTTATTCCACGCCAAATTTCTCTTTCCGCACCGTTTTTACTGATGGAATATCCGCTCGTATCGGAATCTTTTTTCCATTTCGTTTCTTCGCTTACTTCTTGGTCGCTTCCACCACTTACGGCAGCGGTTGAACTAACGTAGCATAACTTTCGGATTTTCTTTTCCAGACAAACATTCACCACATTGGTAGTTCCTTCTCGGTTGATTTTCATCAAAGGATTAAAATCTCTACGGTGAAAAGAAATAATGGCAGCACAATGATACACCTCATCGCCTTCGCTAAGTATTTCTTCGAGCGAAACGATATCGTTTACACTGACTTTTTTCCATGAAATTTTAGTGAACAAAACGTTGAAATTCGACGAATCGTAGTGTTCAAAAACTTTCTTAACCTTGGCTATTTTGGATTCGGTTTGATACGTAGCAATAATCTGATTTTCCGATTGCGCTAATTCGAACAGCAAATGACTACCAACAAGACCTGTTCCACCAATGACTACGACCATACTACAAAGTTAATCAATTCTCAGTGCCACTTGCGGATCCCAAAAGTGTTCTTTAAAGTTTATTATCTGGTTTTCTTTCACTTCAATTCCCTCCTTTTCGAGCAATTCTTGCATTTGTGTCGGTGTCGAAAAGTGTCCTGCTCCCGAAAGTAAACCAATTCTATTCACAACGCGATGGGCGGGAACATCAGGCAAGCTGTGCGCTGCATTCATGGCCCAACCAACCATTCTGCTCGATCGCGCTGTACCAAGGTATTTTGCAATTGCGCCATAATTGGTTACTCTTCCCTTCGGAATCAAGCGAACCACTTCATAAACACGCTGGAAGAAATCTTTGTTCTCTTCCGACAGTTTTATTTGCATGGGATAAAGATCATTAAATTTTATTCGCCATTAACATTGAAGGTTGACATTGACTTGATCTAGTTTAAAATGAAACTTCGATTTCGTCAATGGTCAATGGTCAGGTAAAACATATAAAAATTAAGTAGCGAATTATGAATTTCAAGAAAACCGGAAAAAAGTCTTTATTTTAGTGCAACACAAAACAGAGTAACTCATTTATGGATTCAATCCCTATTCCTGAAGAAACATTTGAGCCGCCAAAACCTCTTGCGCATCAGTACAAAATGATTTTTCTAAGAAAAGTCACTGATTTTTTCGGAATTTTCGTCGTGAATTGTTTGTTTACGATTCTTACCATCGGTTTCTATTATCCTTTTGCTCGAGCGAAAACCATACATTATTTGTATGGCGAAACATCGTTACAAGGCAGTCGACTTTATTTTTCGGGAACAGGAACAGGAACAGGAAGAGAAATGTTTAAAGGATTCATTATTGCCATTGCGGTTTTCGTTTCATTGAATTTACTTTTTTACCTGAGTGAATACAATCATTTTTACATCGGTTTGTTGATCCTGTATTTGGGGTGCCTTGTACTTATTCCTATTGCAATTAATGGTTCTACGCGTTACCGAATGTCCAGAACTATTTGGCACTGCATTCGTTTTGGTTATAGAGAAAAGAGTTGATGGGCAAATTCATAGGTTGGGCTTTTTTGACGCTGGTAACCTTCGGGATTTATTGGTCATGGGTGGCGATGAAAACGAGATCTTATGTATTTGAGCACTCATCCAATAACGAAGGGTCGCATTTCTATGGCCAAACGGAATCGTTACAAAGGAAATCAGGACAAATAATTGAGAGAATTGTTTGAATCCATATGGTTGAATGATGATGAAAAGGATCCGGATGATGAATTTCTAAAAGAATTAGATAACTTCGAAGATGTCTTTGAAGATTAATAAAAAAGAATGAAACAAGATATTCAAGAAACGATTTTTCAAATAATTAAACAGAAAATTGCCGGCGAGGATGCTTTGGGAAATGCACTTTCGGATGTCTTGCACATTAGTCCAGATGCGGTTTATCGTAGGTATCGAGGCGAAACCGCTTTGACCATCAACGAAGTAAAAAAGTTGTGTTCGTTTTATAATATTTCTTTCGACGCGTTATGTGAAATGGGCGAAGGAAAAGTGATGTTCTCTTATCCGCCTTTGAATACCTATGATTTTAGTTTAGAATCGTATTTGGAAGGAATTCTTAATGCTTTCAAACGATTGAAGTCCCTCGATTCGCCAGAAATGATTCTGTCCATCAACAATCTTTCCTTGTTTCAGTTGATGAATTTTCCTCAGTTGGTTCGTTTCAAATTGTACTTCTGGGCAAAGACACATTTGCAGATTCCGGATTATGTTGATCAACCATTTGGTCATGCCAAAACAAGCGAAAAAGCATTTGATTTAGGGAAAGAAATACTCCAGATGTATAATTCTATCCCTTCAAAGGAAATTTATGATCCAGAATACATGCGTGGATTTTTACGGCAAATCAACTATTACTACAAAGCCCATTTGTTCGAAGACCCTGAGTATTCACTGTTCCTGCACGATAGAATATTGATGTTGTCTTCCCATCTGAAAGACCAAGCTACTGTTGGTAAGAAATTTATGTACGGAACCAAAGCCCCTGCCTCTGGCAATGATTTTGAGATGTTCCTGAACGAAACGATAAATTCAGATGCGACTTTTTTGTATAAAAGCAAAGAAGTCAATGGCCTATTTATTACGCACAATATCATGAATTATTTGGAAACGAGCAATGAAGCATACGTAGCAGACACTGTTCTTATTTTGGATAAACACATGGCGAATTCTAGTATGATTTCGAAGGTGAACGAAAAGGAAAGGAATAATTTCTTTTATGATTTCGATAGAACGATCAATGCTTTTCGGAAAAAGATAGAGGCTGATTTAACTTTGTAGAAACGAATCTGGTTTTAGGGACGAATAACTTCGAATTGTGATTTCACCTTATTGCTTTGACGGCAACCATTGGAAATTGCGGACAATCTGCGAGGCGGATACTTTTTTTGATCGATATCGGCACTTAATTTGCATTTTTAACAAAAGACTAGTTTCACGGACGAATAACATCGAATTCTGATCTTTATTATTTACGCTAAACACAACTTAAAAATCACGGATTTGCGAAAAACGCAAATCAATAAACGTTTCCTATTCACCCCTTTTTTTTTCTGCAATTTGCACAAATACTATTTTCTCACTTCCGCAATTCGATTGAACTATCGCCCATTTTTTTAGAAATATTTGTTCGAATCAAAAAACAAAAAAGATGAAAAAGTGGATTTTTATTTCAGCAGTAGTAATAAGTAGTATGAATTTTTCGAACGCTCAATCAAGCGGATCAAATGCATCAACAATAGCAGTTGCAAAACCTTATGTAAACAATCTTTCTTCTACAGCGGAAAGCGTTGCCAAAATGATGCGACTCGAACTTATCAAGTTGAACATTTACAAAGTGTACGATGAATTCGACATGAATGAAATCATCAAAGCTGATGAGGTTTTTCAAAAAGAATGCTTCGGCCAAGGTTGTTTGACAAAAATGGGCGAAGCATTGAAAACAGATTACATTCTTTTCGGGAGCTTCGATCAATTATCAAATAGAATAGTCGTAAGTGTAAAAATGATAGACGTCAAAAATAAAACGCTATTCTCTTCCAAAGTTCGTGAGTTCGATGATCAGGAATTTGAATTACAAAGAATGATAGAAATCGTTTTGAAGGAATTGAACGCCCAAGAAGTGGAAAAAGAAGTAGTTGCTCGTTTGGAATACAAAAACGAACCAATCACCTCTACCAACGTTGGACGAATCAACAACTCAGGACCAAGAATTGGAGCCGCTTATTTAATGGGTTCTGTTAACGAATTTGCGTTGCGACCAGAAGATCAAGGTGGATTGGGCATCAAACCCGTTGTGAGTATGATTGGTTACCAATTTGAAAAACAATACGTGGGAACAGACAATTTCTCAGCTTTGGTTGAATGTATAGCTAACGTATCTGGGATTGAACAAGGACAGTTCATTCCTACGATTACAGTATTGAATGGATTCCGTTTTGGAAAAGCAGGCTGGGAATTTGCCTTCGGTCCTGGAATCGGTTTGAAGCAAACATCGTCAGGTTTCTTCGATAACGACAATCAATTTGGTGGAGGATACATGTCAAAATCAGAATGGAATCAATATGCCGACAAACAATTTATGGAGGATACTGAATATCAGATAGATGGAATCTACTATCGACCAGATGTTTCCGAAGTCTATGAAAAATACAGCTTTGGAACATTTGCAGATAAACGAGGCGATATTAAATTGAACACCACTTTCGTATTCGCCCTGGGTAGAACATTTCACGCTGGAGCTTTAAACATTCCAGTAAACGCTTTCTATTCTTCTCAAAAAGGAGGTGGTATGGTTGGATTGAACATTGGTTTCAACGTACAAAAAAGCAAATTACCAATTCACCATTAAAACCTAACTCAGGATGTTAAACTCATCCATTCTCGACTGATTATCGAGATCGCTGAAAGAACCTCGACTCCATTAATTTGGTTGTCGGGGTTTTGTTTTGAACTGAAGTCGATTTCTGCTGTACCGCAATGATTGTAAAACATCAGCCTAATGTTTACCGCTTAAGGGATAAAGTTAAATAATAGTTTATTACCTTAAAAGACGTCTTTCAAGAATTTATAAAATCTTAAAAAAGTGAACAATAGGGAAGCAGGAAGGCTTAGCAAAAGAACTGCTTAGCCAGTTGCAAAGATGAAATTTAATACTTAATTTTAACTATCTCTGATAAACATTAGTTTGAATACTTACAATTATGTAATATTTTTGATACGACAGAAATATTAAACACTTACTTAATGAAATACCTCCTTTTCATATTATTTCTACTCCCACTAACATCCTACTCTCAAAAGGTGTATTCTGTTGATTACTCAAACCAATCTGATGTTAAAGTATTTGTTGTTGATTACGAAAATCAATGTGATTTGAAGGTATTTAAAGTAGATTATCCCAATCAAGTAGATGGAAACAAGGGGTTGTGGTACTTTGTAGATTACACTAACCAATCAGATAAGAAGATATTTTTTGTGGATTATCCCAACCAAAGTGATTTGAAAATATTCTTTGTGAAGTATAAAAATCAATCAGGTTGGAGAGACAAATCAAAACAACATCTGATGTATTAGGATATCATCTTCTTCAACACCCCATTCAAATCATCTATTCTCTGAGTATTCATCTTTAATCTACTGAAGAGTTTCCTAAAGGGTAATACCAACTTCTTCAACATTGATTTAAGAGATATCTCTTCCATTCTCTGAATACCAATGTTGGATACAACTCTACTTACAGTTTTAGTGGATAGTAGGATATCTTCTAATACTTTTCTCGTTTGTTTATTCACCTTAGTAAATGATTCCTAAAAACTCTCTTTGTATTTGAAGTTATCTTTATTGTATCTCATTCTCTTCAGGGTTACAGAATTTTCAATAAAACCCCTAATTCTATCGTACAAATACTGTTAGTAATCCGAATAGTTAGATTCCCATAGTTTTGTAGAAGTTATTGATACAGAGAAATATACTAAGATGAGTCCGGGGTTACGTTTCTTATCCCATAACCTTACTCCACCGTGACTGATTTCGCCAAGTTACGCGGTTGATCGACATTACAATCGCGCATTACAGCGATGTGATACGACAACAATTGGAATGGAATCGTAGCCAATAAAGGCACCAATTGCTCATCCGCATGCGGAATTTCGATAACATGGTCTGCCATGTCTCTAACTTGCGTATCACCTTCTGTTACAATGGCAATGATTCTTCCTTTTCTAGCTTTAACTTCTTGAATATTCGAAACAACTTTCTCATATGACGTTCCTTTCGTTGCGACAACAAAAACAGGCATATTCTCATCGATCAAGGCAATGGGGCCATGTTTCATCTCAGCTGCAGGATAACCTTCAGCGTGGATGTATGAAATCTCTTTCAACTTCAATGCACCTTCTAAAGCCACTGGAAAAGAACTTCCTCTACCCAAATAAAGTGCATTCGCTGCATCTTTATACTCGGCGGCAATTTTCTCTATCAAGTCATTTGATTCCAACACTTTCTGCACTTTCGCAGGAATAGCTTCCAACTCATGTAACAAACTATGATATTTGGTTTCGCTAATGGTCCCTTTTTTATGCGCAATAGAAATAGCCATTAACGTAAGAACCGTAACCTGTGCAGTAAATGCTTTCGTCGAAGCAACACCAATTTCTGGTCCTGCATGCGTGTATGATCCCGCATCGGTAATTCGGGAAATCGAAGAACCGACGACATTACAAATTCCAAGAATAATTGCTCCTTTGGATTTTGCCAACTCAAGAGCGGCAATTGTATCAGCTGTTTCACCAGATTGAGAAACAGCAATTACGATATCGCCTTCGTTAATAACCGGATTTCTATAGCGGAATTCAGAGGCATACTCCACTTCTACGTTTATTCTCGCTAAATCTTCAAATAAATACTCACCAACTAAACAAGCATGCCAAGACGTGCCACAAGCAACCATGACAATGCGTTTTGCATTCTTTAATTTTTGCTCGTAATCTTTTATTCCACCAAGTGAAACCCATCCTTCTTTTGCGTTCAGTCTACCTCTAAAACAATCGTTTATTGAACGAGGCTGTTCGTGAATTTCCTTCAACATGAAATGCTCGTAACCTCCTTTTTCAAGAGCCTCCAATTTCAATTCTAAATGTTGTACATAAGGTGTTTTCTCTTCATCATGTATGCTGAAAAGCTTCATCCCTTCCTTCAAATCAATCACGGCAATTTCTTCATCATCCAAATACACAACTTGATTGGTGTATTCAATAATTGGTGTCGCATCAGATGCCAAATAGTAATCGCCTTCTTTTCCTATACCAACGACAAGCGGAGAGGATTTTCTCGCTGCAACAATTGTATCTGGTTTTTCTTTCGAAATAGCGACAATTGCATATGCCCCTGTTACACTCAAAAGCGCAAGACGAAGCGCCTCACCAAACCAAACACCTTCTTTTTTCTGAATATCTTCTATCAAATGAACCAAAACCTCAGTATCTGTTTCACTGTTAAACACATATCCTCTTGAGATTAATTCTGTTTTAAGAACATCGTAGTTTTCGATAATTCCATTGTGAATCAAGGCAATATTTCCGTTGTTTGAATGATGCGGATGGGCATTTGTATCATTAGGCTCACCATGTGTCGCCCAACGTGTGTGAGCAATTCCAAGACTTCCAGTTGTATTTTTATCCTTTGCAAATTCGACCAAATTGGCCACTTTTCCTTGCTTTTTATACAGGTTTAATTTATCATCAGAGATCAAAGCTACACCAGCACTGTCATATCCCCGATATTCTAAACGTTGTAAACCTTTTATCAAGATGGGGTAAGCTTCTTTCTTACCTATGTACGCTACAATTCCACACATAACACTAAAATTCGGTGTATATAATATAAAGTTTCGGTTTCGCCTTGTTCGTTGTATTCGGGCCGTTAAAAATTATTCGGTCTCCTGAGGTCGAACTTCGAACTGGCAAAATATAAATAGGTTTATTTACTTTCAGACCAGAAACAACGCTTTGAACAAAAGGAGCGATGTCCTGAGTAACACTTTTGGTGAAATCACTTACAGTAGCTGTCGTAATTGACCCTACGGCTATACCCGAATTACCTCCCTCGTATTCCTTTTCTATCATTTGTACTAAAGTACCAACGTCATAAGCCGAACCAGTTTGATACTGAATAGGCAGCGTAAGAATTGCTTTGTGAATAATTGCATTTTTTGGAATTGAATCCAAACCAGGAATTTTCACAACTGCTCTCAAACCAAGAATTAAAAACAAAACTTAACGC
>DGBF01000145.1:0-170 GCA_002384725.1 Flavobacteriales bacterium UBA4011
ATCCATACGAGCACTTCCTTCAATTATTTTTGCTTTACAAGTACAACAAACCCCACCTTTACAAGCAAATGGCAAATCCGCCCCAGCTTCGTGCGAGGCGTCCAAAATGGTTTGTCCAGGTTGCAGATTAACAGGAAATTCATCACCATCTAAAATCACAATTACGTTTG